>JANPIW010000159.1:0-2440 GCA_031425215.1 Verrucomicrobiaceae bacterium
CGCGCGCGCAGCCAGCGGGCCGTCCTTGGAATTCCCCGGAATGTTCGCCTCATCCACCTGCACGCACGCGCAGGAGAGATCACCCACCTGCGCCGCCAGCGCATCAGCCAGAGCCATCGTCAGCGCGTCAAAATCGTGGTAATGCTCGTCCAGAAGTGTGCGCGCCAGCATGTAGGGACTTGTAAGCGTGAACTTGAAATCCCCGCCCGCCACCTTCGCAGCGCGCGCGCAGTCCTCCGGCAGATTCAGCACACCCTCCGTGATCGGCCCGCGCGCGATGCCCGCCGGCTTCGCGCGCCAGCCCATCCCCTGCCCCGCGCGAAATGCCGCTGTCTCCGCCCGCCCCACCCGGCCATCAATGCCGCCAAGCCCGCGCAGAAAATACTCGATCATCCCGTTCGTGTCCGGGTGGTTCACATCAAAGCGATACAGCTCTCCGTCCGTCGGCAGATCTATCCCCGCCTGCCGCTGGATGTCGAACACCACACGCGTCGCATCAATCACAGCGGCCTCGCTCGGCAGCGCGCTGAGCCATTCGGGGACGGGGTAGGAACCGACGGTGGTGGTGAGGATCATGGGAGTGAATAGTTGATGATTGATGGCATGGGTATCCGGCACACGTCGGGAAGAACGTATCGACCACAGGCTTTCAACCCTCTGCCCTCATTCATCAACTCTCCGCCTTGGTGTGATCCGACTTCGCGCTTGGAGTGATTTTCCACCGAGGATTAGAGGCACGATCAAACCACCGGGTTCGTATCCTAGATCATGGATTCTTCCTCAGCGCCACGTCTGGCCGGATTTCGCATTCAAAGCCGCACCCCTCTTGCAGGATGTTTGTTTGCCATGTTCGCATTGATGGTCGGGATCACGGTGACCTTGATCGGGTTCTTCGTGGCTCTGATCATGCCTGCGATCGTGCTCATCATGCGGATGGTGAGAAACCTTCAGCCAAAACACGCGGCAGCCCCATCGAGGCAATCTGACATGGCGGCCATCGACGTGGAAACAATCGTGCTGCCGCCTGAGCGGGACGATCCAGTGATTCATTCCAGCAAACTTGCTGAGCAGAGCGATTCGAAAGCTGGATCGTAAGCAACCCGCGCACGCGCCTGGAATCAAAGATCAGGAATCCGTTTGCATCCCACCCTGCTGCGCGGATGGGGACTCAAACCTGGCCGTCACTCCTTTGTCCGACTCATCACCGACCCGCACACTCGCCGCCATACCTGCGCGCTGGGGATCCACCAGATTCCCCGGCAAGCCGCTGCACCTCATCGCGGGAAAACCTCTGGTGCAGCACGTCTGGGAGCGCTGCCAGGAATGCCGCGAGATCGACGATGTCATCATCGCCACTGACGACGAGCGCATCGTGGAGGCAGCGGCGTCTTTCGGAGCGCGCGCGGTCTTGACATCGCCTCATCATCCCAGCGGCACGGACCGCATCGCGGAGGCCGCCTGTTCTTTTCCCGATCACGGCGTCATCATCAATGTGCAGGGCGACGAGCCGCTCATCTCTCCCGCGCTCATCGACGACCTCGCCAAAGCAATGCGCGCCGCTCCATCCGTGCGCATGATCACCGCCGCCGCGCCGATCCACGATGCCGCGCAAATCACGGACGCGAACGTGGTCAAGGTCGTCTTCGATCTTCACGGCGACGCGCTCTATTTCTCCCGCTCTCCCCTGCCCTTCGTGCGCGACGCGAGCGCCGGCGCGAAACACTTCCGCCACCTCGGCATCTACGGCTTCCAGCGCAGCTTCCTGTTTCAATTCATCGCCTGGCCCCCGTCGCTCCTCGAACGCACCGAGTGCCTGGAACAACTCCGCGCCCTCGAAAACGGCGCACGCATCCGCGTCGTGCTTACCGACGATCTCTCCCCCGGCGTTGACACCATCGAGCAAGCGCGCGACATCGAAGCCCGGCTCATCACTCCATCACTCCATCATTCCACCAGTCCATCCTCACCCCCATGAAATACATCTTCGTCACCGGCGGCGTGGTCAGCTCTCTCGGCAAAGGACTCGCGGCATCCGCGCTCGGCACACTGCTGGAACGCCGCGGACTGAAAGTCATCATGCAGAAGTTTGATCCGTACCTGAACATCGACCCCGGAACCATGAGCCCCTTTCAGCACGGCGAGGTCTATGTGCTCGACGACGGCGCGGAGACCGACCTCGACCTCGGACACTACGAGCGCTTCACCAGCACGAATCTCTCCAAGCTCAACAACCTCACCAGCGGCCAGGTGTACATGAGCGTCCTCACCAAGGAGCGCGAAGGCAAATACCTCGGCAACACCGTGCAGGTCATCCCGCACATCACCAATGAGATCAAAGCGCGCATCGACGAAGTGGCGGAGAAAATGGGCGGCGACATCATCATCACCGAGATCGGAGGCACGGTGGGCGACATCGAAGGCCTGCCGTTTCTCGAAGCCA
>JANPIW010000160.1:0-12513 GCA_031425215.1 Verrucomicrobiaceae bacterium
CCGCACGATCTCCGTCACGATCTTCGGATTCGCCTTTCCCTGCGACATCTTCATCGCCTGACCGGTGAACCAGTTCATCGCCTTTTCGTTTCCAGCCTTCACCTCAGCGACCTTGTCGGGATTGCTGGTGATGATTTGATCAACCATTGCCTCCAGCGCGCCGGTGTCGCTGACTTGCTCGAAACCCTTCGCTTTGATGATGTCGGCAGCGCTGCCCCCGGATTGGAACATCTCGGCGAAGACGTCCTTGGCCTGGTTGTTGCTGATCTTGCCGCTCTCGATGGCGGCGACGAGCGCGGAGAGCGCCTCTGGCATCACGGGGCAGTCGGTGATGCTTTGCGCGCTTTCGTTGAGCACCGCGAGCAGATCGTTGATCACCCAGTTGGCGATCTTCTTTCCAGGCACTTTCACATCGGCGGCAATGGCTTTCTCGAAATACGCGGAGAGCGACTGCTCGCTGGAGAGCACGCTGGCGTCGTAGGCGCTGACGCCGTAATCGCGCTCGAAACGGGCGCGCTTCTCGTGCGGGAGTTCGGGGACGCGCGGCTTCGCGCGCGCGACGAGTTCTGCGGTGCGCACGGGCAGCAGATCGGGGTCGGGGAAGTAGCGGTAGTCGTGCGCGTCCTCCTTGGTGCGCATGAGCGTGGTCTCGCCGCGATCGTCGTCCCAGCGGCGGGTGGACTGCACGAGCTTCTCGCCGCGCTCCAGGCAGCCGATCTGGCGCTCGATCTCCGCTTTCGTCGCACGGCGGATGGCGCTCATGGAGTTGAGGTTCTTCAGCTCGATCTTCGCACTGAGTTCCTCCTGGCCTTCGGGGCGCACGGAGATGTTCACGTCGCAGCGCATCTGGCCTTTCTCCATGTCGGCATCGCTCACGCTGCCGTAAAGGAGGATTTGGCGGAGCGAGTTGAGATAGGCGACGGCTTCCTCCGCGCTCTCGAGATCGGGATCGCTCACGATCTCCATCAGCGGGGTGCCGGCGCGGTTGAAGTCGATGGTGGTGAAGCGCTCATGGTGAGTGCTCTTGGCCACATCCTCCTCCAAATGAATGCGCGTGAGCTTCACGACTTTGCCCGGTCGCGCGATGGACTTCTGTGCGTCCTTGGGATACGCCAGTTCATAAAGCGGCACGCCGCCGCCGATGCAGAGCGGCAGATCAAACTGACTGATCTGGTAGTTCTTCGGCATGTCGGGGTAGAAATAATTTTTCCGATCCCACTTCACGACAGGCGGGGTCTCGCAGCCCAGCATCATGCCGGTAAGAATCGTCTTCTCGATGGCCGCCTCATTCAAAACCGGCAGCGCGCCGGGAAGCCCAAGGCAGGTCGGACAAGTGAGCGTGTTCGGCTCCGCGCCATACTCCGCCGCGCATGCGCAGAACATCTTGCTGCGCGTGTTGAGCTGCGCATGAACCTCAAGTCCAATGGTGGTCAGGTAGCGGGGCATTTGGGTTTAAGGTTTTAGATTCTTGATTCCTGTTTCGTCAGCAGGCTGGTGCGCATCCGTTCGGCGGTGATGATGGCGCGGAATTTCTTATCGTCGTCCTCGCGGGTGCTGCTTAGCAACGTGTAATCGTACTTGGGCCAGTGCTGCATTTCGGCGAGGGCATTGTGCATTCGTTTTTCAAATTCGGCGGCGCTTTCGGTGCCGCGACCAGAGAGGCGGGAACGAAGTTCTTCTTCGCTCGGTGGGAGGATGAAGACATCGACGTGGCAGCGCTCGACGAGGTCGTCGGTGCAGGCGCGCACTTGTTCGGCGCCTTGCACGTCGATATCGACGATGACGTCGATGCCGCGGCGGATGTTGTCGAAGACGTGGCTCTTGAGTGTGCCGTACATGCGGTCATGCACGCGCGCGTGCTCGAAGAACTCGCCGCGCTCGACTCGTGCGAGGAAGTCAGTCTCGGTGATGAAGAAGTAATCTTTGCCGTCCACCTCGCCGGGGCGCGGGGGGCGAGTGGTGCATGAGACGGAAAAGACGGCCTCTCCTGCGGCACAGGCTTTGCGGCAGAGAGTGGTCTTGCCGGAGCCGGAGGGGCCGGAGACGACGAGGAGGAGGCCGAGTCTGTGGACGGGGGGATTCAAGGGACGAAGTGCTAAGTGCTCAGTTCTCAGTAGAGCTTTCCTCTTCAGCTTCGCCGGCGGATTTTGCAACGCGTTTGAAACGCAGTTGATGAATGCGGCGCTGGTCCACTTTGGTGGCGGTGACTTCGTAGTCTTCGATGCGCGTTTTCTCACCTGCGCGCGGGAGGTGGCCGATGAGATGCGTTACATAGCCGCCGATGGTGGTGACTTCCTCACTCTCGATCTCTATGCCTATGTGGTCTTTGAGTTCGTAGAGGTTGAGCATGCCCTCGACGGTGAACTCGGTGTCGCTCACGCGGTTGAACTCGGGTTTCTCAGTGTCGAACTCGTCCTGGATGTCGCCGACGATTTCCTCGACGACGTTGTCGAGGGTGACGATGCCGACGGCGCCGCCGAACTCATCGACGACGAGGGCGAGGTGGGCGTGTTTGTCGAGGAAGAGGCGCAGCAGTTTGTCGATGGGCATCATCTCGGGCACGGGGACGATGTCGCGTTTGATTTTGCGGAGATCGGGCGCCGGCTCCTTCATCACTTGAAGCAGGTCTTTGATGTGGATTAGGCCGATTGCCTGGTCGAGATGGCCTTCGACGAGCGGGAGCCGTGTGTGCTTGGAGTCGATGGCTACTTTGAGGCTGGCGTCAAAGGAGTCCTCGACATCGAGCGATATGACCTGGTTGCGCGGGGTCATGATGTCTCGCGCGCAGAGGTCGTTGAGGGCGAGGGCGTTGAGCAGGATGTCTTTCTCGGTCTCGGTCACCTCCTTGGATTTCTGGCTCTCGGCCACAATGTGCCGCAGCTCTTCCTCGGAGTGCGCCAGCTCGGACTCGGAGGCGGGCTGCATTCGGAAGACCACTCTCAAAATCCAATTGGCCGCGCCTTGCAGCATCCAGATGGCGGGGCGGAACATGATGTAAAAAATGTGAAGCGGCCTGCTGACGAAAAGAGTGGTGTCGAGCGACTTCCGGATGGCGATGGACTTGGGTGTCAGCTCGCCGAGCACGACGTGCAGGAATGTGATGACGGCAAACCCCAATCCGATCGAGACACTCGTGATCATGGTCTCGTTAGTCACGCCGAGCATGAACATGAGAGGCTGGATGACCCGAGAAACATACGGTTCCCCCACCATGCCAAGGCCGATGCTCGTGATGGTAATGCCCAATTGTGTGGCGGACAGGTACGCGTCCAGATTGGTGACCTGCCGGAGGGCGGTGTGAGCACCGCTGCGACCCTCGTCCATCGCGGCCTGTATCTGGCTTGACCTGACTTTCACGATGGCAAACTCCGCAGCCACGAAGAAGCCGTTCAACAGGACAAAAAACATCACCACGATGAACTGCCAGGTCAGCTCACCCGGCGTGAAAATCCACTCGCGCACCAGCTCGGCGGAGGCATTGGCGATGGTGATCGTCATCATGGGGGCGCGGTCACAGCTTCTCGTAGTTCCCGTCGCAGCGTTTCTCCAGGATGGTGAAGCCTGCGGCCTTGGCGGCGGAGATGGAGAGGGGCTTGGTGACCTTCGGCGTGCTGAAGGTGGAGACGCGTTTCACGACTGGCTTTTTGCACAGCGGACAATGGGTGAGCGCGGGCCTGTTGATGGGGCGGCGCAGATCAAAGCCGCGTCTGCATGAGGGACAGCCTTCCTCGGGCTTCTCGGCGATGTACGAGTAGGTGGGCATGGTTCTGACTGGATACCGCACCCTCCCCGCAGGGCGCCACGGCAAATTCGCCGCGCGCGTGGACTAGTTACCAGCTTGATTTGGTGACTCCGGGGATCAGGCCGTTGAGGGCGTGCTCACGGAAGGTCATACGGGACATCTCAAAGCGGCGGATGAAAGCGCGGCGACGACCGGAGACGCGGCAGCGGGTGGTGAGACGCGTGGGGCTGGAGTCACGGGGCAGCATGGTCAGGCCCACATAATCACCTTTCGCCTTGAGCTCCTGACGGAGCTTTGCGTATTTCGCGACGGTTTTTAGTTTGCGTTTGTTTCTTTCGAGCCAGCAGGTTTTAGCCATAAGGGGCGGCTAGAGTGGCAAGTGACCTTGTTTTTGCAACTGGAAATTTCACCTCTGCCGAGGCGCGCTCAGAGCAGGACTCTGGATCAGTGGCGTGGCGCTGTGATGGCGGGGGGCGCGGATCCGTGATCTCGCGCCCCGACTTGGGCCGCTACTTCTGCAAAAAGACAAACACGCCCTTCTTGTTGCCGACCATCACGTCCTGCTTGCCGTCTTTGTTCACGTCGCCGGCGCTGACCTGTGTGCCTACGCCGGAGTCGTCGTCGATCTGGTGAGGGATGAATTCCGCGCCGCCTTTGCCGTCGCGTTTGATCTGCCACCAGTAGAGCACGGCGGGCGCGCCGGGTTCGTCGTCCTTGTTCGGGCCGTGCGCCCAGAATCGCTTGCCGGTGATGAAGTCCTTCACGCCGTCGCCGTCCATGTCCGCCATGTCGGTGGCGTGGAGCTGGGAGAACTTCACGCCCTGCTTGTTCTCCTCGGGCGTGCTGCCCATGAGCTGACGCGAGACGAATGTGCCGTCCTTCTTCTGCTCGTTCCACGCGAGGCCGTAGCCGTGGCCGTCCCAGCTTGCGATGACGTCATTGAGACCGTCGCCGTTCACATCATAGACCTGCATCTGCGAGCCGCCGCGCTTGCCCTCGGGCGCGAACGGCACGGGATGAAACACCCACTCCTCTGATGCCGCCGCAGGTTGCTCACGCCAGCCTTCTTTGTCGAGAATGTCGGGGCGGCCGTCGCCATTGATGTCGCCAAAGCCGTAGCCGTGCGTGTAGCGGAAGTACTTCTTGATGTCGGGCTTCGAGATCGCGCGATACGTCGCGGGCTTTGTCGGATCGCTCCAGTTCAGCTCCGCGAAACCGAGCCTGCCTCCGCTATGGCACACTAGCTCCGGTTTCCCATCGCCCGTCATGTCGCCGAGCTGCGGTGATTCATTATCCGTGACATCGAAGATGACGTGCCGCTTCCATGCGCCCGCGTCGCGTTTGCCGGGGTTTTCGTACCATGCCGTGATTTCGCCGGGCCAGGAGAAAACAATGATGTCGCTCCTGCCATCGCTGTTGAAATCGTGCGCGTAGATCAGGAAGTAATCCGAGTAGCTTTTCTCGCCGTCGTACGGTTTCATCTCGCCCTTGGTGAAGGTTTCGTAGTTCGGCAGGTACTCGGCGTCGGGCAGGAGCTGGCCGCGCGGTTTGAGCTTGGGCGCGGAATAAGCGGTGCGCTGTTTGTACTCCGGGCCCCACCAGATGAAAGGACCGCAGCAGATGTCGTTGCTGCCGTCGGCATCGAAGTCCGCAAAGTGCGCGCCCTCGCCCCAGAACTCGCGGGTGATGGTTGTCTTGGTGAAGGAAACGTCAGCAGCGCAGGCAAGCGGCGCGAGGAGAAGGAGGAGTGCGAGGTGTTTCATGGAGGAATCAAGGAACGCGATGGTTGCCGGGTTTGTAGCGTGGGGAACAACGGAATTCTCAGCCCATCACAAATTCCCTTTTGGCCGGATCATCAGCACAATGAAAATGGACAGCAGCGCGATGCCAGCGAACACGCCGAAAATGTGGTCGATGGCCACACCTCGATCTCTCAGCGCGCCGTAGCCTTTGTCGCCGAGTCCTCCGAAGGTCATGCTGACCATGTTCATGACCCCGTAGCCGGTGGCGCGCACTTCGGGACGCGTGATCTGGGCGAGAATGGGCATGTTATTGCAGTCGAAAAATCCCCAGCCAAGCCCGAAGACGGCCAACGCGAGAATCGCCAGCGCGACCGATGGCGCGTGTCCCACGCCAAAGAGCGCCGGCAGAAACAGCGCCATGCCCAAAGCGCTGGCGAAAATGCGTCCGCGCTGCGTCTTGCGCATCAGACGATCTGCGAGCAGGCCGCCCAGCAGCGCTCCGATGAGCGACGCGATCTGCACAGTGAACACCGCCGTCATCCCTGCCCTGCCCTGGTCGAGCGCAAACTGGTCGCGCAATATCTTCGGACCCCAATCGCGGATCACCCAACCGGCGATGGCAGGCAGCGTGAAGTAAGCGACGAGCAGCAGGAAGTTTCGGTTCCACAGCAGTTCCCTCAGGGAGGCGGCGGGCGATGCCGTGGGCACCGAGTCCACCGCGCGCGGCGGATTTTTCAAAGCGGCCAGCAGTGGCATCGCATAAACAATACCCACCATGCCGCAGGTGCTGAACATCCACTGCCAGCCATAGCCCGGCGCGTCCGCGACGTAGCCCGCGAGACCACCGAGCATCTGCCCAGCGTAAATGCCCGTCTGATGCACGCCGACAGCGAGCGAGCGCGAGCCGCCCACATGGAAATCCGCGATGAGCGCGAGCGCCGCTGGAATGTAAAACGCCTCGCTGATTCCCATCGCCGCGCGCGCCCAGATGAGCTGGTCCATCGTCGTCACATGACTGGTGAGCACCGTCACCACCGACCACGCCAGCAAGCTGAAGCCGATGACGTGCCGCCGGCTGAAACGATCCGCGATGAAACCGCCGATGGGACTGAGAAAAGCGTACGTCCATTTGAAAGCGGCGAGCACGCTGCCCCATGCCTCCTCGTTCGTGATGCTAGGGATGTCCTCGACCATGGACTTCTGCATCGTCGCCAGCATCTGCCGGTCGAGGTAATTCAGCAGCGCCACAGGGAACAGCAGCGCCACCATCATCCAGGCAGTGCGGGCGGGGGAAGGTTGGGAGTCGGTCATGTGAATGGGCACATGCGTTTAATCACAAAGGCCGCGCGGTGGGAAGTCAAAAACCATGATGACTCGCGATCTCGCCATGACGAAAACGGCACAGCGCAAGACGCTTTGCCTCATTTCGCGGCGGCCATCCACCACTTCAGCCAGCCATAAAAGCTCGCTCCGATTTGCGCGTAGCCGGTGGCGTTGGGATGCACGCCGTTGTTGTCGGGATAACCATCAACAGGATCGACGTTCAACTCGGTGGCCACGAGATGAATGCCGTCTTTCTCACGTCCCTTGAAGCGCTCGATCATGCGCTGCACGAGTCGATGCTGGATGCGTTTCCAGCCCCAGCGAGGGTATTTGCCTTTGTAGTTTGCCTCAAAACCAGACTCGCGCGCATTCGGCGGCGTGGTGAGACCGAGGGCGAGCACAGCCTTCGGCGCCGCTTTGTGGAACGCGGCGAGGAGTTTCTCCGCATGGGCCAGCACCGCGTAGATGGTTTTGTCCGGGTCGTCGGGCTTCGCGCCAAAGCAATCATTGATGCCGAGAAGAAACATCACGACATCGGGCGGCTGTCCTTCGCAGTGCTCGCGAAAATAGCGCGGCAGGTCGAACACGCCCTTCCCTTTCTCGTCCGCGAAAATAAACGGGCTGGTGCTCTTGCGCGCCACCGGACCCGCAGCGACGCCGGGAGGGGCGGGATCATACTTGGTGAGAAACGTCTCCCACCGCCAGCCGCCATATCCTTCGTGCGCCACGCCAGGCTTCACTCCGCCAGGTTTGTATGTGCCGAGCATCGTCCACTTAGGATTTCCCGGCTCGGCGAGCAGTCGCGCGATCTCGTTCGGATACATGCTGGCATTCGTGAGGCTGTCGCCAACGATCAGCAAGCGTAGCGCGCGTTCCCTCCCCGCATCACGCGGCGCGATGTGCAGCGTGGTGGCGGCGCGCTCCAACATTTTCCCCTGCGCGTCCTTGACCGTGATCTCGAGCGGATGCGCGCCAGCGTCACGATCACTTGGAGTGACGGTCCAGCGCTTTGACTCGGCATTGCCGATGTCGCATTTTACCTCGAAGCGAAGACTCTCTGGCGTCTCGCTCAGCACCACGTTGTCGAAATAAACACTCATCGGCACGCCGACGGCTCCATGCCATGCTGGTGGGAGTGTGAGATGCAGCGGCTCGGCGGAGCGGAGGCCGCACACGAAAAGACAGAAGACAATGGAGATGCGCTGAATCATGGCGCGAGACTACGGCCAGCCAGCGATGAAGTTTTCCGACGCGTCATGCGTTTGGCTCTCACCATGATCCGCCACCTAGCCATCGCTCTCCTGATTTCATCCGCCACGCAAGCCGCCGATCCGCTCTTCGTCGCCACACCACTCACGGAGGAAAAACTCTTCACCAAGGGCATCGAAGGCCCTGCTGTGGATCGCGATGGATTCATCTACGCCGTGAGCTTCGGAGAGAAAAAGAGCATCGGCAAAGTCTCGCCCGATGGAAAAGCGGAACTGTTCGTCACGCTGCCGGACACGAGCGCGGGGAACGGAATCCGTTTTGGCAAGGATGGCGCGATGTTTGTCGCCGATTACGTCGGACACAACATCCTGCGCATCGACATGAAAACCAAAGCCATCGCCGTCCACGCGCATGAGCCGACGATGAACCAGCCCAACGACATCGCCATCACCGCCGACGGAGTTTTATACGCGAGTGATCCCGGATGGAAGACCCACAACGGCCAGGTCTGGCGCATCGACACAAAAGGCAAAGTCACGCTCGTCGCCGCCGACATGGGCACCACGAATGGCATCGAGGTCAGCCCCGACGGAAAGACTCTCTTCGTCAACGAGAGCGAGCAGCGCAACGTGTGGGCCTTCGACATCGCCGCCGACGGCGCGCTCTCCGGCAAGCGGCTCGTGAAAAACTTACCCGACCACGGCTTCGCCGGCATGCGCTGCGATGTGGACGGCAATCTCAACATCTCCCGCCACGGCAAAGGCACCGTGGTGAAGATGACACCGAAAGGCGAGGTGTTGCGCGAGATTGACGTGCTCGGCGCCAGTCCCACGAACATCTGCTTCGGCGGCCCCGACGGCTGCACCGCGTATGTGACTGAGGTCGAGCACCAGCGTCTCGTGCAGTTCCGCGTGGACAAACCAGGTCTGGAGTGGGCGAGGATGCACGCGCAGTGACGTCATCATCCAGTATGAGATGGACGACGCCAAGATTTACTGCTCCGAGCTGATCTACAAAGCCTTCAAAAAAGCCGGCGGTGGCGCACTGGGCATCACCCGCCTGCTCGGCGATCTGAACTGGAAACCGCACGAGCAAACCATCCGCGCCATCACAGGCGGCCAGGTGCCGCTCTCACGCGAGATGATCACGCCCAAGGATCTCGCCGAAGCGGAGCAGATGGAGGCCGTGCTGCCTCTCGGGAATTATCAGGTGCGATGAAGGGAGCTGCGCATTTACGCCGTGCTGGAGCATGGCGCCGGATTCGTTATGATGGGGCCGATGACCTTTGCATCACCTCCCGCCATTCTGCCCCGTCACTTGATTCCTTCCTGGATTCCAGGGCGGCGTTTCAACTTGGTGCTGCTCGCGCTGCTGTCAGGCATGACCGCAGCTCCGTTGCGCGCGCAGACAACTGACGGAGTGCTCACCCGGGTGAAGGACGTGCTCGCGCTGCCGGACGATGTGGCTGCGGCGGGGACGAAGGCGGCGCGCTTGCGCGGCGTGGTGATGGATGTGACCGCGAGCCGCGATGAAATCTCCCTGCACGATGGGGAGGCTTGCGTCTCCGTGATGATCAGCGGCGCGCCGACAGTGAGTTTGGGAGCGGAGGTCGAGATCGAGGGCAGCGTGTTTTCGGAGAAATTTTTCGAGCGCAAGCGCACTCGCGTCAAAGCGGCCAAGTTCGCGATGCTGGGTACCCGGAGCCTGCCCGAGCCGAAGCCCGCGAGCGCCGACGACGCGGCGAAGTTCCGGCAGCTCGACCAATGGGTGAGCGTGGAGGGCAAGGTGCTGCAGGTGCGCATCTCGCTGTCTCTACTCACCATTCAAATCGTGGACAAGTCCGTCTCCTGCAATGTCCTCGTGCGAGACTGGCCGCGCGATGCATTCCCGCGCGACTGGATCGGCGGGCGGGTGCGCGTGACCGGCATCAACCGCGCCTATCTGCCCGGCAGCAGCTTCCTCTCCGTGGTGGTCCCGTCCGCGGCGCAGGTCACTGTTTTGAAAAGCGGCGTGGTCGATCCAATGGATGCGCCGGTCGCCACGGTGAGCGCGCTGCGCCAGAGCGATCCGGGCAAGGCGGAGCGCGTCAAGCTCACCGGCACGGTGCTGGGGGCCACACCGGGCAATGTGTTCTATGCGCGCGGCGAGGATGGCGAGTCTTTCTCCTTCTACATGCTGCATCCGATTGATGAGGACAAAAGCGGACGCTTCTCCACGCCCATCATCATGCCAGTCTGCAAACCCGGCGACTTGCTGGAGGTGGTAGGCATCCCCTGGCGTGTGCAGCCGGGTGTGCATCTGGATTTCGCGGTCGCGCGCGTCCTACGCTCCGCCCCCACGCCGGCAGGAGACGATGAGGGGATCCCTCCATCGAGCGGCGATGGGAAGAGTCCTCCACCACCCAACACCGCAGCAGCGGCGAAACCCTCCCTGGGTGACGACGTGAGGAATCTCGCGCTCCCCAGCCCCACCACCGCCGCGATCCCCACTGACATCGCCACGATCGCCGCCGGGAAACATGTTCACGATCTCGTGGAGGTGCATGGCCGACTGCTCTCATTCGATGACGTGCTCGTCGCGCCGGGCCGCTGGCGCACGACCATGAAGTTGAAGGACGGGAATCACACCATCATCGCGTTCAACGATTCATCGACACGTGGCGCACTGTCTCACATGGAGCTGGATCACCTCCTGCGCGTGCAAGGCATCGTCACTGGCGCGCCGCATTTCCCGGAGATCCGGCTGTGGGTGCGCACGCCTGGAGATCTTCAGTCCCTCGGCATCGCGATGGACGCTGTCACGCGCCGCTTGTGGACGGGTCTGGGCATCGCCGCCGTGATCGTGCTCATGCTCGTCGGCTGGGTGTTTCTGCTGCGCCGCTCGCGCACTGCGATCCGCGAGATGAACGCCACCCTGGAGCAGCGCGTCACAGCCCGCACGACCGAGCTGGCCGCAGCGAAGGACGACCTCGCCCGCGCCCTATCACAAGAGCGCGAACTCAACGAGCTGAAGACCCGCTTCGTCTCGCTCGTCTCGCACGAGTTCCGCACACCACTCGGCATCATCATGAGCGCGGTGGAGGTGCTGCGGCACTACGGTGCGCGCATCACGGCGGAAAAGCACACCGAGCTTTACGAAGACATTTACTCCGCCACACGGCAGATGTCCGGCCTGATGGAGCAGGTGCTCCTTCTCGGACGCGCCGAGGCCGGCAAAATCGTCTGGCGTCCCGCTCCGCTCGATCTGCCCGAGCTGTGCGAAAAGCTCGTGGACGAGGGCCTCTCCGCCACGCACACCCGTTGCCCGGTAAATCTCACCACCGAGGGCGATTTCACCGGCGCGCTGATGGACGAGTCCCTGCTGCGCCACATCATCGGCAACCTTCTTTCCAACGCCGTGAAGTACTCTCCCGAAGGATCGCCCGTGGATTTCAAACTCGCCCGCGAAGGGGACGATGCCGTCATCATCATCCAAGACCACGGCATCGGCATCCCCGCCGCCGACCAGGCCCGCCTCTTCGAAGCCTTCCACCGCGCCTCAAATGTGGGCGAGACACCCGGCACCGGCCTCGGCCTGCTGCTGGTGAAACACTGCGTCGAACTGCACCACGGCAAAGTCAGCCTGCAATCCCAGGAAGGCTCCGGCACCACATTCACCGTGCGGCTGCCGTTGCGGAGAGAGGCGTGAGACGTCGCGTAGTGGGAGGCAGCGGTGTCTCAAAGCGCCGCAATGCACAGCGGCAGTTTAGCGTTCCTGTGACCATGCGCTTCGCCGTCCTCTTGCTCGTTTGCTTCGTCACCATGACTCGCGCTTTCGCGGGGTGGCCGATGCATGTCATCGACAACACATCGCGCGGGCCGGACGGCGTGCGTCTGGCGGATGCGAATGGCGATGGGCTGCCTGACATCGCGACGGGCTTCGAGCAGGGCGGCGTGACCCGCGTTTATCTTCATCCCGGTCCTGCAAAGGTGCGCGAGCCGTGGCCGATGGTCACCACAGGGAATACTCGCGATGCGGAGGATGCTGTGCTCGTCGATCTCGATGGCGACGACGCGATGGATGTGCTGTCGTGCAGCGAAGGCAAAACCAAGAGTGTGTTCGTGAGTTGGGCACCGGCGGACAAAACGAAATTCCTCGATGCCTCCGCCTGGAAATGCGAGATCGTGCCCGCGCTGCAAGGCAAGTCGATGTGGATGTTCTGCCTGCCGATGCAGGTGGATGGCAAACGCGGCATCGACCTCGTCATCGGCTCCAAGGCTGGCGGCAAGAAGGGCGCGCTCGCAGCACCTTTCGGCTGGCTGGAGTCGCCCGCAAACCCGCGCGACCTTGGCGCGTGGACCTGGCATCCCATCACCGACGTCGGCTGGACCATGGGCATCGACTCCGCTGACATGGATGGCGACAGTGACACCGATCTCATCCTCACCGACCGCTATGGCAACTCCGCCGGATGCCGCTGGCTGGAGAATGACGGCACCGGCGGTGGCTGGAATAAGC
>JANPIW010000161.1:0-11320 GCA_031425215.1 Verrucomicrobiaceae bacterium
GACATTGGCGGATGAGGCCGCGAGATGCAGGCCGCTGAAAAGGGTGAGCGGGCCGGTGCAGTCGTGGATGGTCGCGGGCACGTTGAAGGTCTGCGCCATGTCGATGACGCGGCGCGTTTCGCTGATGCCTCCGTTCCAAGTGGGATCGACCATGCAGTAGTCGCAGGCCTGCGCTTGCAGCACGGCGAGGTATTCTTTGCGACCGAGCAGCATCTCGCTCGCGGCGATGGGCAGTCCGGAGCGGCGGCGGAAGTCGGCGAGCGTGGCCACGTTATCAACGCGCAGCACATCCTCCAGCCACAGCGGTTTGATTTCACGCAGCGCCTCGGCAATTCGCAATGCAGCGGGCAGTTGGAAAAACGCGTGACCTTCGATGGCGATGTCCATTTTCATGCCGACGCGCTCGCGGATCTCGCGCAGCGGCTTCATCGCCTCTTCCACATCTTCCCACGAAATGTGCAGCCCGCCATTGCGGTGAGCGGCGCGATCAAAGGGCCAGAGCTTCATCGCCGTGATGCCCTCGGCCAGCAGCTCCTCCGCGAGATCGCCGGCAGCGAAGTGCGAGGCCCAGTTGTCTTGCAGCGGTCCCTTGCTGCCGATGTCGCCATAGCCCGGCCAGCCGGGATGACGTGGTACATCACTCGTGCCCGTCACCGCGCCATAGCCTGGGCCGCCGCAGGTATTATAAACCGGGATCGACTCGCGAACTGGGCCACCGAGCAGGCGATACACCGGCTGCTTGCACGCCTGTCCGAGAATATCCCACAGCGCGAGATCAATGGCCGACAGCGCGCGCATCTCCGCTCCCGGATGACCGAACGGCGTGCAGCGTTCATATAGAAACCGCCAGTGCGATTCGATCGCCAGCGCATCTGCGCCGAGCAAGCGCTCCGCCATCCAATTATGGATCAGCGCTGCGATGGCATGAGGCGTGTAATAAGTCTCGCCACAACCAATGAGGCCGTCGTCCGTGTGAATGCGCACGAGCACCAAGTTCGGCATGATGCCGGAAGGAATGGCGGTTTCGATGGAGGTGATGCGTGACATGGCGGGAGTTAATCAATGAGTCACCTTTTTCCAAGGCGTTCGAGTAGCTATGGGCGCAGAATCAGAAAGTGAATCCATTGCGCAATGATCGTATTGCGCGATTTGGATCATCAGAAGCGACTGATTCTGCACAATCGAATCTGGACCTCGCGTAGTTGGCACATGACACTCCGTCGCATCATCGCCTCTGTTTTCTGCCTTACTTCGGTCATTGCCGCGCCTCCTGGAGCCACGCCGCTCTCGGCACCACAGCCGGTGAAATCGCTAGCGCCTCATGTGGCGGCGACATGGAAGATCGGAGTCGCCACCGTGAAGGTCACGCCGCAGAAGATGCTTTTCATGGCGGGCTATGCGTCGCGGAAGAAACCGGCGGAGGGCACTGTGCAGGAGCTTTTTGCCAAGGCGCTCGCGTTGCAGGATGAGCAGGGGAACAGGCTCGTGTTTGTCACGCTCGATCTCATCGGCGTGCCGCAGGCGATGCGTCACGCGGTGGCGGCGCGGGCGGAAAAAGACTTCAAACTGCCGCCGGCGAACCTCGTGATGAACGCCTCGCACACGCACAGCGGGCCTTCGTTGCGCACCGCGCCGCTGACGGAGAAGGACAAGGATGATCCGAGGGCAAAGGACTCGTGGGAATACACGCAAAAGCTGCAGGACGAGATCGTCGGCATCATTGGCAAGGCGCTGGCGGATGTGCAGCCAGCACGACTCACCTGGAACAAAGCGCGCTGCGGTTTCGCCATGAACCGCCGCCGCGATTACACGCTGCCGCCCGATCATCCGAATGCGAACAAGGCCCCCAATCCCGACGGCCCGGTCGATCACGAAGTGCCCGCGCTGCGTGTGGAGGCGACCGATGGCACGCTGCGCGCGACGATGTTTGGCTACGCGTGTCACAACACCAGCCTCGGCTTTTACAGCTTCTGCGGCGACTACGCGGGCTTTGCGCAGGAGTATCTGCAGCAGCACCGCCCGGGTTTCACCGCGCTTTTTTTGACGGGCTGCGGTGCGGATCAGAATCCGTATCCGCGCCGCAGCGATGTGGTGCCCGGTGTCACGGATCTCGAGCTGTCGATGCAGCATGGCCGCTCGCTTTCAAACGCAGTGGAGATGGCGCTCGCTGTGAATCCTCGTCCCATCGCAGGTCCGATCCGTGCCGCGTATGAAGAAATCATCCTGGATTATGCGAAGCCCGGCCGCGAACCGCATCCTTATCCGGTGCAGGTCATCAAACTTGGAAATGATCTCACCTTCATAACGCTCGGCAGCGAGGTGGTGGTGGATTACTCGTTGCGCTTCACACGCGAGTTCGCCGGAGCGGCAGGCGTGTGGGTCGCGGGTTACAGCAATGACTACACCGGTTATGTGCCGAGCCTGCGCGTGCTCAAGGAAGGCGGCTACGAGGCGGCGACGGGCTGGGCGGAGAGCGTTGAGGACCGCATCGCGAGCAAAGTGCATGAGCTGCATGAGAAGTTGTCGCGGTAGAGAGTGCGCCGCGTAAGGATGTCTCCGTGAAATCCACCGATGCTCAACGCATGGCAGCGCGCGATCACGGCATCACCTCGCCAGTGATGTATCAGCGCTGGAGTGATCTGGCATTCCTGCACTGGCGCTGGGATGTCGCCGATCTCCAGCGTCGCCTGCCACCCGGGCTGCATGTGGACACGCATGAAGGCGCGGCATGGCTGGGCATCGTTCCCTTTTACATGCAGCGCATTCGTCCGCGCTTTCTCCCGCCGCTGCCGTGGGTGTCGTGGTTCCTGGAGCTGAACGTGCGCACTTACGTCCACGACGATCACGGCACACCCGGCGTGTGGTTCTTCTCGCTCGACTGCAACCAGCCTCTGGCCGTCATCACTGCGCGCACATTCTTCAAGCTGCCGTATTTCCACGCGAGAATGAATGCGCGACACAATGAAAAGGGCGTCGTGCATTATGAGTGTGCTCGCCAGGGGCAGCGCGAGGGGAGCAGCTTCGATTACCGGCGCGTCGGCGATGTGCCCGCGCCGCAGCCCGGCTCGCTCGAATTTTTCCTCGTCGAACGCTATGTCCTCTTTGCTGAAACCCATCGCGGACTCCGCGTCGGTCGTGTGCAGCATGTGCCGTATCAGCTCGCGCGACTGGAGCTTTCGGCTTTCGATGACGTGCCGCTTCTCTGGAATGGATTCGCCTCCCCACAGCGCGCGCCGGATCACGTCATCGGCTCCGCAGGCGTCGATGTGCGCATCGGCCCACTGGAAAAACCGCGAGCAACGGCCTGAGCGACCATCGCGAGGGCGATCACGACATGTGGCTATTTAAAAAGACCCTGCGATCGGTGGAGTGATCTTTTTGAAAAGACTCTCAAGCTCCCTTCTGCCATCAATCGTCTGCTCGAGTTGGCCTCGGTTTTAACCGGTGACCCTCGATGCTAAGCTGCTGCTCATACGAGTAGAGACGCCTCAGATCGCCAAGCTTCATGAGCTGCCACGGGGCGACGAAGCTCCCGCCATTTTTTGTGTAAACGATGTCGTCCGCAATGAAGACAAAGGAGTGCGGAACCCAGCCTGTCGGAGAGTTAAACGTGAGCACATCACCGAAACGGTAAGGCGGTCGAACCACTTCGTAGTCCTCGGTCACATGCTGGACGAGAAGCGGTTGATCGAGGTGGTAGTTGAGAGGCGCGGAGTTGAAGAAATTGAGTGAAGTCCAGTAGCAATCTGGCAGTCGGGCGTAGATGGGGAGCTCCTCCGAGGGGTAAGTGTAAAGGTGGCGGCGGGCCAGGGCTGGGAGCAGATGGATGCAATCCAGATGGTTGATGTCATCCGTCTTCGCGGCCGAGAGGATCATGGGTTCAATGTCCGTGTTGGGTTGGTTGCCAGACCAGTAACGCGCCACTTGATCGAGATCCGCGCTGGTCTTCACGTTCAGCCGAAGCACCAGCGAGCTGGTGCGGCTCATGGCTTTCAAGAAGTCGTGGGCCTCTTTGTCAGATTTCACCATCCCGATCACGGCGGCGACGTCACTGAAGCAGAGCACATCCCCGCGCATGTAGGCCATCTTCTTCACGACCTCGCGCAGCTCGGGCCGCAAGCGAGATTCCGCGAACCACGCGTCGGGGTCGTCATTCATGATACATACGGGGTTCGCGTGGTAGGCGTTGGCTTCGCTTTTCGCCAGCTCGCGGTAAATGATGGCGCGCTGCTCGCGCGTCATCTCGATCAGTTCGGGGAGCGGAGGAAACACTGTCAGCACACTGTGTTTGAGGATTTGATGCGCCGGATCGAGCAAATACGCCTGGAGTGACTGAGAAATCCCTGCGCTCTGGAAGAGGAGCCGGAGTGTGGCTTCCGTGCCACCGGGGAAAATCCACCTTGGCAACGGATCAGGCACACCATGCCGCTCTACCAAGTGATCCGGCATTTCGAGGTGGATGTAATAATAATCCAGATCGCCCCATGGGCCTGGTTTGCAGTGGAAGATTTTGCCAAAATCCTCCGGCCTTCCGGATTGCACACTCTGCGCCACTGCCTGGGTGTGTAGCAGAGACGCAGTCGCGATCACCGCCGCGGCAATGCGGATCAGAGCAATGCAGGCCAGATGATAATCACAAAGAGAGCGTTTCATGCGAGGTGCGGCCCCGGAGATTCCGAGCTTGAAACCACGTGTCGCGGCAAGGTTTTCAGCGTGGTGCAAAGATTCATGCATTCTTAAACTCGAAGGCGTTGCCGCGTGTTGTGTTAAGGAGTGTTAAGACGCGGCCAGAAGATTGACCGCGCAATGTTCCGCTCGTTATGCTCTGCGGCCCTTTCATAAACTTCCAGCATCCCATGATCGCGCATCACAAACCCAACTGGATCGATTGGGGCTTTGTCGTCTTTCTTGCCCTGGTCTGCACAGTCCTGGCCGCGTTGCAGTATCGGTGGACGGGCGAGATCGCACGGGCGGAGCTGACAAGGTTGCGCACCAGTCTCAGCGAGCAGAGCCGGTTTCTCTGCCACGCCTTTGATGCGGAGCTTGCGGAGAGCTGCACCCAGCTCCGTCCTTCCCGCGAGGAAATAGCCGAGCTGGGCCGCGACGCGGCCTACGCGCTGAGGCACCGCGACTGGCTGGCCGGCAGACCACGCCCCATTTTCCACCGCATCGCAGTCGGGATCACAGCGGCGGAAAACATCCAGCTCTTCGCCTTGGAGAAGGAATCACAGCGGCTCGCACCGATGGAGCTGCCCGAGGAATGGGCCGCGCTGAAGGAGCACTGCACGCGTGACCGCACCCCAGGCGGCATCTACTGGCCGTATGCGAATCCCGGCGGCACGCTCATCGAGTTTTACAGCTCGCGCCACCGCGGCGGTTCATCGGACAACGAGAGGCTCTTCTTCGAGCTCGATCTTGACTATGCGCGCGACGTCTGGCTGCCGGAGCTTGTGCGCGCTTATTTGAACCCCGATGGACGGACTCCCATCGACGTGGAGATCAAAACCGTGATGTCGCCCGTCCTCGCCATCTATTCATCAGGAACGAGCGTGAGCGATGGTGGTGAGAAGCCGGTGTCCATCCGCCTGAACCGCCAGGGACGCAGCCCCGACAAACTGAGCGGCCCGGGCAGCGAGGGACGCTGGACGCTCGAAGCCCGGCACACGCCCGGCACGCTAGAGGCCATGGTGTCCTCCTCGCGCCAGCGCAATCTCGGCGTGGCCGTCGCGCTGAATGCTCTGATCCTCGCCGCCGGTGTCGCGCTCGTGCGGCACACCCGCCGCTCGCGCGAGCTTGCGGAAAAGCAGATGCAGTTCGTCGCCAATGTCTCGCACGAGCTGCGCACACCGCTGACCGTCATTCGCGGCGCGGCGCACAATCTGCAACGCGGCGTGGTGCAGGATCCGGGGCGGATCGCGCAGTATTCCGGCCTCATCATCCAGCACGCGGAGCGTCTGGGCGAGATGGTGGAGCAAGTGCTCGCGCTGGCCGGGGCGCAAAACGGCAGCGCGCTGACGCGCAGGCCGGTTTCCTTGATCGATGTGATCAATACCGCCGTCGCCGCGACTGCCGAGGAAACCCAATCAGCGGGATGCGAGGTGGAATGGAACGCGCCCGCATCCCTGCCCGCGATCACCGGTGACGCAGCGGCCTTGCAGCGCGTGATTCAAAACCTCATCATCAACGCGGCCAAACATGGCGGCGAGGGACGCTGGATCGGCATCAGCGCGGCAGGCGGCGCTGAAGCGATCACCATCGAGGTGCGCGATCACGGTCCCGGTGTTCCCGAGGCGGAGCAGGCCGCCATCTTCGATCCCTTTGTCAGGGGCGGTCGCGCGCAGAGCGGGCAGGTGCGCGGCAGCGGACTCGGGCTCAGCCTCGTGCGCGAGATCGTCGCGGCGCATGCCGGCAGCGTCTCCATGCGCAATGACGGCGGCGCGGTCTTCACCATCAGATTTCCCATCGCATGAGCGCGCGCATCATGCTGGTGGAGGATGAGGCCGGACTCGCATTGATCGTCTCTGACATGCTGCGGGCCGAGGGTCACGAGGTCGAGATCGCCGGCGACGGGAGCGCCGGTTTGAAGCGTGTCACCGATGCGGCTTTTGATCTGCTCATCCTCGACGTGATGCTGCCCAAGCTCTCCGGCACCGATCTCTGTCACGCAGTGAGGCAGCAGGGCTTTGACGGCGCGATTTTAATGCTCACCGCGAGAGGCCATGTCGAGGATCGCGTGAAGGGACTCAAGCTCGGTGCGGATGATTACCTCGTGAAGCCCTACAACCCCGACGAACTCATCGCCCGTGTCGCCGCGCTGCTGCGCCGGGTGGGGAAGGAGCAGCTCACCCCGGTGATGCGCGTTGAGTTTGGATCAGTGACCGCTGATTTCGCGCGCAACGAGTTCACCAAGAACGGCCACAACATCAACCTCGCGGCCAAGGAGGCGGAATTGCTCCGTCTGCTCATCAATCATCGCGGCCAGGTGCTCTCGCGTGATCGCATCCTCAAGCAAGTGTGGAGGGATCAGCCGCACATCACACCGCGGACGGTCGATGTCCACATCGCATGGCTGCGGCGCAAGCTGGAGGACAAACCTGATTCGCCCCGGCATATCCTGACCGCGCGCGGCGAAGGGTATCGGTTTGACCGTGCGTGATCGACGCCGGCAGCGGCGTATTCTCGGCCATGCGCGCACTCCTGCTCCTCCTTGCCATCTCCATCTCCGGCTTCGCCGCAGATGATCCGTTTCTGATGGTTCTTCAGTCCCGCAATGCCACGGGCAAACGGCTCTACACCAGTGAGAAGTGGCTTCCCTCAAGGACCGCCATCATCGTCTGCGACATGTGGGATCTGCATCACTGCAAGAACGCCGTGACACGCGAAGGCGAGATGGCACCGCGCATGAACCAAGTGCTCGAAAAAGCCAGAGGCCAGGGTGTGCTCATCATCCACTCGCCGAGCAGTTGCATGAAGTCGTATGAGGGCACACCTGCGCGCGAGCGCGCTATGTCCGCTCCCGCTGCCGCGCGTCTGCCGGACAAGATTGGCGAATGGTGCAAACAGATTCCTTCCGAGGAGATGGCCGTTTATCCCATCGACCAGACCGATGGCGGAGAAGACGATGATCCTGTCGAGCACGCCGCATGGGCGAAGGAACTCGAAGCGAAGGGCCTCAATCCACGCGCGCCGTGGACGAAACAAATCGATGTGCTGCGCATCGACGAGAATAAAGACGCGATCAGCGACAGCGGCGTCGAGATTTGGAATCTGCTCGAAGCGCGCGACATCGACAACGTCATCCTCATGGGCGTGCACACCAACATGTGCGTGGCGGGCCGCCCATTCGGCTTGCGCCAGATGGCGAAGAACGGCAAGCACGTCGTCCTCATGCGCGACATGACGGACACGATGTACAATCCCGCGCGCTGGCCCTTCGTCAGTCATGTCCGCGGCACCGAGCTTTTCATCCAGCACGTTGAAAAACGCATCTGCCCCACGATCAGTTCGGATCAGTTTCTCGGTGGCGATCCCTTTGCTTTCAGTCAGGCCACAGCGGGCAAAAAACGACTGCAAATCATCCTGCTCGGCGACAGCACCACCGAGGCCAGCATCCCGAAGAAGCTCGCGCCCGACGAGCCGCAGTTCGAGGACACCGTGCGCATCATGCTCGCCGCGCAGCCCGGTCTGCCGCCGTGCGATGTCTATAATGAAGGCGTCAGCGGCGAATACATCCGCCGCCTGCTCGACACGCGCTATGACAAGGCCGTGAAGACCAAGCCGCAGGCCGATTACATTTTCATCCGCTATGGCATCAACGACGCCGGCAGGCTCAAGGATTTCAAAACAAACTTCCCCAATGACTTCCGCGAACTGCTGGCGCGACTGCGCAAAGATCATCCGCAGGCCATGCTCATCCCGATGACGGCGATCCCGTATTCGGCGGAGAACACTCACGCGGACGCGAACGCCTTGATCAAACAGATCGCCGCCGAGGAAAAGCTCACGCTCTTTGACATCGTTC
This sequence comes from Verrucomicrobiaceae bacterium, assembly GCA_031425215.1. Taxonomy (GTDB): domain Bacteria; phylum Verrucomicrobiota; class Verrucomicrobiia; order Verrucomicrobiales; family Verrucomicrobiaceae; genus JANPIW01. The sequence continues at coordinate 8,522 of JANPIW010000161.1, forward strand.
CGCGCTACCTTGCCGAGCTGAAGAAAGGCCCCGACATGCTCAACTACCGCCGCTACTCGCTGGCGAAGATCCCCGAAAACCTGCGCCCCTTCGCCACGCCCTACCTCCAGCCCGGCACCGATCCGCAAGTCGTCGTGCTAGACAACCGCCTCGACGGCATCTTCGGCCACCTACCCGGCTGGGCCGGCGACCGCCATCCGACCATTGCAGGCTACAATGTCATCGCCGACGAGACCGCGAAGTGGCTCGCGCCAGTCATTCGCGACAGATAGCTGCCAGTAATTTTTTTGTCCAAAAGCGATCCTGCACAGCCTTGTGACGTTAAGCTTCCGCGCATCCAGCTATGAACACCGTCCCTCATCACGAAATCCTCACCAACCGCCGCGACTTCCTTCGTCGAGGAGGCGCGGGTTTTGGTTCCTTGGCGCTCGCGGCGCTGATGGGTGATTCAAAGCTGCTCGCTGCATTTGGCGACAAGAGCGGAAAACCCGGCAGCCCGCAGGCCGCGCGTCTCGCGCACCGGACGGGCAAGGCGAAGAGCGTGATCTTCCTCTTTATGGAAGGCGGGCCGAGTCACATCGATCTCTTTGATCCGAAGCCGCTGCTTCGCCAACTCCACGGGCAGCAGCTCCCGGAAAGTTTTGGCAGCGTCATCACGGCGATGGGTGAAAGCCGCGCTCCATTGCTGACCGACAAACGCGAGTGGGCGCAGCATGGCGAGAGCGGCTTGTGGATTTCCAACTGGCTCCCGCACACCGCGCAGCTCGCCGACGAACTCTGTGTCGTGCGCTCGTGCGTGTCAGATGGCATCAATCACTCCGGCGGCGTCTGCCAGATGAACACCGGCTCGATCTTCGGCGGTCGGCCATCTCTCGGCTCCTGGGTGAATTACGGCCTCGGCACTGAGAACCAGGACCTGCCTGCATTCGTCGTCATCAAAGACACCGAGACACCCGTCGTGAACGGCGTGCGCAACTGGGGCGCGGGTTTCATGCCCGCTGTTTATCAAGGCGTGGAATTTGAAGGCGGCACGGTGCCCATTTCAAATCTCGCAACGCCGAAAGGCATCAGCGCCGCGCGCCAGAAAAACAAGCTGGCCTTCCTCGGCAAACTCAACACGGAGTTCAATGCGACGCGCACTGACAACAGCGAACTCGACGCACGCATCCGCGCCTACGAGCTGGCGTTTCGCATGCAGTCCGAGGCGCCCGAGGCCGTCGATCTCGCCAAGGAATCCGAGGCGACGAAAAAACTTTATGGCATGGACGACCCGAAGACCGAGGTCATGGGCCGCAACTGCCTGCTAGCGCGCCGGCTCGTCGAGCGCGGTGTGCGTTTCATCCAGCTCTACCACGGAAGCGGCAGCAAATGGGACGCGCACGCCAAGATCGAGGAGAACCACACGAAGTATTGCGGCGAGCAGGACAAGCCCGTCGCAGGACTGCTGCGCGATCTCAAATCACGCGGCCTGCTCGATGAGACGCTCGTCATCTGGGGCGGTGAGTTTGGTCGCACGCCGATGAGTGAGAAGGGCGACGGTCGTGATCACAATCCCACCGGCTTCACCATGTGGATGGCCGGCGGCGGTGTGCGCGCGGGCACCACCATCGGCAGCACCGATGACCTCGGCCTGCGCGCTGTCGAGGACAAGCTCCACGTCCACGATCTTCACGCCACCATCCTGCACCTCATGGGCGTCGATCACACGCGTCTCGTTTACACGCACAAAGGCCGCCCAGAGCGCATCGACATGAACGAGGGGAATCCGTACACGAAGATTCAGCGCGTGTAGCTGAATCTGCGGGCTTCATCTCTGCTTTCAGGATCAGCCCAGCAAATTCCTGCCCTTCATCACCTCGGGCACCGGGACGTTGAAGGACTTCAAGATCGTCGGCGCCAGCTCGTCGAGACCGGGGTTCTCGGCTTTCACCGGGGCATTGGTGAGCAGCACTCCGCTGAGAAACGACGGATCCATGCAGTGATCGCCACTCCACGCGTCTTTGTTGTCGAGCACTTGCTCCGCCGGGTAGCCGCCGAGGATGGTATCCCAGGATGCGCGGTAGTTGTCGGCGTAGCACACGATGAGGTCGGGTTTGTGATGCGGATTGCCGCTGGTGTTTCGAAACACGGCCTCGGGTTTCACCACGCGCAGGATCACCTGCTCGCCGGTTTGCGGATCGCGCACGGCGGTGAGCGCGGCTGCCAGCTCGTCGCGCAGACGCTCGTAGTCTGCGCCAGCGCTCACGATGCCGTCCGGCTCGCGGCCAGCGACGTTGAGGTAGAGGCTGTTGATCCCGAGACCGTACGCCTTCGTGCCGCTCCAGTCGTTGTTCACGAAGTTCGGCGCGGAGTCGCGATCCATGCGGTTTTTCATCCGCGCGTAGCCGCTGTCGAGCAGCCATGAGTTCAAATTGAACTGCCGCCTGAACGACGTGAACGCGTGATCCGAAGCGATGTAAATGTGACCGTCCGCGCCGACGTGCTCCATGAGGTCGCCGATGAACCCGTCGATCTTCGTGTAGAGCGCGGGCAAGTGATCGCCGTGATCGCGCACCAACTCGGGCGTGTGCAGCGGATGTTTTTCATCGATCACGCGCCAGAACATGTGCGAGTTCAGATCGAGGGAGGAAAAGTAGGCGTAGAACAGCCCCTCACGGAAATCATGGAGCTGTGAGCGGAAGATGCGGATGTCGTCGTCGAGCACGCGCATCGCCTGGGTGCGGAACTCGCCGTCGCTGAACACACCCTGCGATAGCGCCGAGGTGGCCTCCGCCATGCCTTGCGTGTAAAACCGGCCGA
>JANPIW010000162.1:0-17893 GCA_031425215.1 Verrucomicrobiaceae bacterium
CGGAATGATGCGGCGATCATTTCCGAGAGTGTGAGAGCTGCGCTCATGTGATGTCTGTGTTTGGGTTGTGGAGCGATTGTTCGTTGCGGCAAGGCCCCGCGCTCCGCGAGGCTGATGCCGTTTTCCGTTCTCCAACCGAACCCGATGTCCGGCGGAGATGGATGTGTGTTGAGTTAAAAGGATTACATTTCCGCGCCGACTGCGTAGCGGACGAAGCGGCGGACGACGAGGTTTTCTCCCAGCTCCATGATCTTGCCTTTGATGAGGTCGCGGATCGTGATGTCGGGGTTCTTGATGAAGGGCTGCTCGAGGAGGCAGTTGTCGGCGAAGATTTTGTCCACTTTGCCATCAACAATCTTGTCCACGATGTTCGCGGGCTTGCCTTTGACCTGCTCGGCGGCGATCTCGCGCTCCTTGGCGATGAAGTCGGCGGGGATGTCCTCGCGCTGGAGGAAGCGGGGATTCGACGCTGCGATGTGCAGGGTGATGTCTTTGACGAAATCGCGGAAGCTGTCGTTCTTGGCGACGAAGTCGGTCTCGCAGTTCACCTCGATGAGCACGCCGACGCGGCCTGCGAGGTGGATGTAGGAGGCGACGATGCCTTCCTTGGTCTGACGGTCGGCTTTCTTGTCGGCTTTGGCGATGCCTTTTTTGCGCAGGATCGTCTCGGCTTTTTCGAGGTCGCCGTCGGCTTCTGCGAGCGCGTTTTTGCACTCCATCATGCCGACGTTGGTTTTTTCGCGGAGGGTTCTGACGAGTTCAGCGGTGATCTGGGCCATGGTTGGGGGAAGCGGAAGGGTGGAAGTTTGGAATGGTGGCGTGCTACTTCTTCATCTCGGCCAGGCCCATGATGACGGGGTCGATGAGCTTTTGCAGGATGATGCGGATGGAGCGGATGGCGTCGTCGTTGGCGGCGATGGGGTAATCGACGATGTCGGGGTTCGCGTTCGTATCGACGAGCGCGACGATGGGAATGCGGAGGCGCTGGGATTCATGCACGGCGATGTGCTCGCGGTGCGCATCGACGATGACGACGGCGTCGGGCAGCTTGTCCATGGCGCGGATGCCTTTGAGGTTGCGCTCAAGCTTGTTCTTCTCGCGATTGAGTGCGGACAGCTCCTTCTTGCTCATCATTTTGAACTCGGGCTTCTTCTCGATGTTGTCGAGGTACTCCCAGCGGGCGATGCTCTTCTTGATCGTCTCATTGTTCGTGAGCGTGCCGCCGAGCCAGCGGTGATTGACGTAAAACTGGCCGCAGGCGTCCGCGGCTTCTTTGACGGCGTCCTGCGCCTGGCGTTTGCAGCCGACGAAGAGGATGCGCTTTCCTTTGCGGGCCAGCTCACTGAGAAACTCCGCCGCCTTGTCGATCTGCGTGAGGGTCTGCTCAAGGTTGAGGATGTGGATTTGATTGCGCGATTCGAGGATGAAAGGCTTCATCTTCGGGTTCCAGCGCTTGGTTTGGTGGCCAAAATGGACTCCGGCTTCGACGAGCTCGGCGAGGGCTTGCATGGACATGATATTAGATAGGGTGCCAGTCTCCCGCACGCCCTCCACTCGGAGAGACGCTCGACACCAGTCGATTCGGTTGAGCAGGCTTGATTGAGTTTGCCTCTTGGCCGTGCGTGATTGCCCGGCTAAAAGGGCGCGCAGTGTATGGGCGAAGTCCTGGGTGGCAAGCGGTTTTTCCAGCCGCGAACCAGATCGCTATTTCTTCCGCAGATCCTTCGCGCGCTCGGTCGCGGCGCGCACGGCTTTGAGGATGCCGTGGCGGAAATTCTTGGATTCGAGCTGCTCGAGCGCGGCGATGGTGGTGCCGCCTGGACTGGTCACCTCATCCCGCAATACGGCGGGATGGCGGCCAGTCTCCTGCACCATTTTAGCCGCGCCGAGAACGGTCTGCGCGGCGAGCTGGAGCGCGATGCCGCGCGGCAGCCCCATGAGCACGCCGCCATCCGCGAGCGCCTCGATGAATGTGTACACGTACGCCGGGCCGCTGCCGCTGAGACCAGTCACGGCATCGAGCAATTTTTCCGGCACCTCCTCCGCGATGCCCACGGAGCCGAGAATCTGCTGCGCGAGCTTCGCGTCGAGGTCGGTGGCGTTTTTCCCCCGTGAGAAAGCGGCCGCGCCCGCGCCGACGAGCGCCGGAGTGTTGGGCATGGAGCGGATCACGCGCTGCTTCTTGCCCAGCCATGTCTCCAAGTCCTCGATCGCGATGCCTGCGGCGATGGAAACGTGAAGGCGTTCACCGCGCACCTTTGCCAGCATCTCGCAGAGCGGCTGCATGTCGCCGGGTTTCACCGCGAGGATCACTACATCCGCGGACGCCGCGGCATCAGCGGCGCTGGCAGAGGAGGATTTGCATTCGAGCAGCGCATGGAGGTTGTCCACAGCCTGCGGGTTCACATCGCTGAGGAAGACCTCAACACCTTTTTTTCCAAGCGCCGCCACAACACCGCGAAGAAGCGCGCTTCCCATTTTCCCGCAGCCAATAAGTCCAAGTCTGAGCATGACGCAGAATGGCCTGAGAGCAGCGAGAGGCAAGCGCGGGATCACTTCGCTTTCTGCACAATCCGGTAGCCGTTGATGCGCGAGTCGTACTGCACTTCCTCACCTTTGTTGAGTTTTCCGCTGGAGCGCAGTTTTGAGGTGAGGTCTTTGGCGGCGGTCGTGCCGTTCTCTCGGTTGTTCGCGCCGGGCGCGACACCGTTTTTGAATCCAAATGTGCTTCCTGGCACATAGAATGACTTTGAAATCGTGCTGCCAGATGGCGGCTGGTCCTGCACTTTCTTTGCCGGTTCGCTTTTGGCTTTGGAGACTTCCTTTTTCGATGTCTCGGGTGCGGGCGGCTTGGCCGCAGCCTTGCCTGCTAAACTGGTTTCTTTCTTCGCGGGTGGAGGCGAGTCGGGATCAGGCTTCTTGCTGTTTTCCACGATGGCGGGTTTCGTCTCTACCATTTTATCGGGATCCTTCGGCGCGTTGGTCTCTTTTGGCGTCTGGCGGTAAATGTCGATTTCTGACTGCAGCTTCGATTCGATGGAATATGAGAGGAGCGGGTCACGGGAAAGCTCGACCACTTCTTTGAGGCTGTATTCCTCGCCGGTCAGCTTGTTCACGATGTCGTTTTTCTCGTCCCTGAAAATCTCAGGTTTGGCGTCGAGCCGGAACACGGGACCTGTGTCCTCCAGGGTGAAACCATCCTTGATCAAGGAGGCAGTCTTCACACTCCTAGGCAGCGTCACATCTTTTTGGCCGGCCTCGTCGATGTAACTGAAGGTGCGCTCCTTGCTGATCCAGCCCCATACTTCGCGCTTGGCTGGCAGGAGCATGGTGACTTGCACGCCTTTGGTTTTCAGGGCGGCTTCGGGCACGGGGCCGCCTTTCACCCAATCGGTCACAGGCACAGTGACGGGCTGGCCTGTGTAGGGGCTGACGACGGTGTAAGCAAAGCGGTGCTCTTCCGGCGCGCTGACCAGTTTCTTGGCTGCCGTCGTTCCATCGGCGGCAAGCTTGGGATCCTTCGCGCTGACGTCCGGCGGCATGACGGCGACTTCTCTTTCCACCTCGGCACCATTGATCTGGAGCTTTTCCTTGATGGTCGTGCCGGGTTTCCATAGTTCCCAACTGACCGGAACTTCGGCACCTGAGACCGGGCTGGTGATCCACGCTGCTTTGCGCTCGTCGATCCATTTCATGATGCGCTCATCAATAATGGCATTCATCAATCGCAGGTTTTCGGGCAGCGTGATCTTCGGGTTATCAAGAGTGGCGAGGCGGTACCATTTATCTCTCGGTACATTGATCGTTGCTTCCGCGTCGTTGTAGGGGTCGCTGACGATCCCTGGCTTCGTGTCGATAGGAGGAGTGTGTTTCTTGTCGTCAAAAACTGCCAGCAATCCGGGCAGCCCTGTGGGCAGTTTCACCCAATGCTCCGGGAGTTCCTTGCCGTCTTTCCACTCGCTGCGTTTGAGCGTCACTAGTTTCGCTTCGGCATACGGCAGTGTGATTTTGAGGGGCTTGGACGGGTCGATTATGGCTTCGACATTTTGCGTCAGTGTTTTGCGTGCGCTTTCGTTGCCCAGCTCTGCGGCTTTGAAAAACGCCTGCCGTACTTCGGGCAGGGCGATCTTGTCGTCCTTCTTGTCCTGCATCAGCTCGTCGGCGGTGATGAACCAGGATTTCGCGGCGATGGCTTTGTCCTCGGATTTTGTGCCGGCGGAGACGAGGCGTGCGCGGTCGCCGAGATTGAGCGCGGCCAGGGCAGATTCAAAAAGCGGGGCGGTGAGCTTCGAGATGTTGGCGGTGAGCCACTCGACGGCCTCGGGGTTCTCACGCTGGCCGGCCTCGATGTAGGCGGTGGCGATTTTATCGGCGGCGGATTTCTTTTTATCGAGCCCGCGCGCGTATTCGAGCACGGCTTGTTTGCGCGCGGCTTTGTTGGTGTCGCGCTCGGATTTGCGCGCGGCATCGATGACTTTCTCGGCGAGAGCATTGCTCTCCTCGGTGCCGAGGTTGGCAGCGGTTTTGATGACGTTGTCGAGGAACTCGATGTCGTAGTCCTCGGTTTGCAAGCGCACCTCGAACTGCTTGCCGAGAATGGAATACCGCGTCTTTGCGTCGGTTTCCGGCTTGGCGTACTCGTCTTTAAGGCCGTCGAGATAAACTTTGGCCAGGGCGGCGTCATCGCGCTTGAGGAGCCAGGCATCCTCTTTCGCCTTGAGGTCCGTGGATTCCACGATCCCCGGAATCTCGATGACTTTCGGCGGAAGACTCTTCCAATACATCCACGCGCCGCCGCCGATGGCGAGGCAGGTGGTGATGCCGATGACGGCGGCCCAGGGGAAGGGGCGTTTGTCGGGGGTGATCCAGGGGCGCAGTGATGACGGGAGCTGCACTTCGCGGTCGCCGCATTTGACGATGCCGCCGGGCACCCAGTCTTTTTCGCGCTTCACGGTGGCCTCGGTCGTGAGGTCGTATGGGGAGCGGATGCGGTTGCCGCCGTCGAGGACGGTGGCGATGAGCGGGGGGAGTTTGGTGTCGAGGGCGATCAGGCGGCCTTCGGGCGAGGCAATGATGTGATCCGCTTTCCAATCGGAGTGGAAGACCTCAAGCGCGTCGCCAGTGTAGGGATCGGTGATGAACCCGAGCTTGTCCGCGATGGCGATGCCGACCAGCTCGGGCAATTGTTGCGGCAGTGCGAAGGTGCGACCAGTGGCGGGACAGGTGACGACGTGACCGGGCCGCCAATCCGCGCCGGGCACGCGCACTTCTTTTTTGGAGTCGAACGGAGATTTGACGGTGGCTGTGCGCCCGACGGGGCTGCCTTCGAGGAGAGGGAGTTTTTTCGGCAGGCGGCAGAGGCGTCCGGTTTTGCGATCCTTGATCTCGCCGCTTTCGATCCATTGCATGGGCGGCACAGTGATCTCTTCGCCGTTGAATGGAGAGATGGCGATGCCAGGCTTGCCATCGAGGAGGGTGGCAATTGGGGCGGGAAGTTTTTCGTGCGGCAGTGCGAATGCGCGCTGCGTTTTCACGCATTTGATCTCGCGCCCTTCGATCCAGTCGCCGATATCGACATCCATCCACTTGCCGTCGAACACAAAGGGCGAGAGCACTTTGCAGGGTGCCTCGGGATCGATCTTGCCGACAAGCAGCGGCAGCCCCTTTGGCAGCACGACGCGTTTTTTTGACTCCGGACAGCGGACGTCTTTGCCCTCCTCCCAATCGGCCGCATCGACGTTGAAGCGCTGCTTTTTGCCGTACGGACTCTGGATCGACCCTGTCGTTGCATCCTCGATGCGCGGGTCGGTGCCGGCAAAAACAGGTGCGGGCAGATTGGCCGGGAGCACAAAAGTGCGCCGCGTTTCCTTGCACACAACGGCGCTGCCCTCGACCCACTGATCCGGCTCGACGTGCGTGAATTTCCCCGGCGCGTAAGGCGACTCCGCCTCGGCGCCTTTCGCGTTCACGTTGCGCGCGACGAGCGGGGGGAGATTGCGCGGCAGCTTGTACTGTTTGCCGCCGACGTTGAGAATGTTTTCATCCTTCCAGTCGGGGCCGTCTATTGAGATGGTCTTGCCGTCGGGTGAGAAGGGATTGATGACGGTGCCGGGTGTGTTCTCGACGAGCCGCGCCTCGGGCACCCAGGCGGGCAGGTTTTTCGGCAGTACGAAAACATGGCCGCTGCGCTCGCATTTGATTTCCGCGCCGTCTTTCCACTGCCAGGGGCGGACCTCGAAGGGCTTGTCCGGCGCGAAGGGGCTGGTGACGGTGCCGGGCTGTCTGGTGTCGATGGCGCAGACGAGATGCGGGCGGTCAGCGGGAAGGAGGAAGCGTCTGCCGCTGGTGCAGAGCATCGAGGCGCGCGGCTGCACCCACACTTGCGGCTCGACTGGCGTCTCCTCTTTCGTGTACGGGCTGATGACAAAACCTGGCCTGCCATCGATTAGGCTGCCCGTGTCCTTTGGCCCGCGCTTCTCCGGCGTGTCGAGATCGTGCCGCGTCCAGATCGCGAGGATGGCGGCGGCGGTCGCGCCTTTGTGCTCTTTCTTCAGTGCTTCGGCGGCATCCTGCTCCGTCTTCTCAGGCTCGGCGGTGAGTGCGCGCTGCACGGCGGCTTTTTCGAGTGCGAGCGTCGGGAAATCTTTGGTGACAGGCACACGGAAGCGGCGCTTCGCCACCGGGCACTCGACGAGAGCGCCGGGCTTCCAATCCGCTTCGGTGAGGTCAACATTCCCGCCATTCTGAAACGGACTGTGGACGCGCCCCGGCACGCCATGCACAAACGTGCCATCCATGATCCATTCCTCGATATCCGGCGGCAGCGCGAAGACACGGCCCGGATTGCTCGGACAGTCGAAAACCTTTCCCGCCACCCAGTCATTGATGTCCTCGACCTCGACGGCCTCATCGGCCTTTGTCGGATACGGCGAGCGGATCGATCCGGCCTCGCCGGTGAGGATGCCGTGAAGGAGCGGCAGTTTTTTCGGCAGCTTGAATGGCGCGCGCGTTTTCTCGCACACCATCTCCGTGCCTTCGATCCATTGCAGCGGCGGCACGGCGAGAGGCTTCGCCGTCGCATCGAGATATGGGCTGCGCACAAATCCCGGCGCGCGTTGATCGAAGCTGCCTTCTGGAACAGGCAGGCCGGGCGGCAAAAGAAAGTTTTCCTCCGGCGCCGCGCCCGCGACCTCGCGGCCCGTGATCCAGTCCGTGAGTTTCACCTCGATCTCCCCGCCGGTGTACGGCGAGATGATCGCGCCGACGCGATTCGGAATCACGGTGCCGACGAGCAGCGGCAAATCCCGGGGCAGCCGCATCGTGCGCCGTGATCTTGCGCATGTGGCGTTGCCGCCGCGCTTCCAATCGCGCACGGTCACCTCGCAGTGTTCGTTTTCAAAATACGGGCTGAGCACGAGCCGCGCCGCCGCATCCTCCACCACAGCCTCAGCGATCCATTGATCCACCACAGCAGGCAGCGTCAGGGGTTTGCTGGTTTTCGGACATTGCACCACGGTGCCGGAGAACCATTTCGTGGATTCGATCTGCGTCCTCGCATTTCCCGCCGCAGGATAGGGTGAGCCAAACACGCCGGGCTTGTCTGCTTCGGCAGTCGCCTCGAGCGGCGGCAGGGTCCGCGGCAGCATAAAAATGAGAGGCTGACCTGTGGCGAGACATTCCAGCTTGTTACCCTCGATCCAGCCGGCTGGATCGACTTCCTCGGCAGTCTGCGACTCGTCATACGGACTGATGATGCGCCCCGTGCCCTGCGCGGGCAGGATGCCTTCCGGGTAGATCAGCTCCAGCGGCAAAAGGAAATCCTCGTGCGTGTGCTTGCAGTTGATTTTGTTTCCAGGCTTCCAGTCTGCCCATGCGATTTGCTGCGCCGTCCCATCCGTGGCAGGCAAAACAAACGGACTCACGACAAGATGCGGCGCGATGACCGTGCCGATGAGCGGCGACCTGTGACGCGGCAGGCTGTAGAGCGTCTGCGTGCTCGCGCAGCGCACAAAATCTCCGAACGGCCCGGGGAAACCCCATGTGCCAGGCGAAACGTTTTGCTCGAGCTGGCCGAGGCGCACACGTCCCGGCGAGACCACGCGCGCGAACCGTGATGCAGCCTCGCGCGCCTCGTCGGGGGAGCGCGGCAGATCGTCGGGGTGCGGCTGGTTCTGCACCTCGAACGCGCCGGAGGGCAGGCTCGATGTGCCGGCTCGCGTCGCGGAGGGTGCGCGCGAGGGCTCTTGAAAAGTGGACGTCTTCGTGGCCACTCTCCTCTTATCCGCCGTCGGCGCGGACGCGGTGAAGGCCGAGGTCGCAGCAGCAGTCGGCGTCGGACGCGCGGATGGCGCCTCGCTTTTGGTCACCTCATCCGCGAACGGCACGGGCAGAAGCATCTCCACATCCGACACTCCCTCGTATCTGAAGAGCTTGCTGAGCGTTTCGGAAATATCCGCCACCAAGTTTTCTGGATACGGCTCCCATGCGTGCTGGGCGCTGAGCTGCTCCTTGATGAGGTTGTTGGCAGCGCCGCCCATCTTGTCCGTCTGCACATACTCGCGCGCGTGTCGATCAGCAGCGGGGATCAGCACCTCGCCGGTGCGTGTGTGATAGACGAGGCGCAGGAATGCCTTGAGCGGGTGGCGCAGCTCCTCGGACGCGGCCACACTCATCGAGCCTGTCACCGCACCGGAGGGATCAATGAGTTTGCGAGATTTTTTGTTGGGCGATTGCGGGATGCACATGCCGCTGAAGCGGACGCGCAGATTCTCCCACTGATCGAGCGGCGTGAGCAGCCAGCGCTTGAGATCACCGCCCGCAGCCATCCCGTCGCAGGTGAGCACGACCGCCTCCGCTGGCAGCGAGATGGCATTCCATGAGAGGCGCGCGATGTGATCGAGCGCCTCGGCGATCTGGCGGAAAACCTCCGCCGCCTCTTGAAACGTGATCGCGCGATCATCCTCCGTGCGCGCCTTGATCACCGCAGCCAGAGTCACGCCTTCGGGCTGCTGCTCTTCAAACCAAGCCAGCGCGTCGCGCGATTTGATCACCGCCACTCCGCCGAGAAAGGCGCCCGGCGCGCCCTGCTGATTGATACGCCACGCGCGCTCGACGAGGCCCGCCGTCACCTTCTGGAGATCCTTGCGCACCTGGTCCTCCTGCTCGGGCAGATGCTCCAGCGTCAGGCGTCCGCGCTGCTTGCTCTCGCGATGCAACGCATTGAAACGCCGCCCGCCACTGCCAGGCACTGGCGTGTAGGTGAACGCCTCCTCCAGCAGGCCTTCGATTGGGATGAAATTCTTCGCGCCAGCCGCGCTCACGCGTTTCAAAATCGTATCCAGCACAGGACGCTCGCCCTTGGGTGGATCGAAGGGAGGCGGCGGCGAAACCGTCGCCGATGTCGCGGCCAGATAAACGCGCAGCTCGTCACCCAGCTCCGTCGCGCTGCGGTGCCGTTTGTCGCGATCCTTTTCCACCATGCGAGCGAGGATGGCGCGGAATTCCGGGCTGAGTCCCTGCGGGAAATTCGCCTCATGCTCCTGCTCGCTGAGATGGCGGTCCTCGATCTCGTCGTCATCGAGCTTTCTCTCGCCGTCCGTCAGCGGGCTGGAGCCTTTCACCAGATGCCACAGCGTCATGCCCAGCGCGTAAATGTCCGTGCGGCCATCGATGTCCTTGCGCCGCCTGATCTGCTCAGGGCTGGCATACATCAGCGTGCCGAAAAAGTGCCGCCTTGATGACGCGTCTGCGGCGCCTTCAGTCGAATTGATGAGTCCGAAATCCACGATGCGGCACAGGCTGGAATCCGCCAGCAGGGACTCCACCTCGCTCGTGGAGCCAGGCTTCGTCGTGCAGGCCAGCATGATGTTGCCCGGCTTGATGTCGCGATGCACCATCCTCTTTTCGTGCATGCAGCGCAGGCCCTTGGCCACCTGCGCGCCGATGCGCGCCGCGAGCCGCTCGGGCATCGGCCCGCGCAGTCTGCGCACCAGCTCGCCGAGATCGCCGCCGCTGCAAATGTCCATCACGACATAGGGCTGGCCGTCCAGCTCTCCGTAATCGATGTAGCGCACGAGGTTCGAGTCATTGATCCCCTGCACCGACGTCAACTCCGTGATGAACTGCGCGCGCAACGTCGCGGACTCAAACAACGTCGGATCGAGAATCTTCAGCGCGTAACGGTCCACGATCTCCTTGCCGCCGACCTTGCGTTTGCGCACGGCGGAGACCGTGATGCCGAACGTTCCCTCACCCAAGACATGCGGCGACCCTGCGGAGTCGCACACGACTTCAAAGTCGCCGTATCTCTCCTTGATCGCCCATTTTGTGCTCATGTCAGTATCGCCTTCGAGGCGCGCGAATGGTTGGAACTCAGCTCCATCAATAAACGCTCACCTTGCGGGAGGAATAGCCGGGGCGCCTCACAGCGATGGCATCCGCGCCGCCGGGCATCTCGGGCTGCACGGCCATGCCATTGTAGTCGGTCACGGCCGCGCCGGTGTAGTACTCCCCGCTCGTCGAGGTCACTGCCGCGCCAGCCACGGGCATTTTGGTTTTTGAATCAATCACCTGAACGACCGGAGTCTGGGTGCAGGACACCATCGCAAAAGCGACGGACAACAGTGAGATGCGGGAGAGCGTTTTCATAGACAGGCGCATCTTGGCATCTGATTTTCCAAAGTGAAGCGAGAAAAAGAACCTTGTTAGCGAATGAGTTTCTTGTAGCCTCGCAGCCGTTATGAAATCGACACACACACGTTTCGTCGCCGGAGCACTGCTGATGGTTCTTACCAGCAGTTGCACAAACATCAAAAATGATCAAACCCGCACGCGCACCGAAGGAGCGCTCGCAGGCTCCCTCCTGGGCGCGGGTGTGGGTGCCATCATCGGCAACCAATCTGGAAACGCCGGACGCGGCGCGCTCATCGGTGCTGCCGCAGGCGGACTCGGTGGTCTCGCCGTCGGTGATGCCGTCGCGCGAAAGAAAGCCGGCTACGCGAGGGAGGAAGCCCGCCTTGATGCTGCGATCGAATCCGCGCGTGCCGCCAATGCCAGCGCCCGTGCTTACAACCAGCAGCTCTCCGCCCGCATCAGAAACCTCGAGCGCCAGGTGGCTGCGGCACGCGCCTCCGGTGATCGCTCACAGATCAGCGCGGCTCGCGCGGCGGTCTCACAAGAACAACGCACGGCCAGATCGCAGATCAGCTCCCTCGACGGCAGCATCAACGAGCAGAAATCCGTGCTCGGCGGCGCCAGCCAGTCCTCGCGCTCCACGCAGTTGCGCAGCGAGATCAGCGGGATGCAGAGCACCCGCACTTCTTTGCAGTCGAACTCCGACCGCCTCGCCAGCCTCGCCAATTCCGTGGACGCCTGATTACTCTCCCAACCTAAAACCACATCACCGCCATGAAATTCATTCCACTTCTCTGCCTGCCCTTTTTGCTTTGCTCCTGTGAAACCACGGGCGATCCCAATCAAGGCGGCCTCTTCGGCTGGTCGCAATCCCAGGCCAATCAGCGCCTCGATCAAAAGCACGCCACGCTGAACGAGATCGAGAGCGACACCAGCCGCCAGCGCGCCCGCGCCAGGCAGATGCAATAGCGCCGCGCTTGGAATCACGACATTGATTCGTCATTCGTCATTCGTCATTCATCTGGCCCTCGTGCTCGTCCTCGCGGCGGGCACGAGCGGTGCCCAGGATGTCTCGCCTGCTTTCGCCCTCGTCGATGAAGTCGCGAAGAAAATCGAGGAGCGCTGTTTTTATGAGGCGACTGCCGCAGCCGTCTATGACGGAGTGCTCACAGCAGCGCACAAGCGCTCCGGCGACAAAGACGCCGCTCCCCAGGGCCTGAAACAAATGCCGCCCGCGCAAGCAGCCGCCGCTTTTCGCACTAAGCTGCAACAGCTCGCCGAGCGTCCCGGACAACGGCTCGACATTCTCGATCTCGCCGAGACAGGGCTGTCTGATTACTGCCGCACGATTGACACCTGGAGCCGCTATTACACGACGCAGGACAACGCGCGCATCGCGCAGTTTACAAAAACCAACAGCATCGGCATTGGCGTGAATCTGCGCGATGAAGGCGGCTTCATTTATTGTCACCCCTTCCCCGAGAGCCAGGCAGCCTTGGCCGGCATCACCAGCGGTGACAAGCTCCTCTCCGTCGATGGCCGCCCCGTTGAGAGCCGTCCGCTGGAGCTCGTGGCCGCATGGATCAAAGGCGTGCCCGGCACACAGACCAAACTGCGCGTGGAAAAGCCAACTGGTCGCACCCAGCTCGTCACCGCCTTGCGCGAGGCGCTCAAGATGCCGTCCGTGATCATCGAGAAAGACCTCACCGGCACGCTCGTGAAGATCCGGTTCTTTGAATCCGACACCGCCGCGCAGATGATCGCCGCGCTCAAAGACCAGCCAGCGGGCCGCAGGCTCACCCTTGATCTGCGCGGCTGCATCGGCGGCTACATGAACGCCGCCATCGAAGTCGCCCGTCTCATCGTGCCGCCGGAGCAGCAGATCGTCACCCTCGACGAGGTTAATGAGCGGAAGCGGTTCATGTCCGTACAGCCCAAACTGAAACCCGGCAGCATCGCCATCCTCCAGGACAAAGGCACCGCCAGCGCCGCAGAGATTCTAATCGCCGCGCTGGTGGAGACGATGCCCAAGCAAGCCGTCAGCCGCGGCGAGACCAGTCACGGCAAAGGCGTGGTGCAGGAAGAGATCAAACTCTCCGGCGGCGGCCAGCTCAGGCTCACCACTGGAATGATCTTCGGCCCCAGCGGCCGCTCCTGGAACCGCGCCGGCCTCCGCCCCTCATTCGGCCCCGACGGCCCCGTGGATATTTATTCTGCGGACGCCCCCAAACTTCAGGAGTGACGGGAGACCAGTGGTGAGTTCCAGCAATGTTGATGGGTTGAATTTCATGCCGGAGGCATGGCGGAAGATAGCCGGTGGTGGAGCGAGTCAGCGAGCGGGAACCACCGGATCACCATGCAAGGCGCGCATGTAGTTCAAGGGCGCGTCCCGGCAGGGACGCTGGAAACGCACGCACACTTCCAGCGTTGCTGCCGGGACGCGCGCTTGAACTGGTAACGGGCGGTCTTCGGCAGTCCGGTGGTTCCGCTCGGTGACTCGCTCGACCACCGGCTACCATCCACGGTGCCTCCGGCACCATCAACTCTGCTGGAATGAACCCTAGGAACCCTGCGTTTAGTCGCACGTCGGATTGTCAGGCAGTATCTCCAGTGACAGACAATAGTCCGTGTATCCGACCTTCCGCCAGAAAGCGACACCTCGCTCGTTGGCGACCAATACCTCCACGGTCAGCCGCTTGGTCTTGGGCCAGACTTGGGAGCGCAGAATCTCGACGGCACGCCGGCCAATCCCCTGACTGCGACGGTGGCGAACGACAAAAAGCTGCCGAAGATAGATCTCCTCCGGCTGCTCCCGAAAGAGCGCGTAAGCGACGACCTCTCCGCCATTCTCGAAAAGCATCGCCCGATAATCACCCGCCAGCCAACCGCGCATCCGCTGCTCCAGTTCTGCAACGGTCATGCGATTGCGATGCCCCTCGTCACGGATGAGCTGGTGATTCGACTCTGCCAGCCGTGAGCAGTCATCCGTGGTTGCTGGTCGGAATGTCATCGCGGTGCGGTGCGCGCTCATGGTTCGCACCTTTGTTGGTCGTGGTTGTTCATTGATTCGTGCGTTCGAGTCGCTTCCGAGTGAGCTTATCAGCGTCCTCTGGGGACATAGCAATCACTGCGGACTTGGTCTTCAGGGTCACCTTTTCTGTCTCCGTCAGCTCACGTCCCTCAGTCGCTTCTGCGTGTGCCAAAATATCCTCAAAGCTCGGAACGAAGACAAGTTTGTGCCCGCGCGGATTTGGGAGCTTCGACAGCTCACCAAACGGTCCAACCTGAGTTGCGTATAATCCACCGTCGTTAGGTTCGTTGCTCGACTTGGGTGGGAGAGACTTCGGTGAACTATCGACCACAGCAGCAAACACCCGGACGGTCAGACTACCAGCCAGCTTCTCTGCGCTCGGGGCCTGTGATGCAAGGTTAAGGCTTTCGTCTGAAATACTGAGTCCAAGATCGTCCTCTGTAGCCATGACGATCTCAACCAAATCAAGATCGTCAGCGCCAAGTGCCGCGAAGGTTGAATCAGGTCGTATGGTGTCAGCGGGAACTGACAACTGCGTTGAAATGATCTTCTGAACACTTTGAAGACTGTTTGGAGTCATGGCGGCAGCCGGTGGAGTTGCGCGCTTCGAGCAACCTGCGTCGAGGAGAATGAGGATTAGCAGCGAGTATTGGCGCATTGCGATAGATTCCGGTTCTTAGGCGACCCGGATCAGGCGACGGCGAGCGGGAGGCGTCGATGACACGACAGATGCCATACGAGCCGTTGCCTGCATCCGTTCTGCTCATTTTTGAGTGAGAATCTTCAATTGCTTCAGTAGCCCCTCATCGAAGCAGGAGCCGCCGTCCTGCAACGGTGATCCTTCAAAAACATTGGGGACGTTGCCAGCGAGTCTGGCTTCTATGATCGCCATTCGAATGCCATTGAAGGCCTTGCGCCCTTTCTCATACTCGAAGAATGCGATGTAGTATGTGCCTTTGGCGTCCTTGAGAAGGTAGTAAAACCCGGCCCCATAGAATGGATCCATTGAACGATTGTGGGCCTTGGCGTCTGCTACGATCTTTGACAGGTCGGAGGTTCCGGTAGCAATAGTTCCCAATTGTTTTCCCATTCGGTGAAAGGTCAGGAATGTGGTGGTGTCTTCGTCTCCACGTTCTCCCCATTCAATATCGAAGCTTTTGGTCGCACAGAGATAAACTTCGACATTCTCAGCAAGCGTGAGTCGAGAGAGCGCTGAAAGCACAAGCAGGAGTGTCAATTTCATCTTAGCAGAACAGTACGCTCTGAAGCAAAAACATCGGTTTGTGTCCCAAGGCGTTAATAGCCGACATTTTTGTGGGTCGAGGGATGAAAGTCGAGATGAATGTTGCTTGGCCTGAAAATGTGCGGCAAACCGACAGGAATGTATCTGAAGCGATGAATGCGGAGGCAAAGCAACAGGTGAGGCAGAGGCAGTGCCGGCTGGGTGGCGTTGGTCGGCAAGCGGCTGGATTGTCGGAAGGTGCCGTCGCCAGGGGCATTTGAGGCTGTTTCCCTCGTAACAGAGCCAAAATGGGTCGTCTGACCTTCGCTCAGACACTTCTGAGCTTTGTTCAGACATGTCGGAGGTTCGTTCAGACACTTCTGAGCTTCGTTCAGACATGCCTGAGGCTCGTTCAGACACTTCTGAGCTTCGTTCAGACATGTCTGAAGCTCGTGCAGACGCTTCTGAGCTTCACTCAGCCGTGTCTGAGGTTCGGTCAGACACTTCTGAGGTTCGATCAGGTGTGTCCTGAGCTAGTCGTCAATCACCTCGTTTACGCCATGGCAAACACGAACAAGTTAGGTGCCATGCGAGCCGTCGCCTGCATCCGTTTTGTCGGCCACGATCTCATTTCGACCTCTGCTTCCTCGGGATATGCTCACGCCGAGCTAGCGCCTGCTTCACGTCTCCAAAAGCCGAAACCCATTCGGGACTCTGCTTGAATTCAATGCATCCTGAATCATGAGCAACGTCTCTGTCGGACAAAGCAAGTGACTCCTCGCACTCATGGAGCCGCCTGAGCCGTCCTAGTAACGTCTTGGTGGATAGAGCCTCTAGCTCAATCAGTGAAATCGAGAATATCGGTTTGCGCCTCATGCGAGTGGCCGAACAGTACGCTCCAAAACGAAAATTCACTTCACCGTCATCCCCGGCCCGGCTTCAGCGCGGTCCATGGGGCCTTGGCCGTTTTTGTCGAGGATGCAGTTCTCCAATTGCGGCTCAGCTTGTTCAAAAATGGAGAGGCCCACCAGTGTGCTTTCTGAAATGCGGGTGCCCACGATCACGGGCCGGAAGCCTGCGCCAATGATCTCGAGTCCCACCGCCTGGCTGCCGGTGATCTCGCTGCCTTCGATGCGCAGCGCTGTGTCCTTGGCGCCGTAAAGGATCACGCCGCTGCGGAGGTTGTTCAGCACTTTGCACTGAATGAGGGCGCTGCCGGATCGCGGCGTCATCATGACCACGCCGTGCTTCCAGTTTCCGCTGATCACAGTGCCTGTGGCGGTGAAGAACGCGCCACCTTCCTCGACCGAGACGCCGATGCCTCCCTTGCCGGAATCGCGCGTGACGGTGCCGACGATGTTCACGCCGTTGCCTTTGATGGTGCCCTCCTGCAAGCTCACCTCGCTGCCCGCGCCCTGCACGGCCACGCCGTTTTCGGAGTTCTCCATGCTGTCGGTCTGCGCGGCGGTGATGCGCGCGCCGTTCTCGGCCACCAAGCCGGTGCCGCCGTTTCGTTTGGCGGTGGTCTTTTCCGTTTTCACAATGCAACCGGCGCCGAAGGCGCGCAGACCGTCGTGGAGATTGCCCTCCGTGAGGCAGTCCTTGAATTCCGCGCTCGCATTCTTGATGTGAAACCCATGGGCTGCATTGCGCCGCGATTCGCATTGGGTGAGCGTGACGCGCGATGCGGCGGTGACGAGCAGGCCGGCGCCGAGGCCCTTCTCGAACACACAATCTTCAAAGCTCACCTTGCTCGCATTCACATTCACCACCGGCACCTCGCCTCCCGGAGCGACATCCGCACCACCATGCGCGAAGACGATGCCTTTGATGGTGCTGCCTGTTTTGACTCCGTCTGCCTCAAGCACACTACCGACTTTGCCGTCGATGCTGATCATCACGCGGCGGCTTTCCTCCGCCGCGAGCGAGACGCCGTCGGGCAGGCGGATTTGTTCCTCATACGCGCCTGCCTTGATGCGCACGGTTTCACCCGGCTTTGCCGCAGCGAGCGCGGCCTCAATGGTGGGATAACCATCCGGCACTGACAAGGCGGGCGGTGCCGGAGGTTTCGGCGCGGGCATTTCCGGCGGCGGGACTTGCTTCGGCGGCGTGGGCGCTGGGGGCGCAGGCTGTGGTGGAGCGGGATCGACCTTGTCATTGACCGCCACCACGGGCGGTGGCGTTTCTTTTTTCGTCGGCTCGGTCTTCCGTGAGAAAACATTCAACGCGAGCGCGCCGAGCACAACCACGAGCGCGGCGACAGCGGTGATGACCCAGACCATGTTTCCGCGATGCGGCTCAGGTGCTGGTGGTGGTGTTGGTTGCGGCGGCTTTGCAGCCAATGGAGGTGGCTGACTCGTGGAACGCGGTGGAGAAGCAACGGGCGGCGGCGGTGGCGGTGACGACTGTTGCTTTGGCGGCGCGGATTTTGTCGCGGCCTTGCTGCCGCCCTTTGAAGCCGGGCCGAAGGCTGATGACGGCGCGGATGACATTGACGATGACACGCGCGACACGCCCTCACCTCGCGTCACTTCGTCAGCGAATGGCGCGGGCATCGGCGCTTTCGCTTCCTTCACACCCTCGTAGCGGCAGAGCTTGTTGAGTGTTTCGGAAATGTGCGGGCTGAAATCCTCCGGCTTCTCGGGATCGCACGGATACGATTTAAACGCCGGAATGCCGCTGAGCAGATCGCGGATCAGATTGTTCGCCGCGCCGCCCATTTTATCCGTCTGCACATACTCGCGTGCGTGGCGGTCGGCGGCGGGGATGAGCACCTCGCCGGTGCGGGTGTGATAGACGAGGCGCAGGAAAGCCTTGAGCGGATGACGCAGATCCTCGCTGGCGGCGACGGACATCGAGCCTGTCACGGCGTCCGATGGATCGGTGAGCTTGCTGGATTTTTTTCCCGGCGCGGGCGGGATGCACATGCCGCTGAAGCGCACGCGCAGATTTTTCCATTCGTCGAGCGGCGCGAGCAGCCAGGGCTTGAGGTCACCGCCATCCGCCAT
>JANPIW010000163.1:0-14186 GCA_031425215.1 Verrucomicrobiaceae bacterium
TGCCGCCTTCATAGACGCTGCCTTTCTGTCCCCGCAGCGGCTGGTTGTTGCCAGTGAGTTTGCCGCTCGGGCAATTGTCGTCGGGATACTTGAGGTCGTTGTTCTCCACGGTGCTGCCGCCGTTGTCGCTGGTGAAAACGACGATCGTATTCTCACGGCGGCCTTTCTTCTCCAGCGCGGTGATGATGCGCCCGACGGCATCGTCGAGATGCATCAAGGAGGCCGCATAATGGCGCGCGACATCGCCAGTGATTCCGGCGGGCACACGCGCGACCCACTCCGCGGGTTCCTTCACCGGCAGATGCACGGCGGTGAACGGCGCGTAGAGGAAAAAGGGAGCATCGCCCCGCGATTCGATCCACTGCGTGGCCTCCGCCGCGATGAGATCGGTGACGTGACCTTCCTCCTCGATCAGCTTTTCGTTCCGATGCCAGGTGACGGAAAACGGCCCCTGCTTGTAGCGATGATTCCACGGGCTCACGCCGCCCGCAAGCGAGCCGTAGGAATGGTCGAAGCCGAAATGATTCGGCCCCTGCTCCGGCCGCGAGCCGAGGTGCCACTTGCCCGTAAGACAGGTGTCGTAACCTGCGGACTTCAATGCACGCGGCAGCGTAACCGTGTCCCACGGCAGCGCGCGTGTATTCGTCGGCGTGGTCACGCCAAAGCGGCTCCAGCAGCGGCCGGTCATCAGCCCGGCGCGTGTGGGACTGCACACCGGGGCGACGTAGTGCTGCGTGAGCTCAACGCCTTCACGTTTGAGCCTGTCGAGATTTGGCGTCGGCGCATTGCCGCCGTGCAAGGCCACATCCGTCCAACCGAGGTCATCGGCGATGATGAAGACGATGTCGGGCTGCGTTGCGGCGGAGAGAGCGGTTATGGTGAAGGTCAGAGCGAACAGAATGGAGGCGAGAAGTTTCATGATTTTGGGGATTCAAGGGATCGTCGATGGCAGGCGATCGATCACCTGCCGCAAGCTCGCCCCGGGCGAGACGATCTTTCCCGCCCTCACATCCTTTTCGCGAAATGTCGCCATCAAGATTTCGCCGAGCGGGGTGCGCTGGTGGTCGTAGATGATGTGGAGGGTGCCATCGGCGGTTTGAATGCCGTCGGGATAGGTCACGTCGTCGCGTTCATCGAGCATGAGGCCGCCCTGCCAAGTCTTGCCGTCGTCGTCGGAGATGAGGGCCGTGAGTTTTTCGCGCTTGGTCTTTTCCTGAATGCCGCCGTGCTTCACGAGGAGCAGAGCGCCGGATTGCAGTCGCCGCAGGAAAAAGCGCGAGGTGGGATGCTGGATGGCGATCTTTTCGACCGGCGTCCATGTCTTGCCGCCGTCGCGTGAGATCGTCTCGGCGAGGCCCCGCATGCGCACCATCATCCAGAGCGTGCCGTCCTTGCGCTCGACGATCATCGGCTCGTCAGGGCCGCGCATCTTGGGTTCCGCGATGTTTGCGGTGCCGCGCAGGGTGAAGGTCGCGCCTTGGTCCGTGCTGGCATACACTTTGATGCTGTTGTCCGCCTTCCACACCGACGAGGTGAGCAGCCAGTCGCCGTTCGCGAGCACGGTGGGTTTGTTCAGCATGATGCCGTCACCGAGGCGACGCGGTGCGGACCATGTTGGCTAGGCGGCATCGGGTTCATCGGTGTGGATCGCCCAGATGCCGTAGCGGCCATCCTGCAAACCGGCGGCCTGACCCCAGAACAACCAGAGGCGGCCCTGCGGATCGCTCCAGATGGCGGGCGACATCGCGCGCGTGCCTTGGCGCGGCAGAATCATAAGCTTCAACTCAGACCACGACTTCCCATCATCATCGCTGCACTTGAGCACCTGAAAATTGCGCGTGCTCTCCACATCGCGGCCAAACACGGCCCACAGGCGACCTTTCGTGGTGCATTCGATGCCCGGCACGCCCTGCCGCTTCGTCGGCGGAATGTGCTGCTTCCATGGCGAGACGATGACATGCGCGGGCTGTGGAGCGATGTCGGCATCAGCGGCGAGAGCGCCAGTCACAGAGGCCAGCAAGAGTGGAAGAAGTTGTTTCATGGAAATCGGTGGTTCATTTCGCCATCGCGGCAGTGGAATCCGTGAAGGAGTTGCCAGCATCAATGGCTCACGGCTTCTCCGCAGTTAGCTCGCCGAGCATTTCGACCAAGGCGTCAACCATCTTCACCGAGGCGTCGAGTTGCACCTTGTTGACGCCGATCCACGTTTCGTAGCCGCCGAGCTTGTGCTGATCGGGCGTCGGCAGGTAGCCGTTGGAGCCGTTGGCGATGGAAATGTTCATGAGCGGCCGGATCGGGCTGCGCTGCTTAAGTTCCAGGCCGATCTCCGCGAACACCTCGAATGGCATTGCGGCCACGGCCAAGTCGCCGATGCGGTGCGTCTGCACAACGACGTCGAGGGTCGGCGGCATCTCTGGCGAGGCATAGGCGAGCACGGTGCTGTAAGTGCTATACCGGCTGCTGCTCATGGGCTTGATTCTTTTGGCCTTTACCGACTCTGCCCACGCGATCTCCTCCTTCGTCGGATAGCGCCGCTCGAACGTGAGCGTGCGTTGCACCGACGAGAGCTTCACATGATCGTGCCATTCGAGCGTTTTGTGCGCCTCCATCACCTTCGCGGCGCACAGGTGCGCCACCTCGCGGGCTTTTTCGAAAGGTTGATACTTTTTCTTTGGCTGCGGGCCGCGCTTTGCCAGCTCCTCGTCGGAGTAGCGCTCCAGGTTGTTCACGTCGCCGCTGGTGCCGTTGGCCATGATGCCGACGAACGGTGGATCTTGATGTCGGTCAGCACCGCGCAGCTCGCCCACGCGGTCGGCGAAGATCGCGAAATAATCGGCCGAGATCGTGTTCGCCGGCACGCCGCCGACGTAGTGCAACCCGTAGGAAGCCAGCAGCGAGATCGGTTCGCCTGAAGTCGATTTCACTGAAACGAAGGTGATCTGCGGGTCAACAGGGCCTGCGGGCCGCAACAAGCCGGTGTAACCGGGATTCGTATCGACCTTTTCGATGTTGTCGTGGGCACCATAGGTCGGGCCACGTTCGGGCTTCACGAACCACCGGCGGTTGAAGACCTGCGTCGGCTCCTCAACGACGCCCCAGCCGATCTGCGCGGGCTCGAGTTGATTGTGCGCCCGCAGCACTCCGTCGGCGATCCGCCGGGTGAGGAACGCGCTGTAATCGTAATACGGCTGGCCCTCGCGCTCTTCCAGCTTGGCGCCGCTCGAGGTATGTGTGTGAGTCGCCGAGATGAGCACGCACTGCGGCGGGATGCCGGTAGTCTTTTGGATGATCTGCTTGGCGTTGGCGGCGACCTCGTCCGAAATGTGCCGCAGGTCGCACACGACCAGCGCCAGTTTGCCCTGCCCGTCGTCGAGCACGAGACAGCGGGCATGCAGCTCGTCATGGACGTGGGTCGCCGGCGGTCGGCTGGTGCGAACGTCAGGGTCGGCACCGATGGAAGGTGTGATGTTGCTCGTTGCAGCGCCCGCGCGGAAAACCGTCGCGGCGTCGGCAAGGTCCAGTGATACGAATGCCAGAGAAAGGCTGGTGAAGATAAGCAGACGTTGGGTGCGCATAGTGGGTGTTGAAGTGTTTTATTGGGAATTGTTTTCCCGGTTACTTTTGAGGCAGTGCCAATGCCCGACCTTGCCAGTCGTAAGGCCACGGGGTCGTTGAGGTGAAAAAGTCTTGGTGCAGTCGCAGCAGGCGCAGGTCTTTGCCGTCGTTGGTGTCGAGTCGCGAACCTCCGCCGTAGAAAAGATGAGCGGTGTCGCCGACGAACGTGATGGAGTGCTGGAGGAAACCATCCGCGCCGTCGGGAGCGAAGCCGATGAGACGGAAATTGTCCCATGTGCGCCCGCCGTCGCGGCTGATGACGGAGGCGAGCTGGCGACGGTCTTTCGCTTTCTTGGCGGGATACCAGGAATGGACGATCGCAGCGAGCGTCTTGCCGTCGGGCAGCAGCGTGAGCTTGGGAGGATTGTCGCCGCCGCCGAGGTAGAGCAGCGATTCGGTCTTCTCCCAGGTGCCGCCGTTGTCGGCTGAGAAGCTGAGCCGATAAAAAGGCCATTCGTGCCGGCTGAGAAAGACCAGACGTCCGCCGCCGACGTGCGCGAGTGCCGCTTCACCGAGTCTTTTTCCCGGCACGGTTCCCAACGTGCGCCACGTTCCGCCGAGGTCGTCGGAGCCGAAGACTTCATTCACTCCCGTCGTGCCCGACAGCGATTCCAGAAGTCGTCCGATGTCGCCGATGATGAGCGTCTGATTGTTTGCCGACATCGGGCCGACATCCACCGGCTCGGACCACGACACCCCTTCATCGGCTGACGAGATGAATTGCCGTTGCCGACCGACGATCACCCCCTTCTCATCGCACGTCCAGCGGCTGAACGTCATGCCCAGCCGGCCATCAGAGAGGCGGACCAGAGCGCACTTTCCGTAAATCACTTCGCGCCCTCCGGCCAATATCAACCGCGGCTCCGACCAGCCGCGAATACCTTCGCGTGAGGTCATCATCCACACGCTCACCTGCATGTGATTGCGCCGCTGCTCGGCATTGCCCGTTTGATACGCGAGCAGCAGCTCGCCCGACTTCAATGTCACCGCTGCGGGTCCTGAGGGAAAGGTGCGGCCTGCTGAAATGATCACTTTCGGTTTCAGATGCGGCTCCATGCGCGGCGTTTTGGTTGCGCCTGGCGAGACCGCTGCCGCTCCTTCGCCCGTGGCATTGAAGGCCGCGACCTTGTGCTCGTAGGCCGTCAGTTCCTGCATCCCGCCGTCGTCGAAATGCGTGGCATTGGGTCCGGTCTCGCCTGCCAGATACCATGCCCCGTCGGCCTCCCGCCGCCAGATGCGATAGCCCGTTTCATCCTTCGCGACATCGTCCCACTCCACGCGCAGATGCGCGGGCGACGTTGCGCCATGACGCACCTGTCGCGGTTCGGCGAGGACGTGCTTCACCGCAGCTCGCTCGGCCTGGGCGAGATCAACACGCACAAACTGCACCGCATCCACGACGACAAAGCCGTCCGCACCCGCGGTTGATACGACCACCGCGCCATTTTTCCCCGCCGCAAAGCGGAACACCCCAAGTGCGCGCGGCACGCCGCTGATCAAGGGATGCTCGCGCTGGTTCACGGTGCGCTTCGTTTCGCCCTCGTCGCTAAAGACACTGACTGAAACATTCGTCGCCCGGTTCACATGTGGCACGTAGAGCAATCGCACTTCGTATTGTCCGACCTCGGGCAAATCGGGCATGAAGCGCGCCGACTTCGGGCCGGAATCCTGATGGCCGTCGTGACGATACGTCTTGCCGACGAGGGGCGATTGCCTCGACGTTTTCACCCACTTGCCGGTGTATTCCGCCGACTCATCGTCCACGACGACGCCGGCCCACTTTGCGGGTTCGGGGGGTGCGGCGATGACGCTCCCGAGCAGCAGAAGCCCGGCGACGAATGCGGAGAACAAGGTTGTTTTCATGGATTGGAGAGAGGGCTGAATGTCTTCGTGTCATGCGGGCACGGTGCCGCGACGGGAGCCTCCATCGTATTCCAAACCAGGCCATACCACGAGAAGACATCAAGAAGGTCGGGTGCGATGCGGCGGTCGGTTGAGCGTTCCATGGCGGCCTTGGTGAACGGCGAACGAATAGACAACTTACGGCGCCTCACCGTGGCCTTAATTGATGGAACCCTCGCCTCGCCAGAACGGCCCAGCTCCACCCCACGCACTTCTGCCCATGCTCAGGCGTTCTGGCTTCCGCAGCTCTTGGAGCCGACGTGGCAGCCGCTCGCGGATGCGCTCGGCGTCGGCGTGGGCTTCGCGATCGGGGACGTCTCAACTATTTGCCAGGCACCTGTTGTACTGCGGGTGGTTGGTCAGCGCTCGCATCGAGCTGGGCTTGATGCGGGAGAGTTTTCTCCGCCCGAGTGAAAGCGGTGTCTCCGCCCTTTCAGGGCTGCTCCACCGCACTCCAAATATCGCTGCGCGCATCACGGTCGCGTCATCTTCAGACGCACAAAGCGGCGGCCGGTGGTGCCTGCGGGCAGGGTGGCTTTTACCTGCTGGGTGCTGCCGTTGTCGCTGAGGATTTCCTCGGTCACGCCGGCGCTCTGCCAGTCGTTCGTGGAGAGCGTGTCGCTCCACTCGACTTGGAACTGCACATCGGCCATCGCGAGCTTGTTGCGCTGGTAGTGGAAGAAAAAGACGCCGCCGGGTGGGGCGGGGTTTGATGTGCCGTTGGAGAAAGGCGCGAAACCTCCGCCTCCCGGACCCGTGATCGAGGTGGTGTCGCTCGTGGCTGTGTGTGGATTGAGATTTTGCGCATAGGCTTCGAGCCTGGTGATGCCTGCTTTATTCTTGGCGGTGTCCGCGGCTGCTCCGGTGTTTTCCGTCTGGCCGAAATGGATTTGCTTCCACGTCGTGATGGGCAGGCTGCCGGTGCCTTTGAGCAGGATGAGGAATTCCGGCTGACCTTGGTCGTTGCTCGGGATGCGCAGCAAGGCGTGGTGATCACCGGTGGTCTTCGGCTGGTACCTCACCGCGATCGTGGTGCTCTCTCCGTTGGCCAGCGATGACGGGTAGGAGGACATGGTGAGCCGGTAATTCGAGGCATCATCACCTGGTTCGGACAGTTCATCTTCAATGATCGCATTGGTGAATCCCGTCAGTGCGCCGCCGCCTGCGTTCTCGACGGTGAAAACTTTGATCGTCGCGCTGCCGCCAGTCGCCACGACACCATACTGATGGGAATCCGGGTGACTTTGCAGCAGGCCGTCTTTGTAGATCGCGATGGCTGGCACGTCGCTGTAGATCGTGACTTTTTCCACCAGGCCGGAGGAGCCGTTGTGATTGCCGCTCGTGGTGCGGGCACGAGCGCGGATGCGGCCCGAGGTGGGAAGGGTGAAGCCGGTCTGCTCCCAGCCCGTGGGGGAGCGGACCGACGTGCCCGCCAGCGGCGACCAGGTGCTGCCGCCGTCGGTGGAGAGGTCGAAGCGCACATCCGTGGTTTCCGGCGCCCCGCCCCCGCGCTGCCACTGGATGCTGCCGAGGCTCTCGACGGTGAGGATGTCGGTCACGGTGTTGTTGCTCAGCCGTGCTGTTCCATTTCGAGACTCTACGCCCATGGTGTAAAAGGAACCGGCTGGAACGATCTTGCCGTCAGCTTGAATCGCAGAGCCGTACACTTCGCCATTAGCATCTGGATTGAAGTAGACGTCCAGCGAGCCGTCGGGGAATAGACGCGCCATGCGATTCCGAGTCGTCGGCGCGGGATCGCCAAAGGGCTGCACGGCGGTGAACGAGCCGGAGATGAGAATGCTGCCATCTGTCTGCAAGCTAATGCCCTGAATGCGGTAGCCCGGATTGGGCCAGAAGGTGTTATCGAGGACGCCGTCAGGTTTGACGCGGAGCAGGTTTCTGGCGGTGCCACCACCGGGCAACGGCTCCGTGAAGTCACCGCCGACGAGGATGTCACCATCGTTTTCCACGGCAATGGCATAGACGAGAGAGCTGGTGATGGGATGGAAGCCGTCCGCCACGCCGTCTGAATCCAGACGCGCCAACCGGTACCGCGTCGCCCCGCCGATGTTGGTAAAGTAGCCGCCCACCACGATGCGGTTCTGCGAGTCCAGCGCCATCGTCAGTACCTCGCCATTGGCATTGGGGTTAAAACTGGTGTCGAGCGTGCCGTTCTCGTTCAGGCGGGCGATGCGGTTGCGGGTCACAGTGCCGGAGCCGTCGTTGATCTGATAAAACTGGCCGCCGACCAGGATTCTGCCGTCGCGCTGCGGCAGGATGCAGCGGATGAAGCCATTGACATTCACCGCGAAGCCCGTGTCCACCGTGCCGTCGGCGTTCAGCCGGGCGAGGTTGTTGCGCGTGACGGCAGCGCCCGTCCCGCCCGGCTGCAGCGAGGTGAAGTAGCCGCCGATGAGAATCTTGCCATCATGCTGCACCGCGATGCTGTGGACGGTGTTGTTCACGTTGGGGTGAAACGCGGTATCGAGCGTGCCATCAGCGTTCAATCTCGCGATATAGCCGCGTGCTTGAGGGGTGGTCGTGCCGACCGGCTGAATACTTGTGAATCCGCCGCCGAGGAGGATTTTCCCATCCGGCTGCACGACGGTGGTGTACGCATAGCTATTCAGACCCGCATTGAATCCAGCCTCCGGTTTTCCCGGTGCATAGCCAGTGCCGGTGACGTTAATCTCGAAGGGATCCTCGTCAGGATCACTGCTGCGGATGCTTAGCGTGGCACTGCGGCTGCCGGTGGCCGTGGGTTTGAAGTGCAATTCAAAACGTGTCGTCTTGTTTGGCCTGAGCGGCGGCTCGCTGAGCGGCGGCTGGCTGCTGAAGCTCGCGATGAAATCGCTACTGTTCACGCCAGAGATTTCGACATCGAACTCACTCAAGTCCGACGTGCCCACGTTGCGCACCGTGATCCACTCCGATTTGGTGCTGCCATTTGCCTGTGAGCCGAACAGGATTTGATTCGCGCTGGCTCCATTCACCAGCTCAGCACCTTGCGCCTCCACCTCGATCTCGGGCACACCCGGCGGCGGGAAGCTGGTGAGCAGCATCGCATGGTCGCCGCCCGAGACGAGACCCATCACCGTGCGCCCACCTGTGAGCATCATGCTCGTGTCCACCAGCGTGGGCACCAGTGCGTCCACGCCCAGGGCCGTCGCGCCACAAAGCTGGCCATCCTCGTTGTCGCCCCAGGTGTAAAGCAGGTCGTTCTCGGTCAAGGCCAGACTATGAAAGGCGCCTGCCTCGATACGCTTCACTTTCACACCCGCGAGCGCGCCTGCGACCTGGACCGGCACGAGCACGTCCGTCCCCGCGCTGCCATTGCCGATCTGGCCTTCATCGTTGTCTCCCCATGCGTAAACATTCCCGTCCTCATCCAGCGCCAGGCTGTGGCTACCCCCTGCAGCGATGGCGATGATCTTCTTGCCTGCCATCGCGCCGGTCAAGCCGACGCGTACGGCGGAACGAGCATCAGTGGTGGTACCGTCGCCGATCTTGCCGGAGGCATTCGAACCGAATGCAAACACCTCGTTGTCGCTCGTTAGCGCCAGCGTGTGCCGTTCCCCGCTTGAAACGGCCCCGACATGCTCACCTGCAAGTCCTGCCACCTCGACTGGGAAAAGCCGGTCAGTGGGGCTTTCACTGCCAATGCCGAGTTGCCCGTAACTATTATCACCCCACGAAAACAGCTCGCCATCCGCCAGCGCCACGGAAAAGTCGCCTCCCAAGGCCATGGCGGTCACTCGCTTGCCGGCCAGCAAGCCTGCCACCGCAGGCAGCGGCACTTCAAAGTGGTTACCCCTGCTGCCGTTGCCCAGCTCTCCATCGATGTTGCTTCCCCAGCCATAGGCGTTGCCGTCGGAATCGACCGCGAAACTGTGCGAGCTGCCCGCGAAGATCTGATGGATTTGCTTGCCTGCCAGCGCTCCTGAGTGATCCACCTTCCCGGGCAGCACGACGAACGTGCCATCCATCTCGCCCTGCCCCAATTGACCGGCGAGGTCATCGCCCCAGGAGTACACGCCGTCACGCGTCAGCGCCAGCGAGTGCGCGCCGCCTGGCGAGGCGGCCACGGCCACGATGGTCTTCCCCTCCAGCGCGCCGCGCATGAACACCGGCACCGGCTGGTTGCTGTTGGGAATGTACCCCGCGCCCAATTGGCCGTGGCTGTTCTTGCCCCACGAATATAGCGCGGGCACCAAGGCCGGCGCGGGAATGCCCACCGAGACGATCGACGCGGCGCGCGACCACTGACTTTGACTTCCGTAAACGCCGATGGCCGTGATTAAATAGTGGCCTTCGGTGAGGCCGGATGTCGTGCTCGTGCCGGACGGCAGCGGTCCGGCGTTGACCCAATGGGCCTTCGTGGTGACGCCCGGCGGCGGAGTGATGCTCACCGGCAGATAGGTCTCGCCGCTGCCACCCCAGTCAGAGCCATTCCAGAACTTTCCATCGCTCAAGCGTTGCAACGTGAGGCGCAACTCGACTTGATTCGTGTCAGTATGATGATCGAACCAGCCCCCGATGGACGAGAGCGAGGTGATGACCGACCCGCTCACTGGCGTGGTGATGCCGCCCTCGATCAGCGGACCGCCGCTGAAATCGCCGCAGGAAATGAACAGGCTGAATGACAGCAGCAATGCGGCGTGACCGAGACAGACGAGGGCGGAGCGGAGACGGTTTTTCATGACAGCGTGAAGGGTGTGGTTTGCTCCTGCATTACCGGGAGGCTTTCGATTGTTACCAAGACCGGCACTTTTTTTTGATCGTGCCGGCAGCAGATTCCACACTGCCGTGAGAGGTTACGTCGTGGCACGACGGCTGACGCCGAGCACGGCCAGTCCGCACAGCAACATGATTGCCGAATACGCCTGCCCTCTCGTCAAACCCGCGAGCAGAGCCTCGCCCGGCTCCGGCAGACGAAACGCCTCGATTACGATCCGCGCGACCGCATATCCGCAGCACGCCAGCCCAGCCAGAACGCCGTGCCGCAAGTGCGGGAATTTGAACCGCAACGCGATGAGCACGACGAACAACAGCAGCCCGCCCCACACCGCCTCATAGAGCTGCACTGGATGCAAAGGATGCAACCAGGCTGCCAGCCTCTCTCGATCAAGACCGCTCCGTTCGTAGAACGCGATGATCTCCGGACTCCATCGCGCCTCCAGTGGCAAGCCCGCAGCCAGCATGTCGCCGTTCGCCGGCACAAAATCCGCGCTCCGCATCTCGGTGGGAAACTTCACCGCCCACGGCACACTCGTCACACGCCCGAGGTATTCGCCATTGATGAAGTTCCCCAGGCGCACGAAGAACACGCCGGGCGTTCCTGCGCACACCAGGGTGTCCAGCAGCCCCAGCCAGGAAATCTTCCGCCAGCGCGCGTAGCCCAGGCACAAGATCACAGTCCCGAGGACGCAGCCATGACTCGACATGCCGCTCCGCCATTGACCCGCTGCCGCGCCGCCGTCCGGCAGATGATAACCCACCCAGTGTCCCAGCCGCCCGCCCACCATCACCGCGATGAAAGCAAACAGCAGCATGAACAGCGCGACCTCACGCGGCGCGATCTCGCTGAGGCCGCGCCGCGCCAGCAGCCACACGATCCCCCACGCCACCACCAGGCCCGCCACATACGCGAGACCATACCACCGCAGCACCAGCGCCACCGACAACCGCAAGGCCACTGGATTCAGATCATGGAGATAAGCGGCCAGCATCGCGGCAAAGTTTGTCGTTTGCCTTGCATAACCGCGCGTGGTTCCATTGTCACCGCGCACCGCGATTTTTTTTTGATGAGCAGCCCGCCGAACGACAAAGCCCGCCACCGGGACACGCCCTTCCCTGACACTCGATGGACGCTGGTGCGGCGTGCGCAGGGTGGCGCGGAGGCGGATGCGCACGCGGCGCTCGATGAGATCTGCCGCAGCTACTGGTATCCGCTCTACGCCTACGCACGGCGCTACGGCTTCAGCCCCGAGGACGCGGAGGATCTCACGCAGGTGTTCTTCCAAAACCTCGTCGCCCACGAGTCCATCCAGGCCGCGCAGATGGAGAAGGGCACGCTGCGCAGCTTCATGCTGGCGATGCTGAAACGCGTCATCGCCAAACAGCTCCGCCACGATGCCGCCGGGAAACGCGGCGGCGCCCGCCACGCCACCATCTCCCTCGACGCCGCAGAGGCCGACGCGGAGGCACGCTATGCGATGGAGCCTGCGGACACGCGAGATCCCGAGGCGATTTTTAACCAGGCTTGGGCGCGCGATGTCCTCGCGAGCGCGGAGTCGAAGCTTCGCGATGAATACGCCGAGGCCGGCAAGCTCGAGAACTTCAATGCGCTGCGTGAGTTCCTCCCCCTCGGCGACAACGCCACGCCCTATGCTGCTGCCGCAGGCAAGCTCGGCCTCGCCGAAGGCACGCTGCGCTTGCAAATCCATCGCATGAGGAAGCGCTACGGCAGACTTGTCGAAGAAGTCATCGCGCAAACCGTGAGCAACCCGGACGAGGTGCGGGCCGAACTAGCGCACCTGATGGCTGCGGTGGCGGGATGAGCTGCCCGCTCATCTTCTCGCGCCGCAGCGGATCACTTGCCTGAGGCTTTGTACTCACGCCAAGCCTCTTTGAGTTCCGCGCGGAGCTTGGCGGCTTCCTCCTTGCGGCCTGCCTTTTCGTAATAGTCGGAGAGTTTTCTGAGCGCGACTGAAAAGGCAAGCTCGCTGGTTGGAAGCACCTTGCGGATGGTGGCGAGCGCTTGTTCCTGGAGTGCGATGGCCTCCGGCAGACGCCCGCTCGACGCATATGACCCGGCAAGAGCGTTCATCATATCGAGCGTGTGAACGTGCTCCTCGCCCAACGCCTGGCGGCAGAGCGGCAGCGCTTCTTCCCGCAGCTTCAAAGCATCGGCCTCCCGTCCCATCGCCGCGCAGGAGATGGAGAGATTGAGCACCGCCACCAGTGTTGCCGGGTGGAGCGGGCCGAGCACCTTGCGGCGGACGCTGAGCAACTCCTCTCGCAATTTCAGCGATTCCTCTCCGCGCCCGGCAGCCTCATACGAGGAAGCCAGACGGTGCATCGCTTCGAGGGTGGTGGGATGCTCGGGACCATAGACCTCCTGGCAAAGCGGCAGGGCTTCTTCAATCAATTTGATCGCTTGTTCGTTGCGGCTGGCATCACTCTTGGAAAGTGCCATTCCCCGGCGATTGTGGAGGGAGTTGGCCAGGTTCAACATCGCCACGAGCGTGCCTGGATGCTTGTCCCCAAAAGCCTTCCGGCGCAGCGCAAGCACGTCCTCGCGCAGTTTGACCGCCTCATCTCGACGGCCAAGTGCTTGCATGCAGTTGGCCAGGTTGCTCAGGGTATCAAGCGTGTCGGTGTGCTCCGGGCCGAGCACCTTTCTGCGCAATGCCAGCACCTCCTCGCTCAGCTTGAGCGCCTCATCAAACCGGCGCAGATGGGAATAAGATGAAGCCACGCTGTGCATGGCACCGAGTGTGTCCGGGTGCTCAGAAACGCCGGTCTGGCGTCGAAGTCGGAGCACCTCTTCGCGCAGTTCGAGCGCCTCATCGTAATGGGCCGCGTCGTCGTAGGCATTGGCCAGGTTGGTCATCGCCTCGAGCGTGTCGGGATCCGACGCGCCCTTGCTGCGGATGAAATGGTCTCGCGACTGCCCCAGCAGAGGAATCGCATCGCGCGGGAGGCCCAGGGCGCGATACGTTCCGCCGAGAGCGGCCTGAAGTTTCGCGCGCTGGCCGGGCTGCGAGGCGAGATCGGTGTCGAGCTTCTGCACCGCTTGGTCGAGCGTTTCGGCGACGGTGATGGTGCGTCCGTCTCGAGAGGGATGAGGGCTTTGGAAAACACTGACCAGGAGAGTCGTGATCGCCTCCGCGTCTTTGCGCGCGGCTTCCTTTTCATCGCGCTCGCGCGTCGCTCGAACGGCCTGCCAGATGCTGATCGCTGTCGCCGCCACGAGCACGATGACAAACGCGGCAGCCAGCCGGAGCGCGGCTTTGTGACGGCGCGCGAATCTGCGGAATTGATAGCCCGCGCTCGGCGGCGTGGCGCTCACGGTTTCATCGGCTAGAAAGTGCGCTATGTCCTGCGCCAGGGCGCTGGCGGAATCGTAGCGGCGCGAGCGTTCCTTTTCGATGGCCTTCATCACGATCCAGTCCAGATCAGCCTCCACCAGGCGGTGCAGCATGTCCGGCTCGATGCGTCGCGTCCGCGCGAGCTGCGTTCGTTCAGCGTCGGTGACCGTGCTGAGCCGCGACGAGGGCTTCACCGGCTCGACCTCACGGATGACGCGGCGGATTTCCTCATAGCCGGCCGAGGCCAGCGATTGCGCGTCAAAGGGCGGCTGGCCGACGAGCAGTTCGTAAAGCAGAATGCCCAGGGCGTAAATGTCGCTGCGCGTGTCCACGTTCGGCACACACGGGTCCGCCTGCTCCGGGCTCATGTAAACCGGCGTGCCGATGAATTGCTCAAAGCGGGTGAACAACGTCTTGTCCGTGAGCCTGCCTTCGACGGCCTTGGCGATGCCGAAATCAATGACCTTCACCACCGGCTTGTCGCCGGTGATCGTGACCATGATGTTCGAGGGTTTGATGTCCCGGTGGATGATGCCCTTCTGATGCGCATGCTGGATCGCCGCGCACACATCGGCG
>JANPIW010000164.1:0-6734 GCA_031425215.1 Verrucomicrobiaceae bacterium
GGTGGAGTGGATCAAGCAGGTGGTCGCCTACACGAACGCGAACTCGCATTACACCTTTCCCGACGACGTGCCGCTGGGTGAGATGTTCGACCGCATGGTGTGGCATCAGGACGAGCCATTTCAGACGGCGAGCATCTTCGCGCAATGGTGCGTGATGCGCGAGGCGCGGGCGAACAAAGTCGTGGTGCTGCTCGATGGACAGGCGGCGGATGAACTTTTCGGAGGCTACCAGCCGGGCACTTATCAAGAGCAGTTCCTTGAATGGCTCAGCACCGGACGCTGGCTCACGTTTGCGCGCGAGTTCATCGCGCGGAAATACGCGACAAATGTTTCATGGCCGGTGCTCGTGCGCGAGCTGGGGCAGATCCTTGTTCACGGCGCGACAGGTGTTTTGAAACTGGAGCGCAGCAAGGTGAATCCGCGAGAGCGTTTGCAGCTCATGGGCTTCCGCGAAAGCGAGATCGACAAGCTGCATCCGAGATCGCAGACCGATGAAACGCAGCTCCGCGCCAAGATCGCCGATGACAAAGAGAAGCTGGCGAACTGGGAAGCGAAGCTGCGCAGGAAGCCGGACGACGAGGAGCTGAAGGCGAAAATCGCGAAGAAGAAGGATCAGATAGCATCGAACTTCCACAAGCTCGCGCGCGCTGATGTGGGCGGGATCGGCGGGGCGTGGTTGCGTCTGCGAAACAACATCCGCATCGCGTGGAACCGTCTGCACGGCAGACCGCGGCATGAGTTGCGCGAGTATCTGATCGATCAGACCGTCAGCTCCAGCATCGCGCACTTGCTACGCTTTGAAGATCGGAACTCGATGGCGTTCTCCATCGAGGCGCGCGTGCCGTTCACGGATTTCCAGCTCGTCGAGTGGGCGTTCCGCCGCGCGAACGATTTCAAAATCCGCCACGGCTGGACAAAGTGGGCGCTGCGCACCGCCACGAAAGGCCGCGTGCCAGAGACGATCCTGTGGCGGCGCGACAAGATCGGATTTGAAACGCCGGACGCGAAGATGAGCCGTCAGTTGCTTGAGGCATCGGGCCGCGATCCTGTGCAGTCGCCACATCTCGGCCGCTATCTCGAGCCGGACGCGATGCGTGTGGTTCGCGAGCGCGTGAGGTCAGGGCAGGGGACGCGCGATGACGGGAGGCTCGTGTGGCGCTGGCTGGTGGCGGACTCGTGGTTCCGCCAGTTCACCGAGGCTGGCGCGGCGATGCAATGTGCTCCATCATCGGCCGCAGCATGAAAATTTTCATCGGACTACGCGACACCGCGAGCAACGAGTCAGGCCTGCATCAGGGCTTTGGCGAGATCGGCGTGAAGTCCGTGCTCTGCCTGCTGGAGAGCAATCCCTACACGCGGGCGAAACCAAGCGAGAAGCCACCGTGGATCGAGCGCCTCGCCGCTGACTATCGCGCGCTGGAGCAGACGCAGCTCACGACGGGCTTTGCGAAAAAGCGCAGGCAGCGCGCGATGCTGATGTGCAGGTGGCGCATGTTGTTCTGGGCCATTGGAAACTGCGATACCTTCATCCTCGGCTACCGCTCCACGTTCTTCGGCTTCCGGGAGCTGCCGCTGCTGCGCTTGCTTCGGAAAAGGATCATCTATGTGTGCTACGGCTCCGACGCGCGCCCGCCGTATCTCGACGGGAACTGGATCAACGAGCCTGCCGAGAGCGCGCAACGTCTCGTCGAACTGACCGCCGAGACTGCTGATGCGTTGGCGCGGATCGAGCGCTGGGCGCACGTCGTCGTGAACCGCCCCGTCCACGCGCAGTTCATGCGAAAGCCGTTCGTGGACAAGGAGCAGATCGGCCGCCCATGCTCAGTCGCTGGTGAGCTGCTGCCGGACAGCGGCGCGGACGGTGTGACGCGTGATGTGCGCATCCTCCACGCGCCATCCGCTTCCAAATGCAAAGGCACTGAGCACATTCGCGGCGTGATCGAAGCACTGCGCGCGAAAGGACTGCGCATCGAATACAGCGAGATCACCGGCCAGCCAAATGCTGCCGTGCTCGAAGCGATCAAGCAAAGCGACATTGTCGTCGATCAAGCTTACGCCGACATCCCGCTGGCCGGCCTCAGCACCGAAGCCGCGTTCTTTGGTCGCGCCGCGCTGGTTGGTGGATACGCGAAAAGCATTCCGACGGCGTGTCCCACGGAGTTGTTCGTCGCGCCGCAAGACATGGGAGCCGCAGCGGAGCGACTCATTCGCGAGCCTGCGTATCGCGCGTCGCATGCAAAGAGCCAGCATGAGTTTGTGATGACAAACTGGACCGCGCGCGCCGTGGCCGAGCGCTTCCGCCAGCTCGCGAAAGGTGACATTCCCGCCGGGTGGATCGTGAAGCCCGAAGGCGTGCGCTATTTGCACGGCTGCGGCGCGGACGAGTCACGCGTGCAACAAGCCGTGCGCGAGGTCGTGAAACACGCAGGCAAGTCCGCGCTCAAGCTTGACCACAACGCCACGCTTCGTGATGCCCTGCTGCGTTGGGCGGGCGCATGAGCAGTTTGATGGGTCGCGTCGCAAGACTCTCAGCGGGAGCTCTCACGCCTCCTCGCCTTGCAAGGACGACGGCTCGGCTTTTCTCACCACGCACCGGTGATGGATGCGCATGTCGTTTTCCATCAGCACGACATGGTAGTGCAGGCCCTGCCAGAATGTGTTGGGCGGTTTCAGCCAGTGCTAATCGTCAGCTTACGCGCTCGCGGGAGGCTTATTTGTCTGTCCCCGGAAGTTCTCAATAGAACATGCCAACTGTCGGGTGCTCACGGATTGCAACGGCGGTCTTGCAGGTAACCGGAGATGATGACGGAGCCCCAGAGCAGGCACACGAAGGTCCAAATCAAATAGGCAATCATGCCAGATTCTGACTTTGACGCGGAGCAGACGTTCAGCGGCGGGCACTCTCGCAAAGTGGGGTGTAACCCGACAACGCGCAGATGGTGGGGTTTCACCCCATGGAAAAAGCGCGGCGCACATTTAATCCTCGTCACTGATGAACACTCAACCGCTTTACGTCTCCGCTGATGGAAACGCATGGAACTGAATCGACGCGGGTTACGAAAATAACCAGCGTTTCGGAGCATCATGGGTCCGCCCAGCGTGTGCATCTGAAGGGTGGTTCGCGGCACCCCCATCGAGCAGATGCATCGCGGAGCGACTGAGGTCTGTGCCCTCCTGACTGTCAACGACCCAATTTTCCAACCCGTGCCTCCTCCCGAACCATGAACGCGCCGACAACGACAACACCTCGCTCCAGTAAAAACACCCCCTCCACCACCGCGCATGACCATGACAAGCCTGCGAAGAAAAAAACACGACGCTTTGCCACCAGATCTCCGCTTCATTTTAGCGACACTGCGGAGGCTCGATCACGCCAGATTCTAGCGGCAGTGATGGCGTTTCGCGACGGGGATTTCTCCGTGCGATTGCCAACGGACTGGGTGGGCACAGATGCGCGGATTGCGGAGGCTTTCAATCAAGCGCTCGGCCACGAGGATCGCATCACGCGCGAGGTGACGCGCTTGAGCATCTCGGTCGGCAAGGAGGGACGGCTCAAGCAGCGCATGTCCGTGCCGGGTGCCATTGGCGGGTGGGCGGCGAAGGTGGATTCCTTGAACACGCTCCTGGACGACCTGGTGAGACCGACGACAGAAGTGGCGCGTGCCATCGGCGCGGTCGCCAAGGGCGATCTCGGGCAATCCATGGAGCTGGAGGTCGATGGGCGCCCGCTCAAGGGCGAGTTCCTGCGCTCGGCGAAGCTGGTGAACACGATGATCGAGCAGCTCTCGGTTTTCACCTCGGAAGTCACACGTGTGGCACGTGAGGTCGGCACCGAGGGCAAGCTGGGCGGGCAGGCGCAGGTGAAGGGCGTGTCGGGCGTGTGGAAGGAACTCACCGAGTCCGTCAATCAGATGGCCGGCAATCTCACGGCGCAGGTCCGCAACATCGCTGACGTGACCATCGCCGTGGCGAATGGAGACTTGTCGCGCAAGATCACGGTCGATGTGCGCGGCGAGATTTTGCAGCTCAAGGAAGCCATTAACACGATGGTGGATCAGCTCCGGTCCTTTGCCTCGGAAGTGACCCGCGTGGCGCGTGAGGTCGGCACAGATGGGCGTCTCGGCGGGCAAGCGGTGGTGCCTGGAGCGGCTGGCACGTGGAAGGATCTCACCGACTCGGTGAACGCGATGGCGACGAACCTCACCACGCAGGTGCGCAACATCGCGACCGTGACCACGGCCGTGGCGCGCGGCGACCTTTCGCGAAAGATCACGGTCGATGTGAAGGGCGAGATTCTAGAGTTAAAGGAGACGATCAATACGATGGTGGACCAACTCAACGGCTTCTCCTCGGAGGTCACACGCGTGGCGCGCGAGGTCGGCACTGAGGGCAAGCTCGGCGGGCAGGCGGAAGTCTCCGGTGTTGCGGGCACTTGGAAAGATCTCACTGACTCTGTGAACTCAATGGCTTCCAATCTCACCGGCCAGGTTCGTAACATTGCGGAGGTGACGACTGCGGTCGCGAAGGGCGATCTCTCGCGAAAAATCACCGTCGAGGTGAAGGGCGAGATTCTCGCGCTGAAAAACACGATCAACACGATGGTCGATCAGCTCAATGGTTTCGCCTCGGAAGTGACGCGTGTGGCGCGCGAGGTCGGCACCGAGGGCAAGCTCGGCGGTCAGGCCGAAGTGGGTGGAGTGGCGGGCACCTGGAAAGATCTCACGGACAACATGAATTTCATGGCATCGAACCTCACGGGCCAGGTCCGCAATATTGCGGAAGTCACCACTGCCGTCGCGAACGGCGACCTTTCCAAGAAGATCACGGTCGATGTCAAAGGCGAGATTCTGGAGCTGAAAAACACGATCAACACGATGGTCGATCAGCTCAATGGCTTCGCCTCAGAAGTCACGCGTGTGGCGCGCGAGGTCGGCACGGAGGGCGCTCTGGGCGGACAGGCAGAGGTGCGCGGCGTGGCCGGGACCTGGACGGATCTCACCGACTCGGTCTACGCATTGGCGACCAACCTCACCGGACAGGTCCGCAACATTGCCGAGGTCACCACGGCGGTTGCGAATGGCGATTTGTCGAAAAAAATCACGGTCGATGTGCGCGGCGAAATTTTGGAGTTGAAGAACACGATCAACACGATGGTCGATCAGCTCAACGGTTTCGCTGGCGAAGTCAGCCGCGTGGCGCGCGAAGTCGGCACCGATGGCAAGCTCGGCGGACAGGCGGCTGTGCCCGGCGTGGCGGGTACGTGGAAAGACCTTACTGACAACGTGAACTCCATGGCCTCAAACCTCACTGGCCAGGTTCGTAACATCGCCGATGTGGCGACGGCGGTGGCCAACGGCGATTTGTCGAAAAAAATCACGGTGGATGTGCGCGGCGAGATTCTGGAGTTGAAAAACACGCTCAACACGATGGTCGATCAGCTCAACGTTTTCGCTGGCGAGGTCAGCCGCGTGGCGCGCGAAGTCGGCACTGAGGGCAAGCTCGGCGGCCAGGCCATTGTGAAGGGCGTGGCGGGGACGTGGAAAGACCTCACCGACAACGTCAACTCCATGGCCTCGAATCTCACGGGTCAGGTTCGCAACATCGCTGATGTGGCCACCGCCATCGCCAAAGGCGACTTGTCGAAGAAGATCACCGTCGAGGTGAAGGGCGAGATTTTGCAGCTCAAGGAAACCATGAACACCATGGTCGATCAGCTCAATGGTTTCGCTTCCGAAGTCACTCGCGTGGCGCGCGAGGTCGGCACCGAAGGGAAGCTCGGCGGCCAGGCGGCGGTGCCCGGCGTGGCCGGGACTTGGAAGGATCTCACCGACTCCGTCAACGCGATGGCGACCAATCTCACTTCACAGGTACGCAACATCGCGGAAGTCACCACCGCCGTGGCGAATGGAGACCTTTCCTCGAAAATCACCGTGGAGGTGAAAGGTGAAATCCTGGCATTGAAGAACACCATCAACACGATGGTCGATCAGCTCAACGCCTTTGCCGGCGAAGTGAGCCGCGTGGCCCGCGAAGTCGGCACCGACGGCAAACTCGGGGGTCAGGCCGCGGTCGAGGGCGTGGCCGGCACATGGAAGGATCTCACGGACAATGTGAACTCCATGGCCAACAACCTCACCGGCCAGGTGCGTAACATCGCCGAGGTGACTATCGCCGTGGCGAACGGCGACTTGTCGAAAAAGATCACCGCCGACGTGCGCGGCGAGATTCTCGAGGTGAAGGAAACCATCAACACCATGGTCGATCAGCTCCGCTCATTCGCGGCGGAAGTCAGCCGCGTGGCGCGCGAAGTCGGCACCGACGGCAAACTCGGCGGCCAGGCGCAGGTGCCCGGCGTGGCGGGGACGTGGAAGGATCTCACCGACAACGTGAACTCCATGGCGAACAACCTCACCGGTCAGGTCCGCAACATCGCCGACGTGGCCACGGCCATCGCGCGTGGGGACCTCTCGCGCAAGATCACGGTTGATGTGAAAGGCGAGATTTTGCAGCTCAAGGAAACCATGAACACGATGGTCGATCAGCTCTCGGCCTTCGCCTCCGAGGTCACACGTGTCGCGCGCGAAGTCGG
Organism: Verrucomicrobiaceae bacterium; assembly: GCA_031425215.1. Lineage (GTDB taxonomy): Bacteria > Verrucomicrobiota > Verrucomicrobiia > Verrucomicrobiales > Verrucomicrobiaceae > JANPIW01. Next base: position 6,590 of record JANPIW010000164.1, read on the forward strand.
CACCGAGGGCAAGCTCGGCGGGCAGGCGCAGGTGCCGGGCGTGGCCGGGACGTGGAAGGATCTCACCGACAACGTGAACTCCATGGCCTCAAACCTTACCGGCCAGGTCCGCAACATCGCCGAGGTGACCATCGCCGTCGCGAAT
>JANPIW010000165.1:0-6015 GCA_031425215.1 Verrucomicrobiaceae bacterium
GGCGCGGTTTCGGCGGCGGTGATGAGGATCGTGCCCTGCAATTTGCCAGCGGGGATTATCAAACTCGTCACCGTGACACCAGCGGGCAGACCTTCGACGGAGAGATCAATGTCTCCATCAAAACCGTCGCGGCGCAGCGCGGCGACTTGCAGCGCCATCGTGTTGCCGCCGCGCAGGGCGAGCGGACGCGAGGGAGCTTGCGCGTAGTTTGGACCGTTCGGCGTGTCGAAGGCCCATGCGACGAGCGCGAAGTCGGGCGCGGCCTTGCGCATGACGAGGTGGTAGATGTGCCGCGCGACACTGCGTGTGCCGCCGAGCTGGTCGCGCAATGTGAGGCGATGCAGGCCGTCGTCTTTGATCTCCACCTTGCCTAGCACATCGGCGGAGCCTGCGTCGTAAGGTGTGCCGGCGATGGGGTTGGCGATGTCAGCCAGCTCAGCCACGTCAGCGAGCTTCTCGGTCGCGCCATCTTTCGTCACGCGCTGCACGACGATGAAGGGATCAGTCGGCAGGCCGAGCCGCTGTGACGCGACCTCGATCCACCACACGTCGCCTTTTTTCGCGTCGAACTCGAACACGTCCACATCGGCGGCGGGGAAAAATTTGCCCGCGATGCTGCATGGCGGCGTGATCTTTTGTGCTTCAGCGGCATTGTTGTTCGGTTCCGCTTCCTCGGTCGTTGGCTTCTGCTGCGCGATGGAATCGTCCGGCATCCACGAGAACGCGCCGACGCGCAACGGCGACAGCCGGGGCATCGCGTCCGGGTTATCCAGCAGCGCGAGCCGGTAGAAATGCTCCGCACCGCCCTCGTAAGTGAGGCTGTGAACCTTGATCAAATATCGCGCGTCCGCTGGCGCGGTGAAATCGAGCGGACCGCCGCGACGGTTCACGACGAGATCGCGCTCCTTGTCATCGGTGATGACGAGCACGCGGATGAGCTTCGAGTCGATCTCCGCCGCCGCGCAATCGACGATGAAGCGCTGGCCCTTCTTCGCAGCGAACGCATAAAAATCCGCCGCCGCCGCTGTGACGGATGCGTTCACGATGGAGCCGGGCGTGAGTTCGAGCGCCTTGTCGGCGGACGTGTTCGCACTCGTGCGCGTGATCTCCGGCAGCGCGCCAACAACAAACGCGCGCGGCGACGAGATGCCGAAGTGAGTCATCGCCCGAACTTCGCAGAGACCTTGCGGTGCATCCGGCGCGATGGTGACAGAAAACTTGTTCGTTTCCGCTTTGCCACCAGGGCCGACCTTCGGCTTCGCAGAAACTTTGGGATTCGAGAAGCGGAGCTCGCTCGCTTCATCGAGGTCGCTGCCGGTGATGCTGACCTCAACACTTGTGCCCGCCTGACCGCCCATCGGCATGACGGTGAGCAGTCGAGGCGTGGGAAGGCCGGCGAGCTGAGCAAGTGCTGGAGTGGAAAGCAGGAAGACGACGCTGAGAATTCGCGAAAGCATGACCGCAAACCTACGCTGCAAACGATGAGTTCTGTTCCGGCAAAAATGCTCCGACTAAATGCGTGAGACTTTGCAGAGGCGGTGCAAAGCATCGTTTTGCTCGCGACCCGACAGATGGCGGCGAGATCGCTAAAAAATGGAAGCGTCAATAATGGCGAGCACGTCTTCCAAGAGATCCTGGGGCGCGCGCTCGATCAAACGCAGGCTGCGAGCGCGGAAGTCGAGCGACTTCACCTGCTCGCACATGACAAAGCCGATTAGCGACGTGCGTCCGGCCACGGGCACATGAAAGGGTACTTTGCGGTCTGCGTTGGTGATCGGACAGCAAATGGCAATGCCGGTGGCTTTGTTGAAGGCATCCTTGCTGACCACGATGGCAGGCCGACGGCCTTTCTGCTTGTGGCCGGACTGCGGATCGAAATCAAGGGCAACGAGATCACCCTGACGCGGCACATAGGCAGCCATTACCAGACCTCCCTGCCTGCGGCGTCCCAGCCAAACTCGGCGGTCTTGTAGTTCTTCGGCATGGCAGCGGCTAGGTCTTCGATGCGATGCCTGCCGCGCACCGACGTGCGCGTTTTGACCGGGCGCACCACGATCGCGTCTTTTTTGGGAGTGAGTGCAAGCTCAAGACTCGATCCCGTATCGAGGTCCAGCGCTTTGAGCAGCGCCTTGGGAAGCCGGATGCCCTGGCTGTTGCCCCATGATTGAAGGGTGGTTGTCATGGAGGCGAGTGTATAGCCGGGGGCTACACCCGACAAGTCAGTGATTGAACAAAAACTCCTTCGTGTTGATGATCGCCCAGAGGATGTCCTCGTAGCCGTGTTTTCTTGCGGCTTGGGAGTCGAGGGGTTTGCCCTCGGCATCCACACGCGGCTTGGCGAGATGGGTCTCGGCGAGTTTCACTTCATCGGCGCGCGGTTCGCGCGAGAAGGCGGCGAGATAGAGATCGCGGAGTTTTTCTGGCTCGGGTTTCTCTTCTTTCGTGAGCGCGGCGGCACGGCCTTCGTTGGCGGAGAGTTTTTGCTGGATGTCCTGCGCGTTCAGCAGATGCAGGCTTTGCGCGAGGCTGGCCTCCTGGGTGCGCTCGCACTCGCAGGCGCTGGAGCCTTCGGGGCGACCGAAGACGGTGAGGAAGTATGAACCGGCGTTGTAACTGTTGTCAGGCAGCGCGACGGCGCGTGTGCCTGCGGGCAGGCCGGCGAAGGCGCTGCGCGCGCCAGTGATATGATTCACGGCGTCGAAGAGCGCCTCGGCGGGCAGGCGCTTCGGGTAATAGCGGGAGAAGTTCTGACGGTCCACTGCATTGTGCTCGTTCGGCAGCGCGCTTAGCTGGTAGGTGTGGCTCTGCACGATGGAGCGCATGACGGCGCGGAGGTCGTATCCGCCCTCGGTGAAGTATTTCGCGAGCGCGTCGAGCAGCTCCGGATTCGCGGGCGGATTCGTCTCGCGCATGTCGTCCTCTGGCTCGATGAGGCCGCGATTGAAGAAGTGCTTCCAGTAGCGGTTCACCAGTGACTTGGCGAAAAAGGGGTTAGCCTTGTCGCTCATCCACGCAGCGAGCTGGAGGCGCGGGTCTTCATCGACGGAAATGCTGAGCGCGCTGGCGCCGAGGCCGGCGGGCTTCACGGGCTGTTTGGTTTTCTTGTTCACCATCTCGGCGTTTCCGCGTTTGTGATAGATGACCTCCTCGCCCTTGATCGCCGTCGGCTTGCGTCCGACCTGGCTGAAGAACGCGCCAAAGCTGTAGTAGTCGTTCTGGCTCCACTTCTCGAACGGATGATGATGGCACTGCGCGCACTGCATCCGCACGCCGAGGAAGAGCTGCGCCACGTCCTCGAGCTGCTGCTGCGGTTCCTTCACGCGCTTGTACCAGGCGACGGGCGGGTTTTCCAACACATCACCCGTAGCGGCGAGAAGCTCGCGCACCATGAGGTCGTAGGGTTTGTTGGCGAGCAGGCCGTCTCGCACCCATGCGTGGAAGGCGAAGTTTGCGGTGATGTCGCGCTTGTCCTCGCGCTTGTTGCGCAGGAGCGCGGACCATTTGTTGGCGAAGTAATCGGCGCAGTCCGCGCTGGCGAGCAGCGTGTCGATGACGCGGTCGCGTTTGTCGGCCTCCTTGCTCGCAGCAAAGGCGCGTGCCTCGTCGAGCGTGGGCAGGCGGCCAGCGAGATCGAGCGTGATGCGGCGCAGGAACGTGGCGTCATCGCACAGCGGCGAGGGCGGCATGCCGATCTGCTTGAGCTTGGCGAAGACCAGCTCGTCTATGAAATTGCGCGGCGCGGGCAGGTTTTCCACCGGAGCGCCGAGTGGAATGGTGGCGCGGTAGGTCGCGACTTTGCCCTGGTAGCGCACCATCACGGCGACATCGCCGGGGATGTCGAAGAGCTTCACGAGGCCCGTCTCGCCCGTCTCGGCCATCGCTTTTTCGTTCGGCTCATACAGCGCGCTGCGCGTGACGTCCTTCACATAGCCGTCGCTGTATTTCGCCAGCACCTTGAGCTGCTGCTGGCTGCCGAGCTTCATCGTGTTCGCCTTCGGCTCGACCTCGATGCTCACGAGCTTCGGGTCGGTGTCCTTGCCGAAGGGCATGCCTTTGCCGATCCATTCGGTCAGGAGCTTGTAGTCGTCTGATTTGGGATCGAGCTACTTGCCGCCGCCGTGCGGGGTGAAGTTGACAGCCTTTTGCAAAAGCATGCTCTGCTCCGGCGCGGCGGGGAAGACGCGGCGACCGCGCGCTTCCTTGACGATGTGCTCGTAGTCCTCGGCCGGCTCGAAGCCCAGCAGGGAGAGCTTGAAGCCGTTCTGCCCGCTGGCCTTGCCGTGGCATCCGCCCGAGTTGCATGAGGCCTTTGTGAAGATGGGCACGATGTCGTTGGTGAAGTTCAACGGTCGCGGCGACTCGACGGCGAGACAGGGCGAGGCGATGAATGCTGCGAGGGTGATGCGGCAGTACGAGTTCATGAGGGTATGAACCTACGGGGCTGGAGCGGGAGTTTTGTCGGCTGTATTTGCGATCAGCCTTTTCACTTCGCATATCACACCAGCTCCCGCATCGGCAGGTGTCCGCCGTCGATGAGGTATTGCGGGCGGCCGGTGAGATCGTTGATCGTGGTCTTGGCCACGTCGATGCCCATGCGCTGGTAGAGCGTGGCAAAGACCTCGCCGAATGCGACCGGGCGCTCCGTGGCCTCGCCGCCGATCTTGTCCGTGGCGCCGATGACCTGGCCGTGGCGCATTCCGCCGCAGGCGAGCAGCGCGCATGACACACGCGGCCAGTGATCGCGACCGCCTTTGTTGTTGATGACGGGTGTGCGACCAAACTCGCCCCACACGACGACGGACACCTCCTTGTCCATGCCGCCCTCGTGCAGATCCGTGATCAGCGCGCTGAGCCCGCGATCAAGAAGAGGCAGGTCTTCGCGGAGCTGGCCGAAGTTGTTGTTGTGGTAGTCCCAGCGGCTGAACGCGAGCGTGACGACGCGCGCTCCGGCCTCGACGAGTCTGCGCGCGGCGAGGAAATGCTCCGTCAGTCGCGGCCCGCCGTCGTCGCGATTCTCGGCGATGCCTTTGCCGTAGCGCTCGACGAGGCGCGGGTCTTCCTTGGTGAGATCGAGCGCGTCGAGCAGGCGCGAGTTGGTTAGCACGCCCATCGCTTGTTGCTGAAAAGCATCCATGCCTCCCATCAGGCCGCTCGCATCCACATCGCGGCGGAAGTTGTCAAAGCTGCCCAGCAATGCCTTGCGGTCAGCGAGCCGCTCCATCGTGATGCCTTTGAGCGACATGTCATCCGTGCCGCCGCCGCGATTCGGCTGAAACGGCGCGTGTCTGATTCCGAGGAATCCCGGCTCACCCGTGCGCGCCCATTCCATGTGCCCCATCTTGGGAGACAGCCCGACAAACGCAGGCACCGCAGGATCGACCGCGCCATCGAGATGCGAGACGATGGAGCCGAGCGAGGGCCAGCCTCCCGGTGGCTGCTTCTTGAAGCTCCGGCCCGTGAGGCATTGAAACGCATCGTGCCCCGGCTCGCAGTCCGCCATCGAGCGGATCACCGTACACTTGTCCATGAGCTTCGCGAGCTTGGGCAGGTGCTCGCAAATCTGGATGCCAGGCACATTGGTCGGGATCGGTTTGAACTCGCCACGAATCTCCGACGGCGCGTCCATCTTCAGATCGAGGATGTCCTGGTGCGACGGGCCGCCCGGCAGGAAGACCATGATCACAGCCTTGTGCGATTTGCCCGTGCTTTGCGCCGCCTCCGCTTTGAGGATGTCAGGCAGGGATAGCCCACCCATGGCGAGACCGCCTATCTTGATGAAGTTCCTTCGCGACACACCGTCGCAGAAGCCGCCACTTGGTTGGGAGTGAAGCGTGAGCATGGGCAAAGTAAGCGCGGCGCGGCGCGAACCTTTCACACGAAATGAATTCAGAGCCGGAGGCTCGACGGATATTAGCCGGTGGTGGAGCGAGGCTTTGCGAGCGGAACCACCGGACAAACGAAGAACAAATCCCAGCGACCCGAAGGGTTCAGGCGGATATGCGCGCACACCAATCC
>JANPIW010000166.1:0-6382 GCA_031425215.1 Verrucomicrobiaceae bacterium
CACACGATACTCAGCGGTCATGGCGATCATGCCACGCTTGGCAAAATATCGTGCATGAGCCGCGAATTGCTCCGGTGTTCCTGCATTCCAACCACCGCCGTGGAAGAACACAATCGCGGGCTTCGGCACCTTGGGATCCGACTCCCCGAAGATCCAGAGCTTCAACTCGGTGGAGTCGATCTTTCGGTAGGTCTCGACGCGGGCGTCCTTGACGGTAGATGGATTGGGAGACTGAGCGAACAGCGGGGCGGCGAGGAGGCTAAGCAGGAGGCAGAGGATGGCTTTCATAGAGGATGGGTGGATTGGTTGGGAGGGGAAAGTTTTCGAAGAATCTGCAGTTGCTGACTTCACTTTTTCAGCCAGCCGAAATCGACGAGGAAAGCGTCGGCTTCAGCGAGGCTCTTTTTGTAACCCTCGCCTTTGTTGAAGAAGCGGTGCTCTGTATCTTCGTAGCCGACGAGTTTGCAGGGTCTGCCTGCCTGCTTCATCACCTTCTCGAACGCGACGACGGAATCGTAAGGAACCGTGGTGTCCGCCTTGCCGTGGAGAATCAGGGTCGGCGGCGTGTGCGGGCCGATGTGATGCGCCGGCGAGATCGCCTTTGCCTCGACGCCGAAGCGCTCGACACTTAGATCAGCCTTGCCCGCTTCGGGTTGCCAGTCCGCGATGGGAGCGAGTGTGGTGGCGGGGTTGAAGAGGATCATGGCGTTGGGACGTTCATCGCTGCCGATCCCGCTGATCGTTCCGGTGGCGGCGGCGAGATGACCACCGGCGGAACCTCCGGAGGCGGCAATCTTGGCCGGATCAATGCCGAGACGCGTGGCATTTTCCCGGACCCAGGCGATGGCGGCCTTGGCGTCCTTCACACACTCCACAACTTGCACGCCATGGCGGGACCTCACGCGATAGTCGGCGGTGATGGCGATCATGCCGCGCTTGGCGAAATGCCGGGCCTGATCCTCAAACTGGGCTGGTGAACCCCCACTCCAACCACCGCCGAAGAAGAACACAATCGCGGGTTTCTTCGCCTTGGGATCCGACTCCCCGAAAATCCAAAGCTTCAGTTCAGTGGAGCCGATTGTTCGGTAGGTCTCGACGCGGGCGTCCTTGAATGTGGGTGGATAGGACTTGGCGAACAGCGGGGCGGCAAGAAGGCAAAGGAACAGGAGGATTATCGATTTCATAGGTGGTCGGTGAATTGGACGCATGTGGCATGGAGAGATGGGATGGGAGGGACTCAGGGCTGCGTGACTTTAAGGCGCATGAAGCGCCTGATGGATCCACCCAATGGAACCGCATCGCGGACCACGAGGGTGCTGGCGGTTTCCGAAATGATTACGGTGTTGTTGCTGTTCCAGGTGGCGAGGTCGCCGCAGGTCTCGGAGACGAGAGTGATGCCGGTGGTGGTGGTGTTTTTCTGGATGGTGAGCGAGAGGTAGCTGTTGCCGCCGTCGCTTGTAATAAAAAGCGCGGGAAGGATGCCCGTGCCGCCTTGCGCCGGATCACCTCCTGAAAGCGCGAATTCGATCAGGTTCGGAATACCGTCGTGATCCGGATCGTCCCCAGCACCATTCAGGCTGCCAACATTAAAGCCGTCGATCCATGATGCGAAACCGGGGGCAGCAATGGCAGTCACGTTGAGATCTTGGAAAACCGTCGCGCTGCCATCGGTCGATGTAAGTCGCAGCACGTAAATGCCAGCGCTAGAAAACGTGGCGCTGGTATTGACCGTGCCGGGCGAGGAGAAGGTGACCGTGCCCGGGCCGGAAACTTTAGACCATGACGCAATGACGTTGCCGGGTGAGGCGGGCAGGCCGTCGTCGCTGACGCTGCCTTCGATGGTCAATGCGGTGCCTGCGGGCAGGCTGACCGATGGGGTGGCGGGGTTGGTGATGCTGACGGTGGGGGCGCTGTTGAGCGTGATAACGAACGATTGCACCTTGGTGTTGATACCGTCGGAGACACTCAACGAGACAGGATAGCTCACCACGGCGGAGTTAGTCGCGGTGCCGGTCAGGATGGCGGTGCCGTTGCCGGTGCTGGTCAACGTGAGCCAGGAAGGACGCACCACGGCAGAGATCACGAGTGATTGGCCATCGGTATCAGTGGCAGTGATATCGTAAGTGTATGCTTGGCCCGAATGAACGATCGGAACCGCACCGGGCGTGCTGGTGAAGACAGGTGGAGTATTCACAACCGGAGCCGCCCCATAAGGAGGAATGTTCAGGTAAGGGATTTCCATGGCTTCATACTTGGCCATGGTCGCGTTCATATCGCCCAAGTAGGATGCGGAAGCTCGTTTCCGAGCAGTGTAATACGTGTAGGCACCAGGAGTCTGATTTCTTCCTGTGATTTCAACGAGCTCTCCGGCATTAACTCCGCTCACGTGGAAGTTGTTTTCATAGATGCGCCATTCATCCGCCCTGGTTCTTCCCTGTGCGAGGTTGATCCATTGGTTTGGACAATTCGCCGACAGATCAAAAAGGTTCTCGGCGACATCGATGTCCTTTCCCGTATGTCCATCATCACTCATGAAATTGAAGCCATAGCGTGGACTCCCGCCCGTGATAGAACTGCTCAACACCCGTTGCGGTGTTACCTTCAGGTAGTTCCGAAAGATCAATTGGTTATCAAATGGATACAGATAGTCGTAGTCAATGGGAGTGCTGTTGGGATCGCCATAGGAATACAATAAAAGGGGGGTATCATTGAGGTAGTTGGCCGCAATGACTCCGGGCCCGTCTGTATCACGATGCTTCAGGCCACCGCCCGCGGTGTTCGGATGTCCGCTCAACCAGTTCCGCGTAATCTCGATTTTGGTTTCTCTGAGAGAATAGATGAGATGATCCTCATCCAGGCCACCGGCCAGGTTCGCCTCAAAATCGAGGTGAATGATGTTCTGATCGATCACATTCTCCGTTCCGTCAAAGATAGCAATGCCTCCCGCCATCTCTCCCATGCGGCGGGGGAGGTTCTGCTCGGTTTTGAATTGGTTGAGACGCCCCACGGCATTGGACCAGTTTGCGTAGCCTTGCCACTCCGTAGCCAGCCAGGAGATATTCCCCATATCCAGGCCGATGATATTGCGCCGGATAAGCATTCCCTTGGTTTTGGACGTCTTGATCGCCTTGATCCGTCCGCCCAACCACTCTCCCGTTTCATGCCCTGACAGGAAAATGCAATCCTCTACAATCATATCATCGCCGTCCCACTCAGACATCATCCAGCCTTGCCCGTCAGGCGCGATCTTATCGGTCGCAATCACACATCGTCTCATGGCGAGGTAGGCCATCGCATTGTTTTGAAAACTGAATCTCATATTGAGGAAGAACAGATCCTCGATCCTGAGATTTCCGATCGTCTCACCGACATCATCGTCATCACCGGTCATGTTGACGGTTTTGTAGGGTTGCACGGACTTCACCAGGGATATGCCAGCCTTGTCGCCGAAGATGCTGGTATTGTCGGGAATAGAAATACCGTTTACGATGTAGGTTCCAGCCGGGAAATAGACACCCCTCCCTGTTGCATTGGCGGCATTGAGGGTGTTTTGAATGGCAGCGGTATCATTCGTGGTTCCATTCCCCGTCGCCCCGCCTTGCGTTTTTACGTTATAGGTGTTGGCGGGCTGTTGCGCCATGACCTGAAGGCTCAGGCCAAACAGCCAAGTGATGAGGATTCTGATCCATGGCCGGAAAGTCTGAAGTAGTCTATTATTCATGCTCTGGAACCCCGAGAGAGCCACTTTTGATTTCTGGGCAGCGTTCATGGGGATGCTCTCGGCTCGTGGATGGACGCTGGTCACTTCCCGCCCGCTGCTGGCAAGCGGACGTGGCGCAGGAGAAACTCAACCGCGCTTTCGGTTTTGGTCTGGTCTCCTGCATAAACGGCGGTGACGGGGATGCCGAGTTCCTTGCACCGCCGCTCGATGACCTGGGCGTGGCGCGGGTGATGGAGGAGATGGCCGCGGTTAGTGGGTTCACCGTCAGGCTGCGAGCAGGAAAGGTAGATGGGCGGGTCGTCGGCGGTGAGGAGGCCGAGCATGTTGCAATCGGCGCGGATTCTCTTGCCTTGTTCGGTGTCCAAATCGGCGTCGCTCGTGAAGTGGTAGAACCGCGGGCCTTCATCCTCGCCTTTACGCCATTCAGGCTTGAAAGGAAAGATGACGCGATCCCACTCGCGCGTGTCGTAGGTCGCCTGGCCGTTGAGGCTGCCGGCGGCGCTGATGCGGCTGGACTGGCGCAGCACGGGGTCGGCGGACTTCGGATCGGCGAGGTCATCATGCGTCGCGAGCCACAGCGACGTGCCTGCGCCCGCCGAACCGCCGAAGGAGGCGATGCGCTTGGGATCAATTTTAAACCGAGCCGCGTTGGCGCGCACGAACTGGATCGCGCGAGCGGCGTCGCGGAGGATGTCCTGGATGGGCGCGTGCTGACGGAAGCGGTAGTTGATGCTCATGAATGCCGCGCCGCCGTCGAGTGCCTCGCGGATTGTGTCGGGGCTGAGCTTCTTTGATTTGTCGCCGCCCACGAATCCGCCGCCATGGATGTAAATAACCAAGGGTGCGGCCACGCTGGTGTTCTTCGCGAACCAGAAATCGAGCACGTTGCGTTCGTGCGGGCCGTATTTCACGTCGGGTAGGTCTGCCGCGGGCTGAGCGCTGTCCGTGGACGAGGTCTTGGTCTTGCCACGGAGCTTGGTGGCGTATTGGCGCGCCTCGTCCTCGGAAAGCTTGCCGTCCTTGTTCGCGTCGGCATCGGGGTAGCGGAGCAAGAGTTTTTCGAGCTTCTGCTGTGGATCGGTCGCCTGCGCTTGCGACGACGACGTGAAACCGGTGCAAAGAACAACTGCCACGACGAATGGCAGCGGCAGCCAGTGAGACACACGGACAGGAGATCGCTTTCCATGCGGCTCGGGTAGGCGTCCACTGGAAGTAAACGGAGAGCTTATATCGCCTTTAGCTGTTACCTTGGTATTCATCTGTGTTGTGCTTTTTGATTGGAGATTGATTTCGAGATGCTGCGCGGCCCCAGCCGGCATTTCTGATGTGCGATTTCACTTTTTGAGCCAGCCGAGAGCGACGAGGAAACCATCGGCTTCAGAGAGGGTCTTGTCGTAATACTCACCGCCATTGAAGAAGCCATGGCGCGCGCCTTCGTAACCGACCAGTTTGCACGGCCTGCCTGTCTTCTTCATCTCACTCTCGAACGCGACAACGGAAGCGTAGGGAACCGTGGTGTCCTTCTTGCCATGAAGAATCAGGGTCGGCGGCGTGTGTGGGCCGATATGATGAGCCGGCGAGATGACCTGTGGTTCCACGCCATATCGTTCGGTGCGGATCGAATCATCCTTGTCCGCCGGGAGTTGCCAACCCCCAATTGGAGCGAGCGTGCAGGCGGGGTTGAAGAGGATCATGGCGTTGGGGCGTTCGTCGCTGCCGAAGCCGGTGATCGTGCCGGTGCTGGCGGCGAGATGACCACCGGCGGAGCCTCCAGACGCAGCAATCTTGTTCGGATCAATGCCGAGACGCTGGGCATTTTCCCTGACCCAGGCGATGGCCGCCTTGGCGTCCTTCACGCATTCAACCACCTGCACTCCCTGCCTGTTCCTCACACGGTAGTCGGCGGTGATGGCGATCATGCCGCGCTTGGCGAAATGCCGGGCCTGATTCTCGAACATGGCCGGTGAACCCTTATTCCATCCACCGCCGAAGAAAAACACGATCGCGGGCTTCTGCACCTTGGGATCCGACTCCCCGAAGATCCAGAGCTTCAGCTCGGTGGAGCCGATCTTTCGGTAGGTCTCCACGCGGGCGTCCTTGAATGTGGGTGGATAGGTGGACTGGGCGAACAGCGGGGCGGTGACAAGGCAGAGGAACAGACGGATCATGGATTTCATAGGGTATTGGTGGATTGGGTCCGAAAAGCGCGGCTCCGAGTGCCTTCATTTGCCTGTGTTCGCCGCCACCTTCGCTCCGGCAATCGGCCTGCACGCTGCATCGACGACGCGGAGCGCGAGGCGCATCGGCAGGCCGGTGTACCCCTCGCTCACGTCCTTGCGGACCTGATCGGCGGCCTCGGTGCAGGGCCCCTGCGTCGCGGTGGTCGCGAGGATGCACGAGGTGACCGCAGTGACGAACGGATCGGGGTAGCTCGCGGCGCCCGTCATCGACGCGGTGCCGCCCGAAGCCCACGCGCCGGCCGAGCCGCCGCTGTCGCCGCTCGGTCGTGCCCCGTCCTTCGTCGACGCGCCGGCGTCGCTGGCCGGGCCGGTCGCACCGTCGCTCGAGTTTCCGCCGCAGGCGAACGTCACCACGCCGCCAAGGGCAGCTCCCAGTGCGACGAGGATGGATTGCGTCGCTTCGCGGCGCGTGAGAAGGGAA
>JANPIW010000167.1:0-2403 GCA_031425215.1 Verrucomicrobiaceae bacterium
GTCGTCCACCGACACGGCGATGTCGGGCGTAAAAGGATACGGCTTCTGAAAGCCATCGCTCGAATACAGGAAGACCGGATTCTTTTTCAGCGGCGGCACATCCGGGCAGATGAACGGCACGGTGACCATGAAGGCCGCGTCCTGGATGAGCACGCCGACATAGCGGTGATCGGGATGGTAATCCCAGGGGCGATGCGCGATGACGATGTCCGCCTTCCATTCGCGGATGATGCGCGTGATGAGCTTGCGGTTCTCCAGCGTGGGCATCAGCTCGCCATCGTGAATGTCGAGCACCTGCGAGGTCACGCCGAGCTTCTTCGCACACGCGGCGGCCTCGGTGGTGCGACGTATGGCCAGCGGTCCGCCCGCCTCGCGCCAATGGCCGATGTCGCCATTGGTGACGGACACCAGCTTCACCTGATGCCCCAGCCGCGCCCACTTCACGGCGGTGCCACCCGTTTTGTACTCGGCGTCGTCGGGGTGCGCGCCGAAGACGATGATGCGCAGCTTTCCATCAGGCTTGTCCTGCGCGCGCGCCAACGGCGCGCAGACATAGACTGAGGTGAGTGCGGCAAGAAAAATGCGGAGAGAGATGTGATGGTTTGTCATGGTGCGATGACTACGCCGTCCGCCCGCCTCCTCTCTCGCAAGTGCAACACGGCATCAGTGCCAGACGTTGTTTTCGTCATGATCCTGGCATTGATGCTCACCGCGCAACTGAGCGCCGCACAACCTCCGCTGATGGAGGCGGATGCCGCGAAGGAGATCGTGCTGCGCAGCCTGCCCTTCATCGAGAGCGAGGGCGTGGCGTGGATGGAGGATAGGAAGTGCGCGAGCTGTCATCAGATACCCTCCATGCTGTGGAGCCTGAACAGCGCGAGCCGCGCGGGATTGAAGGTGGACCGCGTCAAGATCGACGAGTGGACGCAATGGGCATCCGACTGGAAGCATTGGAACCAGACCGGCGCCAAGGACGGCGAGACCAAAGTCGCCGCAGGAAACGTGGACACGATGGTCTTCCTCACGCTTGGCCGCCACGACAAGTCCGCGAACGATGAGGCGCGATTGCGAGGCTTTCGCGATCATCTGCTAAAAAACCAGCAGCCAGACGGCTCATGGACGCCCGGCGGACAGCTCCCGCTTTTGAAGCGCCCCGAGCGCGAGCGCAAGGAGGTGACGACGATGTGGGCCGTGCTCGCGCTGAAGTCATCCGGCGCGGACGATGCCGCCATCGTCGAGGCAGAGAAACGCGCGCTCGCATTTCTCTCCGCCGCGCAGCCCGGCAAAAGCGCGGAATGGCTCGCATTGCAGGTGCTCGGAAAAAAGGAGCGCGGCGAGAACATCGAAGCGGAGCTTGATGCGCTGCTCAAGACGCAAAACGCCGATGGTGGCTGGGCATGGCTCTCCGGCGAGGCGAGCGACGCGCTCGGCACGGGCCTTGCGCTTTACGCGGCCGCAATCATCGGAACGTCGATCTCTCATCCAGCCGTGCAGCGCGCCTTTGATTTTCTCAAACGAACCCAGCAAGCCGACGGCTCATGGCCGGTGCCGAGCACGCGCGCAAATGACAAAAACAAAGTGCGTGCCACCTCGATCTACTGGGGCACGGCATGGGCTGCGGTGGGCGTGCTGGAGTTTCTACAGCCCGCCAAAGCCGTCTCATCGCGATGAGATTCAGTCACAGGCCGCGACCGCGACCGCCACGCCTTGACCGCCACCGACGCACAGCGTTGCCAGCGACTGTCTCGACTGGCCGCGCGCGGTGAGATGCGCGAGGTGTACGAGCAGGCGTGCGCCGGTGGCGCCGATCGGATGGCCGAGGGAGATGCCGCTGCCGTGCTGGTTGAGGCGCGAGTCGTCGCCAGCCAGCTTCAAGCCGCGCGCGCACGAGAGCGCCTGTGCTGCAAAGGCTTCGTTGATCTCGATGGCGTCGAAATCGTGCAAGGCGATTCCATTTTGCACGCAGAGTTTCTCTGTCGCCGGCACGGGGCCGATGCCCATGATGCGCGGGTCGCAGCCGACTTGCGCAGCGGCCCTGAGATACGCGAGCGGTTTCCAGCCGCGCTGCTCGGCGGTCTTTTCATCGCACAGCACCAGCATGGCCGCGCCGTCATTGATGCTGCTGGCATTGCCGGGTGTGACGGTGCCGTCAGGTTTAAAGGCAGGCTTGAGCGTGGCGAGTTTCTCCACCGTGGTGTCGCGGCGCGGTTGCTCGTCGTGAGCGAGATCGGGCATCGACGTGATCTCGGCGTCAAACACACCCGCGTCTTGCGCGGCGATAGCCTTCATGTGGCTGCGACAGGCAAACTCATCCTGCTCGCGGCGGCTCACGTTGTATTGCTCCGCGAGACGCTCGGCGGTGATGCCCATTGCCTCGTTGAGCAACTGATCGCTCAAGCCTTC
>JANPIW010000168.1:0-2338 GCA_031425215.1 Verrucomicrobiaceae bacterium
TCGATGGCGCGATTGCGCGCCATCGTGGTCAGCCAGGTGAGGGGCTTGCCCTTGCGCGGCTCGTAAAGATGCGCCTTTTGCCACACCTGCACGAGGACCTCTTGCATGATGTCCTCCGTGTCCTGGTGATCGTTGAGCACGTTGGAGATGGTGGAGAAAAGCAGTCCGCCGTATTTGCGGTAGAGCTGCTGGAAGGCGGCGGCGTCCTTGAGCTTGACGCGCTCGAGGAGCTTCATGTCTTCCTGGATGGCCGCCTCGGCGGCAGGATCGATGGTGGTGGTGTGAGCAGTCATGGGGGTATTTGAGATGCGATGAGAAAAAGCCCAGAGCACTCAGTTGTCCCATCGTTTCTCCCTATGCAGGTGTTCGGGAAAAACTTTGAGTTTCAGCGCTGGACAGGTGTCAGATGCGCGCCGGGGCGGTTTTATTTCATCTTATATCTGGCAGGCGCGTCTTTTTTCGACTAGGGCCTGGCCGTGGCAGCTTTCAGCGCCAACCAGTTCTCCGGGCAGCCGGCTTTTTGCAGCACCTCGCGCACCTGCACCGGCTTGCCGCCCTGGCGTATGCTCTCGTGTGCTGACTCCATGAATCCGTAAATCTCCAGCGTCTCGGCGGCGCTGACAGGAGGATTGCCGCTTTGAAAAAATTTCACGATTTCGCGCAACATCGGCGTGTAATCGCCCTGGGTTTTCTGCTCGACGGCTTCCTTCTCGCCGAAGCGGATCACCTTGTAGCTCGTTGATCCCATCGGCCAAGCGTGCTGCGCATGAAGCGTGCCAACCCGTCCGCCATCCCAGATGCCCGTCGCAACCGTCGTACCCGGCACACCGCTGCTCACCACGCTGACGCATCCCGGCCCCATCACGGTGAAGAGCGCCTCGGCCGGATGGATGCCATAGAAAAACAAATCGGGATGATGCGCGAGAATCGGCGCTGGACCATAGGACAGCGCGGCGCGCGCGGGGCCAGGCTCCGCATTCGCGACCTCGATCACGCCGGGATACCAGCGCACAGCGGACGCGCTGAAGATCGGCACCTTCGCCGCGTCCGCCAGCCGATAAATCTCCACGACATCCTTGAGAGAGGCCGCGACGGGCTTGTCGAGAAAGAGCGGCTTTTTCAGCGTGATGACCTGCCGCGCCTGTTCGAGATGCGGGCGCCCATCGAGGCTCAGCACCATCACCGCATCCACCGCTGTGCAGACTTGCACGATGTCGCTCACGATCTTCACGCCGTATTTGTCACGCACCGTCGCGGTGTAGCCTTCGATGCGGTCCTTGCTCTCGGAGAGATCGGCGCTGCCCACGGGAAACGCTGCCACCACACGCGCGCCGGGGATGTGATTCGGATTCGCCGCGTCATTGAGCCGCATCGTGAACTGCTCCGCGTGCGAGGTGTCCAGGCCGATGATTCCCAGACGTAAATCCGCCGGCGGGTTCTGTGCCATGCTCTCGCCAATCATCACAACCGCCGAAACGAGGAGATAGAATTTGAAGCGACGCAGCGGCATCCGCCATGTTTTACCAGCCTCGTTGCATTGCAACTGCGGAGTCTGCCGGGCAGGAAATTTTCTCCGCACACGGCGTATTCTCACACCGACTCACCATGAAAAAACTCACAGCCATCCTTCTCGTGCTTCCTCTCATTGCCAGCGCGGACTGGAAAGCCGGTGTCGCCAAGATCGATGTCACGCCCGACTACCCCGTGCGCCTCAGCGGCTACGGCAGCCGCACCACCGAGCACGAAGGCGTCGTGCTGCGCATTTGGGCGAAGGCTCTCGCGCTGCAATGGAATGACGAGCCGCCGGCCGTCGCCATCACCATCGACAGCACCGGCATCCCTGCCGTGGTGCGCGACGAGGTGCTGAAAAAACTCGCCGCCGCCGGGCACAAGATCGCCGATGAGCGCCTCGCCATTCACAGCAGCCACACGCACTCCGCACCGCATGTGCGCGGCTATCTGCCCTTCATTTTCGCAGGCCAGACCACGTCCGAGGAGGACGCTCGCATCGACCGCTACACGCGCGAGGTCACGGAGAAAATGGTCGCCGCGTCCGCGCAAGCGCTTGATGAGATGAAGCCCGCGCGACTCGATTGGGGAAACGGCACTGTCGCATTCGCGAGCAACCGCCGCCTCCGCAACCCGGGCGGATTTCAAAACGCGCCGAACCCCGCCGGCCCCGTCGATCACGCCCTGCCCGTGCTCCGCGTGAACGACGGCGACGGCAAGCTGCGCGCCATTTTCACCAGCTACGCCTGCCACTGCACCACGATCGGCTTCAACAAAATCCACGGCGACTGGGCCGGAGAAGCACAGCGCGAACTGGAACTTCAAGTCC
>JANPIW010000169.1:0-3880 GCA_031425215.1 Verrucomicrobiaceae bacterium
CCTCACGCTCCCAAGCCACCCGCGTCGCCACCGTGCGGGCCGCCACCCGCCGAGGTTGCAGCACCACGATCATCTTCTCCCCCGCGATCCCCGCATCCAGCAGCATCTGAGGCACCTGCGTCGTCTTCCCCGACCCCGTCGGAGCCACCAGCACCAGTCGATTGCCACCGCGCAGCGTGCGCAGGATGTCGGCGTAGATTTTCCAAATGGGGAGCGCGGTGGAGGCTGGCATGAAAGGGCGACCAAGCTATGACTCCGGGTGGGAAATGCGAACGCGAAGCTCGGCCGCAACGACTAGCGCAGAATTGTTTCCGCTCGTTCCCGCGCGGTGATTGGAGATGGAAACGCGGTCGTGGGATCATGCCTCGTAGGGGGTCTCTGACTCGACGAGCTGGGCGAGGAGGGTGAGTGATTCCCGCCAGCCCAGGTGCCGCCGACTTTTGTATCAAGGTGATGCACCTTTGGGGGGAAGCCGCGCGGCGGGAACCATTTCACTTTGGCGTCGGCATCGAGGAAGGCGCGATAGACGCGCTCGGGTTTGGTACGAAGGACGCGGTGGAGACGAACGGTTGGGGTGTCGGTGTTCACGATGAAAAGTCTGATCGGATACAACGCCGAACGAGGCACTGCCTTCGAGGCATGTGCTTTGAAATCGATCACATCGAAATCGCGGACGCTCTGCGGAGTGGAGCGGCCAAAGAAGGGACTGGGACGGCGCGCCCTACTTTGCCACCATCATCTCCAATTCCTTCGACCCCTGGTTTGCCACTGGCTTCGCGGCGCTCGTCGCCATGTCCGTGGCGATCTCGCGTGGAACGAGGGCACGGGCCTGGATGCGCTCGCCACTATTCTGATGCGCTGAGCGCGGAGTCATTTCCCGGGCAGCTCCGGCTTGGGCCAGGGCTTGCCGCCTTGCTCGACGAAGACTTTCTCGATCTGCGCGGGAAGAAAATTACCAGCGTAGCGCGCGATGCGCTCGTTCTTCTTCAGGCTGGCCATGATCGCTGGCAAGGCGGCCTCGATCTCGGCGGGTTCTTTGCCGGCGAATTTTTTCACCTCATCCTGCAGCGCGATGAAGTACGCCTGCTGTTCATCGAGCAGCTCGGGGCCGCCGCGCGGACCGTGACCGGGGCACACGATTTTAGCGCCGAGCTTCTTCACGGCCTCGAGCGTCTTGATCCATTCGCCGATGTTGCCATCGCCGGTGAAGTTGTATGGGCCGTTCACGCACGCGTCGCCGGAGAAAAGGATCTTCTCCTTCGGCAGCCAGGCCCAGCCATCGCCGTGCGTGTGCGCGGTGCCGAAGTGCAGCAGCTCCACGCGACGCTTGCCATCGTCAAAGATCATCTCGGATTTGTAGAGCAGCGTGGGAGCCTTCAGCTTGCTCGCCTGGAGATCCTTGCGGTTCCTCGCGGCATCCTGCCAGCGGCCCGGCTTGTCGCCAAAGAGACCAGTCTCGTATTTCTTCATCTCTTCGAGCACGCCGATGTGGGCGACGGGTGTCGCGCCCCTCTCAAGCCAGACCTGGTTTCCGTACGCGTGATCACCGTGATGATGCGTGTCGAATGCAAAACGGATCGGCTTGCTCGTCAGCGCCTCGATCTTCGGGATGATGACCAGCGCGCCGGAGGGGAAATTGGCATCGACCACGAGCACATAATCTTCAAAAATGACCCAGCCGTTATTGCAGTGGCCGGAGGGTCTGATCTCTCCCTCGTGAAAATAGACATCGGCGGCGACCTTCTCGACCTCGTTCACCCCGGCGTGACACACGAGGGCAGTGGCAAAGAGAATGGAGAGGGAGGTGAGGAGGCGGGAGAGTTTCATGGTGATGAGCGGAGCGGATGTGGCGGAGCTTGGGCAAAAGGCCGCGCGAATCAAGCGGGCGATGTCGCGCGTATCATCGACGTTTAGGAGGACGGTTTCTTCGGCGCGGAGCCTCCGGGCTTTTTCACTCGCTGGGGGAATTGGGATTCGGGAATGAAGCCCCCCTTCCCGCCGCCACCCGACCTATCAAATCCCGAACCCTTGTTCTTGAATGGTCGCGGCGCTTTGTTGCTTTGTTTCTGGCTCTTCATGGTGCGGAAGAGCGCATCACTTGCCGCCGATAAGCCACTGATCAATTCATTTTGCACCGCGAGAGACCGTCAGAGCAACGGAGGAGCGCTCCCGCACCCTCTTGTTTTGTGTTCGCTGAAACTCCTGCCGGATCAGGAATTGTGATTCGCCGCGCTTGAAGAGCTGACCAACCAGCACACATTGCCTCCGGTAAGATCAACCGTTGAATTCCCGCTGTGCGGCGGACCTGAACTCCAACCTTCACATCAACCCTCAAACTATCGAAAGGCATGTGTCATGAATGAGCCGAAAACCAAGTGGGCGCTTGAGGCCGATTTCCTCCAGGCGTGCAACTGCGATTACGGATGTCCGTGTGAATTCTCCGCGCCGCCGACGCGCGGCTTTTGCGAAGGCACAGGAGCGTGGAGCATCATCAAGGGAAACTACGGCGAGGTATCGCTCGACGGTCTCGCGGTCGGCTTCGCGGCACACTGGCCCAAGGCCATCCACGAAGGCAATGGCACGCTCGCCTTGTTCCTCGACGAGCGCTCCAGCCCGCTGCAGCGCCAGGCACTCTTGCACATCTGCTCCGGCCAGGCTGGCGGCCTGCCTTTTGAAATCCTCGCCACCACGTTTTCAAAAGTGCTCGATCCCATCTTCGCGCCCTTCCATTTCCAAATGAACGGGCGCAACAGCTCCGTGCGCATCGGCGATGCGCTCAGCGTCGCCATGGAGCCGATCAAGAATCCCGTCACAGGCGAGCCAGAGTCCGTCCGCTTGGAGCACTCCACCGGTTTCATCTTCAAGAGCGCCGAGGCTGTCTCCGGCAAAGAGTGCCGCGTGAATGTGCCCGGCCTGAGCTTCTCCTGGCCGGACAAGTCGGGATTTGTCACCCGCGTGAACTACGCCAACTAAATCTTCTCCGCACGGGCGCTGACGATGATGAATGGCCCGGTCAGTCTCGAAGCCACGCTCAGGCACGACCGCGCCATTGTGCTGGCCGCGCTGATCGGCATCGCGGCCGTCGCTTGGTTTTACATGATGCACGAGGCGCGCGCGATGGAGGAGACCGGCGTCTGCAAATGCGCCGGCATGATCATGTCCGGCCCCGATGTCCGGCCCTGGTCGCCAGCGGAGATCGTGCCGCTCTTCCTCATGTGGGCCGAGATGATGGTGGCAATGATGATCCCGTCCGCCGCGCCCATGATCCTCACCTTCGCAATGGTCAATCGGAAGCGCCGCGAGCAGCAGCGACCGTTCGTGCCCACGAGCATGTTCCTCTCCGGCTATCTCATTGTGTGGAGCGCCTTCAGCATCGCCGCCGCGCTGGCGCAATGGGCCTTGCACAGCGCGGCCCTGCTCTCGCCCATGATGGAGAGCAGCAGCCCCCTGCTCGGCGGCGCGCTCCTCATCGGCGCCGGCGTGTTTCAGTGGACGCCCTTCAAGCACGCCTGCCTGAACCACTGCCGCTCCCCGCTGCAATTCCTCCTCACCGACTGGCGCGAAGGCTCCCCTGGCGCGCTGCGCATGGGCGTGAAACACGGCGCGTATTGCACCGGCTGCTGCTGGATGCTCATGGCCCTGCTCTTCGTCGCGGGTGTGATGAACATGCTCTGGGTCGCCGTCATCACCGTGCTCGTGCTTTTGGAAAAAATCGTCCCCAACGGCACACAGCTGGGAAACCTCATCGGCATCTTCTTTGTCCTCTGGGGCGGCTGGATGATTGGCCGCAATGGGTGGTGGTGAATGGCGGGCGGGCGGCGTGCTCTCACTTCCCAACTCACTTTAAGGAAACGATGATTTAATCGTGGGCTGCGAAATC
>JANPIW010000170.1:0-10138 GCA_031425215.1 Verrucomicrobiaceae bacterium
CGACCCCGCAGGACGCCTCGCCGCGTTCGATGGCGAAGCCGTGCTCGCCTGGACTGACTTTGCCGAACGCGCGCGGGACAGCACCCTCTACTCCGCAGGCTCCGGCACCGGCGCCACGCCCATCTTCGTCACCATGCGACCCGACGCCGCCTTCCCGCTGGCCGGCGAGCGCAAATTCGTCCGCTTCAATGGCGAAGGCAGACCGCCCGCCGGACTCAGCTCATCGGCCAGGAACGCGGCCAAGGATTTCCCCTTCGGCACGGGCAATCCCGAGGCAAAACGCGGCCTAACCTTTGCCGTCGCCTTCTTCCAGGAAGTGCGCGGCCGTCAGCAGACTCTCCTCCATCTCAGCGGTGCCACTGGCTCCGTCGCGCTGCGTCTCGGGGAAAAAGGCGAGGCCCGACTCCACGCGCGACGCATCGGCGTCCCCGAAACCGCGCAAGCTCCCGTCATCGCCATCGCCGCAGACAAGTTCAATCCGCTCGAGCCTCTCATCGTCACCGGCACCTGGAGTGCGCACCCCGAACAGCTCGCCCTGCGCCTGCGCTCCGCCAGCGGCAAAGTGGAAAAGCCCGCGCCCGTCAAATCCCCCTGGCCATCCGACGCGCTCACCACCCTCATCGTCGGACGCGATCCCGAGCAGGCTGGCAAACCCAAGGACCCCCAAACCCTCCACGCCTTCGCGGGCGGCATCGCCGAGGTGCTCCTCTATTCTACTGCACTCAACGACAACGAACTCGGCACTCTCGAGAACCAGCTCGCCAACCGCTATTTCCCGAAAGCCAAATGAACCGGGCTGAAGTGTGCCCTCGCAGCAGCCAGTCACGCATCATTAGCGAGGCGGAGTTTGGGGTGTCGTGATCATCGCAGCACCCGCCCTTTCGGGTATGCTGCTGAGAAACGCCGCGGCACACAAATCTTGGATTTCTTTTGCGAAACCCTATTATCCGACTCCCCGTTCCGTAAAATGGGCTGCAATGGCTCAAAAACCGCCTCCGAGGCCTTAAAAAGCACCCAAAAGCCCCTCGAATTACCATAAGGGGGTGCGCCGACGGCTGCCAGAGGCACCCCGACGGCTGCCAGAGCCACTCCGACGGCTCCGATCGAAACCCCGACGGCTGCCAGAAGCACCCCTGCTCCAATCGCCACGCCGAAGGCTGCCAGAGGCACACCGACGGCCCTGATCACCTCCCCGACGACCTCAAGAGCCTCTCCGACGCCGTCGGCACCTGCTTTGACCCCGTCGGCACTCCACTCCGAGCCATCCGCCCCTGCATTCGACCCGTCGCCCCGCCATAAGGTTGGGGATTTCTCCGTGACCGGAACGTGATTCTCAGCACCTCGCCAGCCAGGACGCTACTTGAGGTAGTCCGGGATCTCCAGCTTGTCGCTCGGGATGGTCTTGCCGTCGTCGCGCCAGATGAAGCCGGCGTTCTCGAAGCTCTCGCGGTTCGCGCGGAGGAAAGTGAGGAGACGCTGCGACAGGTGGCGGTTGGGCGAGTCCTTGCGCACGGCAAAGGGTTGCACGGCCTTGGCTTTGTCTGATGGCAGGGGGATCATGTCAAAGTGCTCGCTCACTTGCTGCACGTTCACTTTATAAACGATGGCGGCTTCGAGCGCTCCGGCGCGCATTTGATTCACGAGGAAGTCAGCGGTGGGCACCTGCACGACGACGTTTTTCATCACGCTGTCGCGCAGGTTCATGCTGCGCAGTATGGCCTGGGTCATGAAGCCGAGCGTGCTTTGCTCCGCGTTGCAGAGGCCGAGTTTGAGGCCGGGCTGCGCGAGGTCGGCCAGGGTCTTGATGTTCTTGGGGTTGCCCTTTTGCGTGGCGATGACGATCTCCGTCTCGGTGAGCAGCACGGCCTCGGGGAAGTGCTCGGCCACGGGCGGGACGAAGCAAACATCGCAGGCGTAATACGCGTCGGGAAAGCGCGGGTTCGCGCTGTCGCCCATCGCCTTCATCGTCGCGCAGAGGATGCCGCAGCCGTTGAAGACGGTGGTGAGTGAGACGCCTTCGCGGTCGGCAAAGTTTTGCACGAGCTTCTCAATCGCGGGCCGGTTCACGCCGCCGCTATATAAAAGCAGCTCGGGCTTCGCGGCCCAGGCGTCGCCACCGGCATTTTTGAATCCGTGCTGCAACAAAGTCGCGCCGCCTTTTTCAGGCGCGGCGAGATAGCGCGCGAGCTGCAATGCGGCGACGGGCTGTGAGCAATACGAAAGCACGGCGGCGCTGGCATTCTCGCGATGCGTTTTGAATTCCGCGATCTCGATGGCTTCAAGCTCGGGGAATTGCGGCACGGTGGAATCCCACACGAGGGCGGCATCGACGGCGCCGAGCTTCACATCAGCGGCGATGTCCATCACCGTGGGCTTCATCACGACCGCTGCCTTCGCCAGCGCGTCCCAGCGCGCGCCGAGAATGTGCTTGCTGACCTTGCCGATGCTGGCTGCTTCGGGATTGGGCAGGGCGACTTTGTTTTCTGCTTTGAGCAGATCATCTAGCGACCGGATGCTCTTTGGGTTTCCTTTTTTCACCACGATGACCGGATGCTGCACGGCGAGGGGCAGCACCTCGCGGATGAGATCGAGCTTGCGCGCGTCAGCGAGCGATCCGTCATCGGCGGCGATGAAGAGATCGCCCTTCTTCGCGACCTGTAGCTGGCTGAGCAAGGTGCCGGTGCCGCCGTATTGGAGCTGCACCTCGATGCCGAGATCTTTCTGAAATTGGGCCGCGATGGCTTCGACGGGTTTCTTCAAACCAGCGGCGCAATAAACGATAAGCGCGGGCTGCGCTGAGCGCGGGCCAAAGAGCGAGCCGCCGGTGCCGACCCCGAGGATGACAAGCGCGATGCCGATGGCGATGAGAAGCAGGGCTTTGAGTTTCATGATTTTTTGAGCAGCAGCATCGCGCCTCCGACGAGCACGAGAACTCCCGATGCGACGAGAGCGGTTTGTTTCCATGACATGGTAATCACCTGATTCACCATCGTCACGCGAGAGGCTTTCTCTGAGGGCGCGCTGCTCGACGTGCTCATAGCGGCGCTCGCGCCAGCATCAGCGACCGGGCTGGTCTTCACCGTCTCCGCCACCGCCAGCTTCACCGGCTCGCCCGGTTGAGTTTCGACTGACGCGACCTTCGCCGCCGCGAGCCGCTTTTCCCAATCGACATCGAGCAGCAGATCCCACCCAGGGTTTTCATTCTTCATGCGGCACGAGCAGCGGCCGATGAGAAACATGCTCGCGTCTTCGAGCCGCGTCTCGTCGAGGTCGCTCATCTTCCACGCGCCGAGCACGCGGCCTTTGGCGAAGACGGCGGCGGCGAAATTGTCGGCGCCCGCGTTGATGCCGCTCTTGGTGCCCGCGAGCATTTTGATCAGCAGCGCCTCGGCGGGATCGTCGCGGCGGATGCGCACGGTGGTGAATTTCAAGCGCAGCGGCGGGCCGGGGCCGAGCTGGCTGTCGGGATCATCGGGGTCCTGCACGGGCAGCGCGGCGGCTTGCTCAAGGAAGCGCAGGCGCTTCTCGACGCGCTCGACTTCCGCGGTGTCCGCAGGCGTGCCGCCGTCGGCGATGACCCAGAGCACGGAGTCACCCGCGAGGATGTGTTTCACGATCTGCTCGCGGGCAGGGGAGGTGAGGATGCTTGCAAATGATTCCGCGGTGAGATCGCCGGACCAAAGCTCGGCGCCGTTTTCGCGCGAGGAAAGCAAACGCGGCACGGTGGCGGCGGGATCGGTGATGATGTCGAGGTTGGCCTTCCCGTTCGCGCGGAAAGGGCGCAGCAGCTCGTTGGTTTTCGCATCGCCCGACGCGCTGGCCGGCAGCACGAGATGAAATTGATCCGCCTCCCAGCGGTCGAGCGCGAAGCGGAAGACCGGGATGGTGCAGCAAAGCGCGGCGCTGATGGGGATGAGCCAGAGCGCGGTAATGATAATGGACGGGCGATACATGTGGTGAAAAGAAGAGTCGGAGCAGATGGCGCAGAGTCCACGGGTGGCGTGCGAAACGCTCTTTGCGTGGTGATTATTGCCGTGGATGTCGAAGCGCGCGGTGACAGGTGACGGGTGAAAGTGCAAATCATAGTTGACGGGGAGTGAGCACGGCCATATTTATGCCCATATGAAAACGACCATTGAAATCGACGATGAAAAGTTGGAGAAAATCATGAGAATGTCCGGCATCGGCACACGCAAGGAAGCCGTGGACTGGGCTTTGACTGAGGGCTTGAGGATCGCCACGATGAACTCCATCGAGAAGAGCGCCTGGACGGTGAAGGAGGCAAAAGGGGCTGTGGACGAGGACTATGACATCCTCGCCATCCGCAACGCCAAGGTGACTTACGGCACCAAAAGCAAAAGGAGGGCCAGACGATGAACCCGAAAGCCGTCATGGTGGACTCCTGCTCGCTCATCAACCTGATGCGAGAGGGGCGCGATCCGCGCATCGTGCTGATGCCTTATCTGCGCGCCGGGGTTTTGTACAACTGCGGCGTGATCCGCGCCGAGGTGCTGCGCGGAATCAAGGTGGAGAAGCAAATGCGGGAGATGGAGGAGTTCTTCGACATCATCCCCGAGGTGCCGACGGACGCGAAGCTCTGGCGCAATGTGTCCAACCTCGGCTGGACGCTCGCTCGCATCGGCAAAGCGCCGCCTGTGACCGACCTCGCCATCGCCGCCTGCGCCATGCGTGCGCGAGCGAAGCTCATCACCGTGGACGCGCACTTTGATGACGTGCCCGGACTCATGGTGGACGAGGAGTTGCCGGAGATTTGAGATCTCGCGCTGCTCACTTCGCTCAGCACTGTGAACTCCGCTGCTCCTGCGAGGGAGCACGCCCGGTTCACTTCGCCAGCGACTCCAGGTAATCCAGCAAGCTCGCAAACTCCCGCACCGTCAGCGCATTCACCAAACCCGGCGGCATCATCGAGATCGGCAGCTTCTGCCGTTCTTTGATGTCCGCCGTTTTGAATGTGAACTCCTGCGCCGCGATGTTGCGCAGCTTCACCTCCGCCGCGCCTTCCAGCGTGATGAATCCCATCTGCTGCGTGCCATCCTTCATCGTGATCAGCTCGCTGGCGAATCCCTGCGCGATGGTCTTGTTCGGATCGAGAATGTTCAGCGCGAGATCGGGGCGCTTGTAGGTCTGCGCGATGTTTCCGAGATACGGACCCTTTGGCGGCTGGTTCTCGGATGTGGTATGACAGGCCGCGCAGGTCGCGCGAGTGAAGACTTGCTCGCCGAGGCCGATGTCACCTTTCTCCTTCAGCACAACATCGAGAATCTCTTCCGGCTTCAGCGTTGCGATCTTCGGTGTCTTGTCTTCCACCTTCGCGATGCGCATCGCCTTCGCCGTCTGCTCTGCGACTTTCTTCACCGCAGGATCGGGATCATCGAGCGCGGCAAGAACGCGCGCGGCGCTGGGTTGATGTTTGATGAGGCCGATGGCGTCGAGGATTTGCACGCGGCGCTTGGGATCGGCCCAGCCAGCGTCGAGAGCCTTCTGAGAAAGCTCGCGTGACTCGGGGCTGCCTGTGGTTCGCGCGGCGAGATTCAAGAGCGCCGCGTCAGCATACACGGAGGTGAGGCCATTGTGCTTCTCAGCGATCTGCTCGATGAGCTGGTGGTGGTTTTCGAGTTTTGGCGAGTTGAAGAACGCGTTCGTAGCGGCCTCGAAGTCTTTGCCGGACTCCGGCAGCTTCCGCAGTGCATCGAGCGCCGCGAGCGTGGTGCTCACACCTTCGGCGCTGTCGGTTTTGGAGAGGGCGATGATGGCTTGGGAAAGCGCCACCGGTCCGACTGGTCCGACCTGTCGGACGAGTCCGACCAGCAGCGGCACCGCCTCCGCCGGAATTTCTTCCGCGCCGGCCATCTGCGCGGCCAGTTCCGGCAGCACCTTCGCGTCCTGCTTCGCCAGTGCGAGGATGCGCTTCAGCGCCTCATTCGACTGGATGCGGTTGCGGTTCATCTCCTTCACCAGAAATGCAGCCTCTTCCGGCGCAGCCTTCGCCAGCACGTCCTTCAGCGTCACGGCGATCTTCGGCGTCTCGCTCCAGGCCTCCGGCTGGTAATACGGCCCCCGCGTGTCCGGCCGCGTGCCCCACGAATCGCCCTTCCACTCGCCTTCCTTGAAATGAAGTCGGCACAGCGCCGCGAGGATGCCCTGACGCAACGCGGGTTCAGTGGCCTTGCCGAGACGCTCGATGAGGCCGGTGACGACTTCGGGTTTGTGGATGCCAGCGAGAGTTCTTTGGACCAACAACTTTCGCTTGCTTGCTTGAGCCGAAGTCTCTGGCCTATCCAACCCTGCTATCAGTTCTTGCGGAAGTGTTGAGCCGTGAACTGCGGCGATTTCGCGCATGGCGCGAATCGCCAGATGAGTCAACAATGGGTCTGCATCGGTAGATGACTGCTCGCGCAGGATAGCATCAAGTCGTCTCTCACCCTCAGGGCAGTGTTTCCAAGCCACATATCCTTTGGCCATTTGCCGAGGGTCGTGAGACTGATGCGGGGCTCCTC
Source organism: Verrucomicrobiaceae bacterium (assembly GCA_031425215.1). Lineage (GTDB taxonomy): Bacteria > Verrucomicrobiota > Verrucomicrobiia > Verrucomicrobiales > Verrucomicrobiaceae > JANPIW01. Next base: position 6,519 of record JANPIW010000170.1, read on the forward strand.
CGAGAAGTCCGAGCGCGAAGGATTGGCCCAGAGGAGTGACTTTGTCGATAGCCCTGGTTTGATAGAGATTGGCGGTCCAGCTTACAAGCTGCGAAAAGCCATCTTTTGTGGCGTCCCCGCAGTTGAGAAGTTTAGCAGCGAAATCCCCATCTTCGGAGCGCTTAATGGCAGTTGAGTGAACAACTGCCAGACGTGAGCTGGCGGGTTTGGTTGCGTTGCAGAACAACTCCAAGACTGCCTGCTGCGTAGCTTCGGAAAAGGAAGTTTTGTCCTGTCGTCTCAACAACTCCCTCTGCGCCTCCATCCTCCGGCGATGACTCGCTGACTCCAGCACCTTCACCAGCTCCGCATCCGCGAGCTTCGCGACCGGAGGATAGGCCTCTGGCCTGTCGGCGGCTCGGGGCGTCCCGCCTTCGACCGATGCGGAGGGGGCAGTAGGCTGGAAGCCCCTGTCCGTTGGCAGGCCAGAGGCCCGCCCTCCGTTGGCGCGCGGAGTCACCCGCACGATGTAACCCACATCCGGCCCTGCCCAGTCAAACGTCGCGCCCTTCCAGCTCGCCACATACAAATGGCTCATCGCATCCACGTCCGCGTCAGTGGGCCGCGTCATCTTTACGAAGGGCACGGGCTTCCGCGTCTCCTCAAACGTCGCGCCCTTCGGTTTCAACTGATGATGCCAAAGCGCTCCTGTTCCCCAATCACAAGTAAACGGCGCGTTGTTCCATTCGCCAAACCCAGGCTCATCAATATAAACCGCGCCGCAGCCGCTGCCGCCGCCGTAGTCCGCCAACGGCTGGATGCACTCGTCGTTGAAGTTCTTGTAGAGGCGCGGGTAGCCGTGGTCGTCGAGGCCGGTGAAGTGGTGGAAGCGCACGTTCCAGCCGCCGCCGTCGTTCGTGTTGTCGCGGGCGAAGATGTCCATCAGCGGGCTGATGGCCACTTCGAGGATGTTGCGCGTGCCGGTGGAGTAGATCTCGAGGCCGGTGCCGTCGGGGCGCACGCGGATGACGCCGCCGCCGCGATGCTGAACCGTCTTGCCATCGGTGCCGGTAGCCTTCAGGAAACCGAAGTCGCCACCCGCGATGTAAAGCCAGCCGTCGATGCCGAGGCTGAGGCCGTTCGTGGTGTGATCGGCGGGGCGATCTTTGAAGCAGAAGGCAATGTCTTTGACGAGGATGTTTTGCTTTTCGGCGACGCCGTCGTGATCGGCATCGATGAACTCGCTGAGGTGCGGCGGATGCACGAGATAGAGGCGATCATGGTCCCACACGAGGCCGCGCGGGCTGTCCACCTCGCAGAAGACCTTGGTTTCATCCGCGCGGCCATCGCCATCGAGATCGCGCAGGCGGATGATGCGTCCGCGCTTCGGATTGCGGCCCAGCGAGCCATTACCATCGGAGGAAACGTAAAGCGTGCCATCCGGCGCGGCGGCGACGAAGACGGGGTAGTTCGCGGCGGCGCTGTTGGCGAAAAGCGTGACCTCAAAGCCGTCGGCGACCTTCACGTCTTTGAGGATGGCGGCTTCTTGCTCGGGGCTGAGTTTGACGATCTTCGGCGAGACGTTGCCTTCCTTCGCGAAGGGATCATTGGCCTTGTCATATTCCTTCTTCTGCTCGGCGCTGAGCTTGGGGGCGATGGCTTTGATGCCCGGCCCTTTGAGCTTCACCTCACGAATGCTGGCCCAGCCGCCTTGATTGGTGCCTGTGCAGGTGATGACGAGCTTTTTGGCCTGCTTGGTTTCCAAAGCATGTGTGTTCGTGGTCGTGTTCGTCACGGCGATTTTTCCGTCGATCTCGATCTGGTGCTGATACGCGTTGTTCTTGCTCTCCCAGACGATGTCGAGGCCTGCAAGGTCCTGCGGCTTCTCGAACTCAAACTGCAACCACTGAGGCTTAGAACCGTCCGCAGCACACCAGCGCGTGCCTTCATCGCCATCCACGGCTTTCCATGCGTCATTGCTCGGCTGCGTGCTGCTGGCAGTCGCCTTTATTCCCGTGGCATTGGCCGGTGGCGTGGGCGGCTTCGGAGCCTCGACGGGCATCGCAGGCACAAAGGTCACTTTGTTCTGGCCGGTGAACGGCGTGAGGAAATCCGGCGTGAGCTTGTCGCAAGCCCACAGCGCGCCGCGTGTGACGAGATCGAGATAGCGCGCATCAGCGACGGTCTCGTTGTTGTGGCCGATGGTGGTGCTGAAACTGCGCGCGCCCTGCTTCTCGTTCGTCCAGGCCACGACTGCATCCACGGCCTTGCCTTTGACCATCTGCCTGCCCATCGCCAGCGGATGTGCGTCGAAGAGATTCACGTTGTTATACAGCTCCTCCTTGATCGTCGTCCAGTCAGCGAGCGTTTTCGTGATCGGGTGCTCTTTATCCACAAAGGTGATCGCGATGGGCTCCTTCGGGCCATGAGACGCGGATTGCAGGCCGAGGTGCTTGAACCACGCATCCGTGCCAGTGCGGAAGCTGTGCATGGCGCAATGCAGATGCACAGCGGGCACAGTCTTGTGCGCATCGAGGATGCGCTTCACCAGTGCGAGATCCTTCACACCGGCGGCGCATTCGTCGTGGATGATGATGTCGTAGCCTTTCGCCCAGTCGGGATTGTCGTATAGCGGTAGCGGCGGCGTGACGGACTTGTCATCGGTCCACACGACATCGACCTGCACGTTCGCCCGCGCCTGGATGCCTTTGCTCAGGATTTCATGCTGCTTCGCATAATCATGGCAGCAGCCGCCGGCGACGAGCAGGGCTTTGAGCGATTTGGCTTCAGCGTGAGCGAGGGACGAACACGCGGACGCCAGAACGATGTGGAGGATGATGCGGCACATGATGTTGTTCAAAAAAGAGGGCCGGATGTTACGTCTGTGAATCGCGAATTCCACAGCGATGGCAGCATCATCCACGAGACCGCCTTGCCGTGTCACGACGCGCAGGAGGCGCGCGCATCACACCGCGATCTCAGCCTTGATGGCCGGCCACGCGTCGTAGTCTTCGAGCGTGAAATCCTCGAACGTGAATGAATCAATGTCACGCACACCTGGGTTCAGTTTCATCGTCGGCAGCGGGCGCGGCTCGCGCGTCAGTTGCAGGCGCGCTTGTTCGAGATGATTCGAGTAGAGATGCAGATCGCCAAAGGTGTGGACGAAATCTCCCGGCTCCAGATCACACACCTGCGCCACCATCATCGTCAGCAGCGCGTAGCTCGCGATGTTGAAGGGCACGCCGAGAAATAAATCCGCGCTGCGCTGGTAGAGCTGGCAGCTCAGCTTTCCATCGGCCACGAAAAACTGAAACAGGCAGTGGCACGGCGGCAGCGCCATGTCCGCGATGCGCGCCACATTCCACGCGCTCACGATGTGGCGGCGGCTGTAGGGCATTGTCTTGATGCCCTCGATCAGCTTCGCGATCTGGTCGTAGTGCTCGGATTCCTCCGTGCCCTGCCAGCGCCGCCATTGCGCGCCATACACCGGGCCGAGATCGCCGCGCTCATCCGCCCACTCATCCCAGATCGTCACCTTGTGATCATTCAGGTAGCGCACATTCGTGTCACCTCTGAGGAACCACAGCAGCTCGTGGATGATCGAGCGCAAGTGCAGCTTCTTCGTCGTCACCACGGGGAAG
>JANPIW010000171.1:0-3994 GCA_031425215.1 Verrucomicrobiaceae bacterium
GAGTCGAAGTGCTCAGTGCTCAGCTCTAAGTGCTCAGAAGTGAGTACAAGTAGATTGGCGATTGAAGGCCCAACAGGAGGCGCAGACAAGCGCAGGCGGGACGCCTCGGTCCATCGACCGGCGTGGACGCCTGTCCTCCGCTCCCTCACGGACTCGTCACTCTCAGCCGGGTGAAGAGCCGGGTGTTGCTGCCGATGGGACACCCACGCAAGACGTCGCTGCAGGTACCATTCGAGGACGAGGACGAACAGGGTGGTTTTGCCATTGCCGTCCATGGGAGCGTACTCAAGTAAGTGAGGGCTGAAAGGTGCGCCGGAGGGTCCAAATGTGGCTGGGAATCGGCAAAACGGCACATTTCAGCCCTGGGACGACACGCTGGCGTCACGGCGCGGTGCGTTGGAATGGCTGCGCGGTGCCGTGGAGTCATCCAGCGGTATCGCGGAATCACTGCGTGGCACCGCGCGGAGACTCCAGCGTATCGCGCAGTCATCGCAATGTATCGCGGAATGACTCCCGAGAATGGTGCGGCGGCTGATTGCGATACCTTTGCCGTGTGGAGGCGCGCTGCTATTGAGCCGGGGAGCCATTGGGCCGTGGAGGCGTGGAACTGCTGAGCCTTGGGAAATGAAAGCTGGCAACGGCCTTGGGTCTTCTTTCCGAGCTGAGCCGGTAGAGCCAAGAGCGTGGTTCGGTGTCTTTTTGCGGAAGCCAACAACACCATTGCGGCGCTTCCCCCAATCGAGGCTCCACGTTTTTACCCGGCATGTGGATTGCGAGCCGGTAGCCCACAAATATGGGCACTTGCCACACCCGGTCACTCTCCTGGCATTCTCACGTCTGATTCAGATCGTTTATAATAATTTCAAAAATGAATGAAGCATTGCTTGAAAAGGGCGGCGAATCCACTAAACTGAATATAATTACTGATAAAATCCTCGCTTCTGCGACTCATCGTCTTGTTTCCTCTCCCTTCCATGTCCGTTCGTATCCTCACGTTTTTTGCCATTTCCTACCTGCTGGCCTTGCAGGCGCGGGGGGATTTGGTGGTGCTGGGGGAGGCGACGGGGCCGAACGGCTCGGCTGCCTACAGCGTCCAGAGCTGGCCGAGCGCGGCGGCTTTCCTCTCGAACACGAACGGGGTGCATCATGGCTTTCGCTACAAGACCACGGACATCAGGCTGCTGAGCGCGAAACCGAACGGTGACATCGACATGATCCACCGCCCGGCCTATGACGCGGCGGCGCTGGAGGGCTGGCGGTACCGTGACCCGCTCCATCTGCTGGGCGACACGGGCGATGTGCTCGGGGTGCGCGCGGCGGCGGGCGCGGTGGTGGCGACGACTTATCATGCGAGCGGCCTGTTTTTCGCGGTCGAGGATGTGTCGGCGGGCGGACAGCAAAAATACAAGGTCACACGCCATGCCACATCGGCTGATTTTCTGAACAACATCGGCGCTACAGTCATCGGCACCCGCGTCGCGCCGGGCATCTGCACGGCGGTGGAGTTTGTGGATGGGAGGCTGATCGGGATTTTTGAAAAGAGCGCGGGCGGCGTCCTGGTCTATGAGGTTTGGGATTGGGGCACGGGCTTCAATGGTTTCATCAACAACACGGGCACCCTGCTGGGCACGCGCACGGGGATCGACAGACCGGTGGCGCTGATGTCGCAGACACACGCCGCGCCGGCCGCGCAGACGACGGTGACGCGCGCGCCGCAGTGGCCGTGGCTGGGGAATCGACTGCCGCCGGAGCAGCCCGGCTCCGACACGGGGTGGAGCACGGAGAATGCGTTTCCGAATCTCACGTTTCAAAATCCGGTGAAGATGATCCCGCAGCCGGGATCGAACCGCCTCTGGGTGATCGGCCGCGAGGGCTATGTGTGGTGGTTTGAAAACAACGCGAGCACGACGACGAAGACGCTGGCGCTGGATCACTACAACTCGACGATGGGCTGGGAAGACTGCGGGATGCTGGGGCTGGCGTTTCACCCGCAGTTCGGAAAGGCCGGATCGCCGAATCGCGGTTTCATTTACATCTGGTACAACTACCGTCCGACGGGCAATAACGGCGATGTGGGCGCGAGCTACAACAGGCTCTCGCGCTTCACACTCGAAGACGGCGCGAGCACGATCAATTCGGCCAGCGAGCTTGTGCTCATCAATCAGTTCGACGAGCACTCGTGGCACAATGGGGGCGACATGTTTTTCGGCGCGGACGGTTTTCTATACATCCCAAATGGCGACGAGGGCGGCGCGAACGATTTTTATTACAACACGCAAAAGCTCGATGGCGGTCTCTTCTCCGGCGTGCTGCGCATCGACGTGGACATGAACCCTGCGCGCAGTCATCCGATCCGCCGCCAGCCGCAGGCCGGTGGCACGCCGCCAGCGGGATGGCCGGCGACATACACGCAGCATTACTTCATCCCGAATGACAACCCGTGGCTCGATGTGAATGGCAGCGTGCTCGAGGAGTTCTGGGCCATCGGACTGCGCAGTCCGCACCGCATGACGCGCGATCCGGTGACGGGCACGACATTCATCGGCGACATCGGACAGGGTGCGCGCGAGGAGGTCGATGTGCTGGCGAAGGGCGCGAATTTCCAATGGGGCTATCGCGAAGGCAGCATCGCGGGGCCAAAGCCAATGCCGTCCCAGCTCATCGGCACCGACACTCCGCCGGTGTGGGATTATGCGCGGACGCAGAATGACTGCGCCGTCATCGTCGGTCATGTCTATCGCGGCAGAGCGCACGCCGCGGAGCTTGGCGGGAAAATGATCTTTGGTGATTTCGTCTCGGGCCGCATCTGGGCGATGACGTGGCAGGGTGTGAATCCCGTGCAGGTGGCGCAGCTCACCAATGTCATCGGCAGCAGCCTCGCGGGATTCGGCGTGGATCACGCGGGCGAGCACTATCTGATGACGCTCGGCATCACGAACGGCAAGATTTTGAAGCTCACGCGCGCCACCACACGCCAACCGCCTGCGACGCTCTCGGGCACGGGCGCGTTTGCTGATCTCGCCACGCTCACACCAGCGGCGGGCGTCACTCCATTCACCGTGAACTCCGCGCTCTGGAGCGATGGCGCGGTGAAAAAACGCTGGATCGCCGTGCCGAACAATGGCGCGCCTTACGACGCGGATGAACGCGTGTCTTTCAGTGCGACGAGCGAGTGGCAATACCCCGCCGGCACCGTGCTCATCAAACACTTCGATCTGCCGATCCATGATGCAAACCCCGGCATCACGCGCCGCGTCGAGACACGCTTCACTGTGAAAAGCGCGAGCGGTGAGTGGTACGGCATCTCATATAAATGGCGCGCGGACGGCAGCGATGCCGATCTCCTCGCCGCCGGCGCGAGCGAGGCCATCACCATCACCACCGCGAGCGGTGGCACGCGCACGCAGCAGTGGACTTATCCCTCGCGCACCGATTGCACGGCGTGCCACAACAAGAACTCATCGCAAGTGCTAGGCCCGCGCACCTGGCAGCTCAACGGCACCTATTCCTATTCCGGCACCACCACCACCGGCAACCAGCTCAAAGTCTGGAGCGACATCGGCCTCTTTGATCAAGCGCTCGCCACCGAGCAGATCACCGGCTTTCTCAAATCCGTCGCCATCACCGACACCGCCGCGCCGCTCGAAACCCGTGTGCGATCCTACCTCGACGCGAACTGCGCGCACTGCCATCGCCCCGGCGGCGTCCACGCCTTCTGGGATGGCCGCTTCGAGACGCCGCTTATCAGTTCGAACATCGTGAACGGCATCGTGCAAGGCACGCTCGGGGTCGCCGGCGCGAAGGTTGTCGTGCCGCAGAGCGTGACCCGCTCGATCATGCACAAGCGCATGGCCACCGCGACGGAGGATTACAAGATGCCGCCGCTGGCGAAAAACCTCGTCGATCAAAAAGCGCTCGCGTTGCTCGAGGATTGGATCGCCGAAATCACGCTCCCGCCTTCCACCCCGCCACCCGCGCCGTGGCAGCAGAAGGA
>JANPIW010000172.1:0-1639 GCA_031425215.1 Verrucomicrobiaceae bacterium
GGCCTCGGTGGCGATGATTTCTTGTGGCGGGAAGCCGCTGTATAAATCCGCGAGAAGCGCCACCAGCCCGCGCACCATGGGGGAATCAGCCCCCGACTGGAAATGCAGCGCGCCGTTTTCAAGCGAGGCGGTGAGCCACACGCGCGAGACGCACCCGTGTACGAGCGTGGCTTCGGTTTTGTCTTCCTCGCGCAGCACAGCGCCACGTTGCGACATGACGGCGGCGAGGCGCTCATGAGGGTCCCGTATGAGATTGAGATCGGCTGCGAGGGCGTGTTGTTTTTCAGCGAGTGTCACGGCGGGCGGAGGCTAGCACCTGCTGGCGGCGAAAGCATTTCGATTTGCGCGGCAAGAATTAAATTGTGACAAAATTGACACATTCGGGGCGGCTGCTTACATCGGCGCACCCGTCCGGCGCGGCGGCAATTATCTCCCATGTTCTCCCTGCAAAAAATCTTCGGCAAATCGGATGTCTTCTACGACCTGCTGGAGCAGAGCGCCGAGGAGGCGCGCACGAGCGTGGCGGCGCTCAAGAAACTGATGGCCCAGCCGCCCACGTCATCGACGAACCTGGACGAGTTGATCCTGTCGCGCCGGAAGGACAAGAAGATCACGGAGCAGATCAACGAGGCGCTGTGCCGCACGTTTGTGACGGAGCTGGAGCGCGAGGACATTGAGGCGCTGTCCAATGCGCTGTACAAAATACCGAAGACGGTGGAGAAGATCGCGGAGCGTTACCTGATCTGCGGCGGGCGCGTGATCGGGGCGGATTTTGAGAAGCATCTCAAGATGATGGAGGACGCGACGGCGACGGTGGTGGAGATCGTGCAGCAACTGCGCAAGAAGCTGCATCTGGAAAAGGTGAAGGACCAAAACGCCCGCCTCCAGCACATCGAGGGCGAGGCGGACAAGCACATCCTGGACCTGTTGCGTGACATTTACAGCGGCAAGCACGAGCCGATCCAGGCCATGATGCTGCGCGATCTTTACGAGCTGATGGAGAAGGTGATCGATCGCTGCCGGGACGCCGGCAATGTGGTGTCGCACATCGTGCTGAAGTATTCCTGACCGGCCCGGCTCATGACTTCCGCGCTCGTATTCCTTCTCTTCGTGCTGCTGATCGTGCTCGTGTTTGAGTACATCAACGGCTTCCACGATACAGCCAACGCCATCGCCACCGTGGTCTCCACCAAGGTGCTCACTCCGCGTCAGGCGCTGATGCTGGCCTCGACCGCGAATCTCGTCGGCGCGTTCTTCGGTACGGCGGTGGCGAAGACGATCACCTCGGGCCTCGTCGATGCCACGCAGGTGCCGGTGACGACGATGTTTATTCTCTGCGCGATGCTCTCGGCCATCGCGTGGAATCTCATCACCTGGTGGTTCGGCATCCCGAGCAGCAGCACGCACGCCATCGTGGGCAGCCTTGTGGGCACCGCCCTCGCCGCCTCGGGCATGAACTGGCATGTGCTCATCTGGAGCAAAGTGAAGATCGACGCCAAGACCGGCGCGCAGAGCATGGAGGGCATTTTTCACAAGGTCGTCATCCCCATGATCACCTCACCGCTGCTCGGTGTCCTGCTGGGCTTTCTCTTCATGGGGCTTTTGTTCGCCCTGATCCGCAACTGGCGCCCGCCGCCGC
>JANPIW010000173.1:0-8672 GCA_031425215.1 Verrucomicrobiaceae bacterium
GGCGTCGAATCTTCCCAGGCTTCCGATTCTCAAACTGCGCGCACATCGAAGGTGAGGCTCTCTCTTGTTCGGCGGCAGCAGGCTGCCTGGGGAAAGCGGCAGCAGGCTGCCGCAGTCCAAGGCGCTGCGCGCTTCTGATTCTCCAAACGTAAGGTGCAAAAATCATGACTTGGTTTTTGGAGCCGCGGGTTTTGAGGAAGCTGGCTCCTGCGTTTGTGCTGCAGCAGCTTTCTCGGCCTTTGTCGGCTCGGCGGACGGCGGCTCATCTTGTGACTTCTCGTCGTCGCTGGGCTTCCACTTCTGGTCGCGCAGCTTGTTGTCGTAATCCTGCGCGAGGTTCTCCAGCTTCACTCTGGTGATGCCGGTGAACGGCTCACGCGCGGCGAGAGCATGACCGAGGCTGAACTTTTTGTAGCGATCCAGAATCTCGTTTCCCACTTTGAAAAGCTCAGCGTTGCGGCGCTCGCGATCGGCGAGCTTGCGCTCGGCCTCGATGAACTTTGATGTGATCTTCGCACGCTCGTTTTCCTTGTCGCGCGCGATGACGACGGCCTTTCCGTACGCGTCCTTCCATTTGGCAAGCACGTCTTTCTGCGCGGCCACGTCCTTCGTCTTCGCGGCGACCTGGGAATTGAGTTCGATGATCGTCTTCTCCGATTCCAGTCTGTCGGCGGACGCCTCCTTCGCGGCCTGCTGCGCTTTCTTTTTCTCGGACTCGATCTCAGCCGCGAGCTTTTTGTTTTTTTCCTCAAGCTCAGCCTGCGCGACCTTCAGCGCGGCGCTCTCGGCCTGCGCGGTCTGGAGCTGGAGCATGGTGGAACGCAGGGACTCGCGCATTTTTTTGAGCGCGGCCTCGACAGGCGACGCCTCCTGCGCTGGCGCTGCGAGGGCGAGCGCGAGGCTCGCGATGACGATGGAGATGGTGCTGCGGTGCATGGCTCAGAATTTGGCGCTGATGTCGAAGAGGAAGACGTCGCTCTTGAGCGGCGGGCCAGCGATCTCGTTGGCGTTCATGTAGCGCGCGCGAAAGCTCACGCGTGGCGAGAGGGCGATGGAGGCGCTGATGGTGGCGCCCTCCATGTTGGTGCCGCCGAGGCCGAAGTCCGAATCGTTGAAGCCATCCACGACCGCATCGGACTCGATGTAGCGGTAGCCGATGCCGACATTCCAATCGCCGCGTTTCTCGAATTTTTCCTTGCCGAACTGCACGCCCACGCTCCATGCGGTGTCGCCGCCCTCGTGATTGCCGATCTCGGGCACTTGCGCCGCCTGCTCTTCGGCTGCGGCGACATCGAGCTGCTCTTCAGCGGGAATTTCTCCGCGATTGTTCACCGCGACTTTGTCGATGCCCTCGGCGTCAAACGAGAGGTTCTTAGCGTATTCGGCCGTGAGCGAAAGCTGGTAAGGCTCCCAGTTGTTGATGTCGATCCTCCCGTTCACGGAGGCTACACGGAACGGAGAAGCGAGGCCGAAGTATTGGAACTGCTTGCTGGTGCCGAAGTCGTTGATCGTGCTCGGGATGATGTCGCGCAGCGCCATGTAGGTGTTGCCCTTCTGCGCGAATGAGGGGCGCGTGTTGTCGGTGTTGCCCGCGTCCTTGTCGGTGAGCGGGATGTAGGGAGAGGACAGCTCGCCCTCGACGCCGTCGAACTCGTAAATCGCTCCGGCGATCTTGGCGGAGAATTCCTTCGATGGATTCCACTCCACGCCGGCCTGCACGGCGTAGAGCCATTTGTCAGTGCTCTCGAATTTCGCGGGCTGGTTCGAAGAGAAGTTGAAGTCAGTGTTGAAGATGGGAAACACGCCCGCGTTCAGGAACGGCGTGAATTTGCCGAGCGTGTGGCGGCCCTGGATCGCGAAGCCGTCAAAGCCGAGGTCGTCATCCCAGATTAGCTGTGAGTCGATGTAGAACGGGTTGTCGAAGCGACCGAGGCTGAAAGCGAGATTCGATTCCGGCAGTCCGCCGAGTTCATATTTGATGAATGCGCGGTCGAGCCAGATCGCATACTTGCTGAAGTTTCCGCCCTGGCCCTGGTTTGCGAGGCCGAAGCTTTGATTCGCGGAGACGGGTGTGTTGCTGTCGCCGGTGGCAAGGCGGATGCCGGCAGTGAAACCATCGCCGAGATTCACATCCGTGCCGATGCGCGCGCGGAGCCTCACGCGCATGCGCTCCTGATCGACATTGAGCTGCGGCGAGAACTGAGTGCCAGCGACATCAAAGGGCGCGCCGCCGTTGATCGAATTGAAGTTCGGGAACGAGCCGGTGTTGTCATTGCCACCTGGGAAGAGATCACCTTCAAAGCGGATGCGGATGTCGCCATACCATTTGATGCGGTTGATCCAGTCGGGTGCGGGATCGCCGTTGAGCCATTTCTCATCCTTCGCCTGCGCGAGGATTTCGTCTTTGATCTGGTCGCGTATCTGCGCCTTGACGGCCTCGGGCACATAGGTGACGCGCACGGTGTCTCCCGTCATGGGTGGCGGAAGATTCGCCTCGGCCTCGGCACGAGCGCGTGCCGCGTCAGCGGCGGCCATCTTGATCATCTCGTCAGCCTCGGCGTGGGTGAGGATGCCTTTTTCCACGAGGCGGTTGATGAGATTGATGGTGACGTTTTGCGAGGGGTTTTCCAAGGGCGGCGGCGCCGGCTGCTCGGTCGCCATCGGCAGCACGTCGAGCTGCGGAAGCTCCGCGCCGGTGGCGGGATCGGTCACGGCGATGACAGGCATCGAGGTGCCGGGAGCAGAGCCGGGAGCGCTGGTGGGGAGCGGGAGGGATTCTGTCGTGGGTGCCGCAGATTTCACATCAGCGGTGACCGGCGCGGGTGCGGCGGATTTTGCATCAGCCTTCACGGCCTCAGCAGCGGAGATGTTGGATGAAAGCGCTGCAATGAGGATCAACGCCGCTGCAAAGAAGCGCGCAGCGCCTTGGACTGCGGCAGCCTGCTGCCGCTTTCTCCAGCCAGCCTGCTGGCGTCGCAGGAGGCGGAGGTGGATTCGCGCGTCGGCTTCGGCAGTCGCGGGAGCGGCTTGACGAGGGGACGAGCACGCGCATTCGGCGCCAGCAGACTGGCTCTGAAATGCGGCAGCAGGCTGCCGCAGTCCAAAGCGCTGCGCGCCTTCGCGGTCGGTAGTGATTTGATGTGGTGTGGTGAGCACGGTGAAAAAGGTGTTAGTCCGCTAATTCGGCTTTCGCGCGCTGAGGCGGAGGTTGATGGGCATGGGCATGTCGGCGGGCGGTGGCTCGCGGAGCTGGAGTCCGGTGAGCACTTCATCGCGGATGGCGCGATCCATCGCGGAGTCGCCCGTGCTGCCGACGAGTTGCGCACGTTCGACGCGGCCGCTGGGGCTGGACCAGATCTTGACCTGGAGCGCCATCTTCGCGGTGCGCGTGGCGTTATTGCGGCGCAGCGCATCTGCGATGGAGGTTTGCACTTGTCCTGCGTACCAGCCCCATTTGCTGCCGCCTCGTCCTTTGCCGCTGCCGCCGATCATGCCGCGACCGCCGCCACCAGCCGCGAGGCCAAAGCCATCGGGCGGTCCGTTGCCGACGATGCCGGTCGTGGGCGCGGGTGCATCCGGCGGTGATTCCTCGGGCTTGGCCTCATCTTCCGCGACAGGCTCCTGCTCGACCATCTCCTCCTCTTTCGGCTCCTCGATCTCTGGCGGCTCTTCCTTTGGCGGCGGTGGTGGCGGCGGCGGTGGAGGTGGTGGCAGCGGCGAGACGAATGTGATCGCCTCCATGCGCGGCGCGTGGCTTTTCTTTTTCGTCAGCGCGCTCGCGCCGAAGACCGCTCCCGCCACGCTGAGCACGGCGAGTATGCCAACCAGGATGCGGTTGCGTTTAAAGAAGCCTGGTTCGTCTTCATCGAAGTCTCTCATTATAGGATGTGGTGTGTGGTGGTGATGAATGAGTGGGTGAATGAATGCCGGTCAGCCTTTTGACTTTGTGGCGAGGCCGACCTGCGAGATGCCGAGACGGCCGACGACATCGAGCACGTCCATGATGCCCTGGTACTGCGCAGCGCTGTCACCGCGGATGATGACGGGCAGATCGGGTGTGGCAGATTTCGCCTCGCTGAGTTTTGACTCCAGCTCTTGAAGCGTGACGGGAAAGGTATCGAGGTAGATTTTTCCCTCGTTGTTCACGCTCACGGATTTCGTCTTCGGCTTCGAGAGCGGCTGCGATGGCGCGGCGCTGGCCTTGGGCAGGTTCACCTTCATGCCCTCGACGGATGCGGTACACATCAGGATGAAAATGACGAGCAGCACATACGCCAGATCGAGCATCGGCGTGATGTTGATGTCGTCGTATGGCTTGTCGTCTCCTCCGGCTTGCATGGCGTGGTGTCTCCTGGTTTGCGGTTAGTCGCGATAGACTTCGGCCACTTTCGTGACGAACTCGTCGATGAAGACCTGCATGTCGGCCATGACCTCCTTGATGCGGGAGAGCAGGTAGTTGTATCCAAAGAGCGCTGGGATCGCGACAGCGAGGCCGGCGACGGTGGCCAGCAGCGCGGCTGCGATGCCGGGAGCGATGGCGTTCACGTTCACCTCACCTGCGGCGGCCACGGCGGCGAAGGTGATCATCACGCCGACGACGGTGCCGAGCAGACCGAGGAACGGCCCGCCGGAGATCGAGAGCGTGAGGAAGACGATGGAGCTGTCGAGCTTTTGCTTTTCGCGAATGAGCGTGCCTTCCATGGTGGCGCGGATGGCCTGCATGGTGCGTGAAGAGAGCACCTTGCCGGAGTCACTCGCGTCTTTGCCGAGGCGGTGCCTGATCTCCGCGACGCCGGCGTGGTAGATGCGGTAGATGGATGATTTCCGCAGCTTGCGCAGCCCCTTCGTGTCCACGCGCCCGCCGAGTGTCTTCGCGTTATCGTCATCACCGCTGTCGAGCGCGGTGAGATCAGCGGCGAGGTGATGCCACTGCTCCATGAAGCGGTCGTTGTTTTTTCGCAGCGAGGAGATGTACGAGTTCTTGCCGATCATCACGAACCAACTGATGAGCGAGAGCACCGCGCAGAGGATGATGACGACCCAGCCGTCGAAGGTGAGATTCTTGATGATGATGCCGAAGTGGCCACCTTCGAGCCAGGAGAACATGCCCTGCGGCGCCTCGTCCATGCCGAAGACCAGCAACTTGCCCGCTGCCTCGCTGCCGCCTTGGTTCGTCGCGGCAAATTTGATGAAGCCTGCGGAGCGCGCGTTCTTGTGCAGCGACATCTCGTCCAGCTCGCCCTCGAACCCTTTGTCCGTGTCGGAGCCAATCTGGAGCGCGCTGTTCAGGCTGGGCAGCGCTGCATTGACCGCGCCATAGGTTTTGCCATCGAGGTAGAGCGTCATCGTGCCTGCGCTGGCCACGACGGCAATGTGCCGCCATGCATTGGGCACCAGCGCCTCGCCTGGTTGCGTGCGCTGCGCTGCTTCCGCGCCGTTCTTCACTTCCAAAAACGGCACGCCGCTGTCGATGCCGACTGTGAGTGATTTGTCGTTCTCAGCGCGGCTGAAAACAATCGCGCCAGCCTTTGGCGCGGTGAAGCGCACCCACGACATCCACGTCATCGTGCCGCCCTCGCCCCAGATCACCTGCGCGGTTGGCGGCACGCTCACCATCGTCTTTGGCAGCAGACGCAGGCCGCCGCCGATCATCGCGCCCTCGGCCGCCGCGCCCGCGTTGCCGGCATTGGTGCCGCCGCCCGTCGCGTCATTCGGCGCGGAGCCGCGCTCGGAGAAATGAAACACCAGCGCGGTGTCAGCATCATAAGTGGCCTTCGCGTCCTCGGCCTTCGGCGCGTTGCCGTGATTGCTGTGGTACAACCAGACTGTGGCCGCCGCGCCCGCTTTGAAATCCGCCGGAGCCTTCACCCAGACGTAGGCCTCATTTAATAGAGTGTCCCATTTCTCGATGTGGTGCGGCAGCACGGTCTTGTCATCAGCGGCCACAAAACGCAGGTCGCTGCCATCCTCTTTGACGGCGAGAAATTGGAAATTGCCGTCGTGCAGACGTACCAGAAACGCTGCGGTGCCAGGCTCGCCGCCGAGATCGACTCCGGCCGATGTGGTGTCGAGCGTGATTTTCTTCCGCGCGGTCCACTCCGCGTTCCACCACGACTCGGCGTGCGCGAGCGCGGCTGTGAAGGCGAGCACGCAAACGCCGATGATGAGGCGTTTGAGCGAGGATGACTGGGGACTGATGGCTGCTGTCGGCATGAAATCGAGCGAGACGTTGAAGGTGGCTGAGAGGCTCCGCGCGGATGAGTCGCGATGAAGTGCGAGCGCGTTCCGAGCGGAGCGCATTACTGTCCCTAGCGGCGGTAGCGGCAACCGCTCCACTGTGACGAAATCGTCAAACCGCGTTGTTTGCCGCTGCTCCCCGACTGAGGCATGAGAGGCGGTAGCGCGACCGAGACCCATTGCATCGGGCGCAAGTGCTCTCTTTGTCACAACTTCGCCTCATCGAATGAAACCACCCTCCCATCAGCCAAGCGAAGTGCGCGTGATCACACCGCGCCGCGGAGATCACCGCAGAGGCGGCGGAGGTACTGAGGGCGACTCGCCCTTAGCCCGCCGCGCGCAGCGCCTTGGACTGCGGGAGCCTGCTGCCGCTTTTCGCAGCCAGCCTGCTGGCGTCGCAGTCATTCAGCGCAGCATCGCCGATGAGCTTCCTCTACAGCGGATGTTGAATTCGCAAACTTCGCGCCATGTACTCAGACGCCAGCAGGCTGGCTCGGGAAAGCGGCAGCAGGCTGCCGCAGTCCAAGGAAGCGCTGCGCGCTTCATGGCGTTCCTCTTTATTTTTTCTGCGCAGCTTTTCGCGCAGCAACCGGCCACGCTCAAAAACTCGCTCGGCATGACTTTTATTCCGCTCGGAGACTCCGGCGTGAGCCTCTGCCTATGGGAGACGCGCGTGGCGGACTGGAGCGCTCATTTGAAGGCCCGCAGTGCCAGTGAGTGGCCGCACAGACCCGCGTTCGCGCAGGGAGACGACCATCCCATCGTTAATGTCACGCGCGGTGAGGCAGCGGAGTTCTGCCTCTGGCTCACTGAGGCCGAGCGCGCCAGCGGTCGCATCACGAACGAGCAACGCTTCCGCCTGCCCACGAGCGCGGAGTGGGACTACGCCACCGGCATCGAGGCACGCTCGGGCGGCGAGGTCACAGCGCGCAAGGATGATGACGCGCGCTTCACCTGGGGCGCGGAGTGGCCGCCGCTGCGCCAGTCGGCGAATGTGAACTCCGCATTCATCTCAGGCGGCAAAGACGACGGCTTCAAGCATACCGCGCCCGTGGGCCAGTTCGCACCATCGCGCCTCGGCATTTTCGATCTCGGCGGCAACGTTTGGGAGTGGACGCTCAACGAAGGCGACACCACGGACAAAGGCAGTCTGCGCGGCGGCTCCTGGATGCAATGGCGGCCCGAGACATTGCGCGCGGGATTTCAAATGACACTCCGCGCAGATGTTCGCGCGCCGAGCATCGGCTTTCGCTGCGCTTTTGAAGACAGCACCATTGTGCAGCGCCAGCGCTCCCTTGCCATCAGTTCGAAGCTTGCGCGCGAGACTGCCGTGCTCGCACGCAGAGAAGTCTCGCAGGAGGACATCGATCGCGTGACCGCTGCGGCAAAAGAGCGCACCACCGTCGAGATGACCACCGCGCCCCAGGAGAAAGCCAGCGCTGGGGACATCAGCCGCGTCATCGAGAGCATCACCGGCACCGCGCCTGCGGCCCAGAAACCACAGCCGCAACGCTGACCACTCACGATCATGGACGCGTCCTCTTCCGATAAAAATCGCTCGCCCTGGAGCCGCATGATGATCTTCGGCGTGAAGAGCTTCGCGCTCGCCAGCGTCATCGCCGCGCTCATCATCGGCGGCTGGTTTGGTGTGACGAAAGGAAGGACGCTCTGGAAGAACACGCGCACCGCGAATCTCTCCGATGAAGTCGAGGCCATGATCAAATCTGAACAATGGGACTCCGCCGTGCCCACGCTCAGCCGCGCGTACGCCGAGGCGCCGCGCGATCCCAAGGTGTTGCGCATGATCGCGCGCTTCTGCGACCGCTTCCCTTCTCAGTCAGAAGATGCCACGCATTTCTGGCGCAGCCTCATGGACTCCGGCGAGGCCACAGCGGAGGATCGCACCTATTACGCCGCCGCCGCGCTGCGCGTCGGTGACGTGGAGACCGCAGGAAAAATGATCGCCTCGCTCACTGGCGCTGACCTTGAGACACGCGTCGCGCTCGAGACGCGCGCGGGCATTCTCGACCGCGAGGGCAAGGGCGATCAGGCCATGCTGCTGCACCGCCGGGTGTGGGCCGAGTCTCCCGACGATCCCGAGTGCAAACTCCGTCTCGCCGAGGCCGATCTGAAATCCACCTTCGCTGAAATGCGTCACAGCGCGAAACTCAACCTCCTCGAGCTGGCGCGTGCGGGAGGAAAAGTATCCGGCCCCGCGCTGCTCGCCCTTGCAGTGGGCGCGTCGCTGAATGAGGCCGAGTGCGTCGAAGCCATCGCGCTCATCGACACGGCGGGAACGATGGCCGAGCGGCAGCGCTACGCGATCATTGATGGCTGCGTCTCGCAATCGCGCTCGCCCGAGGTCGCTCGTCGCGTTGTCGATGCCGAGGTCGCGCGTGTGAAGTCAAAGAAGCCCGGTGACGGCGGCGGCGCGT
>JANPIW010000174.1:0-8649 GCA_031425215.1 Verrucomicrobiaceae bacterium
AATCGCAACGAGCCGCGGGTGGTCAAACGAAGGCGCGACAGCTACCAACTAATGACCAAACCGCGCGACGAGATGCGCCGGATGCCAGCCCCGCCCAAACACAGAAGAAAGGCCGCCTAAGATGTTAAGTAAGTGCCATTCCACCCTGACCCCGGTCTCCCCTTTCGTTCTCTGACCCCGTTCTCCCCGTTCTCCCCGTTCTCAAGGTTTCTGCTTACCCTCCAAGTTCGATTCGGGGCGGGTGGCGGGTTGTCCAGCCGCTCCTTGTTCGGCTTCAGTTTGTTCGATCGCCTCCAACTGGTCTTTCAGGTTCCGAACCGCAGATTCCAGCAGCAAAGACGCCCTCCTTTCCAAGCGTTTGAGACGGGTCTTCTCCTCGTCGGTAAACGGCTGCGCCTCGGGTGCTTCCGAAGCGAATGGATCGCGTCGAGGTTGGGCACGGCGGCGCAAGCGCCGTATCTCATCAATCACGCCTGCCACAAGCGGATCCGGCAGAAATCCAATGCGCAGCGCGGTGTCCAACCTGTCGTCCGCTGAAAGTGGCGAGAACAGTTTTAAATACGCCTTGCATGTCGCGATCTGAGTATCCGTGCGATACAATCGCTCCAAGATGTGATCAACAAGGTCGTGCCCTGATTGCTTGAGATGCCGAATCAATGCTCCTCCTTCATAGATCACGCTTTCACCTTCAGCGATTGGCACGCCCAATTCTTTAAATGCTGGGGTAAGGTCGGTCACGCCATAGAAGGTCTTTGTGCCAAGCGCAGTAATATGGGACTCGGCAAGCCGCCCAGGCAAGCCGTCGTGCCATGATGCCTTTGTATATTCGTCTTCCGTGGCGTGAACCAATACGGAGAACGACCACCATAGTGCTACAGAATAGATCAACTTTTTCATGCTGTGTCTTGACCAACGACTCGAGAATGGGTTCAGGGTGGAATGGCACTTACTTAACGGGCTCGATGGACTCATTTTGTGAGGCGATCACCACGGCAAACAGATCGGAAAGTGGGCTTAAGTAAGTGCCATTCGGTTCAGGGTGCAACTGCTTGGCAAAGGGGCGGGCATTTCAGGCTTTTGGCTCATCGATTTCCTCCAGATATGCCTTCCACGCCTCCGGCACCGCCGCCAGCGCTTTCTTCTGCTCCAGCCTCCTCAACTGCTTGCTCCCGTTCCCCGCCTCATGCCGCCGAGATGCCATTTGCCAGGCAGTTGCACCCTCACCCGGTTCTCTAGATACTGGGTTCATTATTCGTTCCCAAAATAGTGCTCTGATGAATGTATTCGGTCCAACAGAGTGCCGTGACGGAAAATGGAAATAGTTTCAGATGGAGCATATGTCATCCAATCTATTTGCTGCCCATGTTTGACCCTTAGCCCGTCCTGAGTGTAATATGAGGTGATCTTGCCAATCTTTCTCCATCCTCCATTTTCCAGGGTTTTCTCGTCGGGCAGTTCAACTTCAAGCAATGTGGTTGTGATTTCTATTTGATCCCTGGAATGACAACCAAACCACCCGGCAATAACTCCAACGGCAAATATGAGTAATCCCCGATAAATACCCCCTCTAATGTGATTCTTCAGAGAGAACGGGGGCAGGGTGGAATGGCACTTACTTAAGCCCACTTTCCGACTCGTTTGCCGGGGTGATCGCCTCGCGAAATGAGTCCATCGACCCCGTTAAGTAAGTGCCATTCGGGGCAGGGTGCAGCTGCTTGACAAATGGGCGGGCACTTCAGTTTTTCGGTTCATCGATTTCCTCCAAGTATGCCTTCCACGCCTCCGGCACAGCCGCCAGCGCTTTCTTCCGCTCCAGCCTCCTCAACTGCTGGCTCACGTTCGTCGCCTCATGCCGCCGGGAACAAAGCGCCCGTCCCTTTGTGCACGCCGTCCCTTTGTGCACGCCCCTTTGTGTACATGCCAGCACGGAGGGCGACCTGCCGCTGTTCGGGAATTAGGCCCGCTTTCCGCGACTGGAGGCCGGAAAGCTGAGATTTTGCAGGCAATTCGCTCATAACCAGTGCCTGCACCCGCTTGGCGCGGTCAGGACGGACGGGAGCGCGGTCTGGCGTCCAGGTGTGGTGCCTGGAATCACGGGGCGGCGGCTGGAATCCTGGGGTGGCGGCTGCTGAACCAAGAGCGCGGTCTGGCGGGTCGGGAGCGCGGGGTGGCGGGTCGGAAGCGCGGTCTGGCTGGTCGGGAGCGCGGGCGGCGCTCCTCGGGGATGACTCACGCGCATTTCTCACACGCTGACTTTGCCGCAGAGTGGCAGAGAGGCAGAGGACGCAGAGAGGGTCCACCTCGATGGAAGGCCGCTGGCAGTGCCGGGCGTGGCTGAGATACGCGAGTACATGGCGCGCGGCATGATGGATGACGAAGAGATCGGTCTGGAGAGCGACATCGTGAGCCTCACCTACGGCGGCTAACCGCGTGGAAAGTTGAGCAGTTGTTGAAGGGCGGTGCGCGCCGTTGAGCGGTGGTTGAACAGTGGTTTGAACTCAACGGCCCGGACCTTTTTCAACGATTGTTCAAAAACCGTTCAACCATTGCTCAACAACCGTTCACCGGCGCGCGGCGCCACCACCACCATGCCATTCGATCCCGCCGTCCCAGCCTTCAACGCGGAACTGAACGCGCTCATGCTTCGCGAACAATTTGTCGGCCTCAAAGCCATCATCGACGCGAACGCGACTATCACCAGCGTCGTCATTGATAGCGTCACCACACTGCCGCCCGGTAGCACGGCGACGGTGAGTGCGAGCGTGGTGGGCACGGTGCTGCATCTCGCTTTCGGAATACCCGAGGGTCAGCAAGGGCAGCCAGGTGACGAAGGCCAGCAAGGCCCGCCCTTTGCCACGGTGGTGGTGGCCGGAGTGAACACCCTGCCGTCCGGAACCCCGGCCACGGTGGATGCGGCGCTGGTGGGCAATGCCGTGGAGCTCACCTTTGGCATCCCGCAGGGTGAAACGGGGGCGCAAGGAGCGCAGGGACTCCAGGGGGATGTGAGCGTGACACAGCTCGACAACGCCATCGCCACCACGAGCAGCAACAGCAACGCGGTGAACACGCTGGACACACCCTTTGCGGATGCGGATGCGGAGCAGATGCGAGTGCGCTTTAACGAACTGGTGCTGGCACTGCGGAGATGACATGGAATGCCGACGAGTCGTCGGCCATCCCATGCGAGGGAGCCGACGACATAAGTGCTGACATCAATCGCAAATCAGCGTGATTTGTGATTTTGGAAAACCAAGTCAGACAGCAGAATGGGGACAGCAGAATGGATTTCTTATTTTGCTGCCCCCATTCTGCTGTCTTATCCGCCAAGATGGATTCACAAAACATGCTGACGCGCAGCTTATCCTTCCAAAGCAGCAATGAGGAATCCAAGGATGAAGATGATCACACTCAGCAGAGGATGCTGATGCCGCAAACGAGGTGACGCGAGCCAGATGAGGCCAAATCCGAGCAATGCACCAAGATGCATCAGTGTGAGTGTGCCTCTCAGCGGACCAACCGTCGTGACGCACAGCGAAGCGACGCTGGGCAGTAGATTCAACACAATCATCAACCAGAAGACGGTTGTCCCGAGTTGGATCGCTGATGGTCTGGTTGTGAATCGGTTGGACACGGCGTCATCGAGCGGGTTCTTAAAACTTCCCGTCGCGTGACTCAAAGTGCGTGGGCTTTCCGAGAAGAACGCCGCCGCGTTCGATCCAGGAGGCGACGGCTTCTATTAACGTGTCGGCATTCACACGCGGGCGGTCGAGGGTGGTGAAGCAGCGGGCGGGATCGGAGAGGAGCGCGTCGGGGGATTCGGTGCCGTCGATGCGGGCGGTTTTTCCCCAGCGGGTGGCGAGGCTTTGGGCGACATCGCGCACGGAGAGCAGCTCGGGGCCGGTGAGATTGAAGACCCAGGCGGGGCTGGCTGCGTGCTCGAGGGCGAGGAGGGAGAGGGCATTGGCATCGCCCTGCCAGATGGTGTTGAAGAAGCCCATGCGCGCATCGACGGGGTCGCCGCGCCAGACTTTGGTGGCGACATCGACGAGCACGCCGTAGCGGAGATCGCAGGCGTAATTGAGCCGGATGAGGGCGACGGGGACGTGGAGGGCGTCGCTGAAATATTGAAACATGCGCTCGCGGCCGAGGCAGCTCATGGCGTACTCGCCAGCGGGGTTGGGCGCGTCGGTTTCCTTTGATCCGCCGCCGCTGACGGGGACGAGGCCGTAGATGTTGCCGGTGGAGAAGGCGGCGATGCGGCTGGTGCGGAATTTTCTGCACACGATGGCGGGGAGGTGGGTGTTCATGGCCCAGGTGAGAGGCTCATTGCCCGTGGCGCCGAATTTCATGCCGGCGAGGTAGATGACATTCGGTGCCTCGGGCAGCGCGGCGACGGCGCTCTCGTCGAGCAGGTCGCACGAGATCGTCTCAATGCCGTGCTCATGCAGCGCCTCGCGCGCGCCAGCATCACGAAAGCGCGACACGCCGATGACGCGCCGCGCCGTGCCGGCCTCGTCCGCCGCGCGCCGCGCCATGCGGGCGAGTGACGGCCCCATTTTCCCGGCCACGCCGAGCAGGATGATGTCGCCCGCGATGCGCCGCATCATCTCGACGACGGCGGGCGTGGGCTGGCTGAGGAGGTCTTCGAGTTCGGCGGTGCTGTGCGGATTCATGGCGGGCGGTTTCATTCTCCAATCACACTCACAACGATGCTCCGCGTGTGCGGCGCGCGGCGGTGCTCGAAAAGATAAACACCCTGCCAGGTGCCGAGCGCGAGCCGGCCCTGCACGACGGGGATCACCTCCGATGTGCGCGTGAGCGCCATGCGCAGATGGCTCGGCATGTCGTCGGAGCCTTCGAGTGTGTGAACGAAATACGGCGCGTCCTCGGGAACGAGGTGGTCGAAGAAAGCGTGCAGGTCGGTGCGCGCGGAAGGGTCGGCATTTTCAAAGATCACGAGGCTGCAGCTCGTGTGCTGCACGAAGACGGTGGCCGTGCCCGTGGTGATGCGGCTGGCGCGCACGATTTTCTCGCAAGCATCCGTGATCTCATAGGTGCCCTTGCCGCGAGTGGTGACGGTGAAGCTGGATGCGTGGGCGGACATGGGGAGAGGCAGTGAGTTAGAGAATTAGAGGATTAGAGGATTAGAGGATTAGAGCCTTAGCTTTGGCGCGCTTTCTTAGCGGCGGGTCGCTTCGATTTCTTGGGCTTCTTGTCAGCACGCTTTGCAGTCTCGATGGCCTCCAGCGCCCACGGTCTCATGCGCATCGGAGATGAAAACGCCTCCTCCGGCGGGACGTGGTATTTTATCACGAGGAAGCGACCGTCCGGGTAAGTGTAAGTGAACGCCTCCAGCCCCAGCGCCTCGTATTTCGGTTTCGTGATCTCATCGACTTTGAGGAAGAATTTATCAAAAGCCTCAAGCCCAAACATAAGCCCCTCACGATAAAATCCGCAGCCGCCAAACATGCGCCGTGCCTCCACGCCGCCAATGGGCGCGAGGAGATCGAGGATGGAGAGAACAAACTCCGAGTGCGGTTTCGCCATGCCGCCGATGATGTGCCTGCGTCGCGCGCGCGCAAGCGCCAAACCGAAACGGTGCGTGGCAAGTGTTCAAAAATATACTTCTCGCCTCGCGGCGGCCGAGTCATAAAATCCACGCCGATGAAAACGACACTGAACCGAATCCTTTGCGCCATGATCTGCAGCGCGCTGCTCGCCGCGTGCGCGAATCCGTACCTCGAAGAGATGAACTGGGTGGAGCGCGATTACCGTGCGGGCCGCATGTCGCGCGACGAATACGAAAACCGCATGGACTCGCTCTACATGCGGAGCGAGGCCCAGGAGGCCGAGAACCGGAGGAACACCGCCATCGCCGCCACCGCCATCGGCGCCGCAGCGCTCATCGGCGCCGCGGCCATCCACGCCGAGGCGCAGGAAGACCGCGCTCATGCCATCCGCGAGAGCAACCGCATCCAGCAGCGCAACTACAGCCGCTCCTACAATAGCGGCCGCAGGAGCGGAGGAGGCGGCTATCCACAAACGCAGCAAGGCCCGTCCAGTGGTGGCGGAAGCGGCAACAGGCCGCCGCCACGGTGATGACCGCGAGGAAGCAACCGCAGCTTTCAGGGAGTCGGCGCTGGTTTGGAAAATTCGTGAGATGGTTAGGTTGGGTGTTGCTCGCGCTCTTCGTGTGGTGCGCGATTGTTGCGGGACGCATTGTGAGTCTGGGCAACCAAGATTTCACTGGCAAAGCCGATGTGATCATCGTGCTCGGGGCTGCGGTGCGGAAGGGCGAGCCTTCACCCGCATTTGCAGGGCGCATCCGTCATGGCATCGAAATGTGGAAGAAGGGCCACGCTGCAAAGATCCTGTTCACTGGCGGACTCACTCATGGTGGAACTGTTCCCGAGGCGCTGGTGGCTCGACGCATGGCGGAGAGCGAGGGCATCCCGTCAACGGCAATTCTGACTGAGACGGTTTCGACAAAAACGTGGGAGAACATTCTCGAAGCCGAGCGCCTCATGCGAGTCCACGATTTGCATAACGCGATCATCGTGAGCGATCCCTGCCACCTCTTTCGTGCAAAGATTATGGCAGAGGATGCCGGCATGGACGCGGTGACTTCGCCAACGCCGTATTCAGCGTTCCAAACATGGAACACGAAATTGCCATTCCTCACGAATGAAGTGCGCCTGTGTCATTCCCACTGGTTTCGCGGCGTGCTGGGAAAAAAATGATCGTGCGCCAATCGCCCTCACACCTCGATCACCAGCGCTGGATCAAATCCGCCAACGCCTTCGCCCGGATAGCCGCGTGTGTTTGCGATCACGCGTGTGCTGCCGAGTGTGTAATCCGAGCAGCCGTGGATGTGCCCGTGAATCCACAGCGCCGCGCCGCTTTCTGCGACCAGTGCGTCAAGCTTTGAGGTGAATGCCGGATTCAACGGATGATTGTGAAACTTCGCCGGCACCGAGCGCTCCGACGGGGCGTGATGTGTGATGATGATTTTCTTCTGCGCACGCCGCATTGCGATCTCGCCGTTCAACCACGCGACGGATTCCGCATGAAGCTTGCGCGCGTCCATCGCGCGGAACTTCCGGTTCTCGGGCATCTGGCGGATGAGATGGAAATCATTCATCTCCGACTCAGCCACAAGACCGCCGAGCGCCGCGTCGCCGCGCAATGCAAAGTCCGTCCACAACGTCGCGCCGAGAAACGCCACGCCGTCGATAACGGCGCAATCATTTTCGAGCACATGCACATTCGTCCCGGCGGCGGCAGCCTTCAGCTCGAGCGTCAGCGCGGGCAGCCCGTGTTTGTAAAATTCGTGATTGCCCGGGATATAGAGCACCGGCTTGTCAGGAAAGTTTTCGCGAATCCAGCGCAAGCCCAGCATCCCGTTGTGAACATCGCCCGCGAGGATGACCGCATCCGCCTCCACCCGCGGCGGCTGGAAGCGGGCAAACTCGAGATGCAGATCGCTGAGAATGTGGAGGCGCATGGTGTGGTGAAAGTAGAGCGCGTAGCGGACCTCGCCAGTGTTCCGACGAGTGCGCACACGCCTCCTCATTAGCAGGAGCATCCGTCGGAAGTCTGGCGACCTCCGCTACTTCCAGCTTGTGCTCCGCCTCGTCACGCACAGCATCGGATGATGCAGGAAAAATTTCATCGCGTCTGTGTCTATTGCGGATCAAACCGTGGCGCCTCGCCCGCCTTCTCCGAAGCCGCGGCCGCCCTCGGCACCATGCTCGCGCAACGCGGCATCGGCCTCGTGTATGGCGGCGGCAATGTCGGACTCATGGGAGTGATCGCTGACGCCGCGCTCGCAGCGGGCGGGGAGGTCATCGGGGTGATCCCCTGCGCGCTGATGGAAAAGGAGCTGGGTCATCGCGGCGTCACCTCGCTCGAAGTCGTCGGCTCCATGCATGAGCGCAAAGCGCGAATGGCCGATCTCAGCGGCGCGTTCATCGCAATGCCCGGCGGAATCGGCACGCTGGAGGAACTCTTCGAGACGCTCACCTGGCTGCAGCTCGGCTTTCATCACAAACCCGTCGGCCTTCTCAACATCGCGGGATTCTACGATGAGCTGGCCAGCTTCCTCGATCATATGACCCGCGCCGGATTCATGAAACCCGAGCACGCCGCCTGCCTCATCGTGGACACCAGCGCCGATGAACTCATCCGCCGCATGGCCGATTTCGAGCCACCGCGTCTCGGCAAATGGATGGAGCGGATGAAGGCGGAGGAGAGGTGAACTGCCGACATTGCCTGTGCATGTCGATCATGGTATGAGTGGATTCATGCGTGCCCCAAAACTTCTGCGTCGAATGATTCTATTGTCCGCCTGCGGAATTTTGTTGGGCGCTGTGTTGCTCGTGAGCGCTCACTTTATCGTGAAGCAAAGCGCGTCAGGCAAAACTTTCGCTCAAGCTGCGGACATCACCGACGGGGACCGCGTGGCGCTGGTGCTGGGCTGTGCGAAGACGCTGCAAAATGGAAGGAACAACCGCTTCTTCACCACGCGCATGAAAGCTGCGGCGGAACTTTACCACGCAGGTAAGTGCCGCGCGCTCATCGTGAGCGGTGACAATCACATCGAAGAATACGACGAGCCGACCGACATGAAGGACGCGCTCATCGCCGCGG
>JANPIW010000175.1:0-14643 GCA_031425215.1 Verrucomicrobiaceae bacterium
TTCACGGCGCGAGCCGAGATGATGAAGGACTCTTTGGTCAGGCCGACCCACTTCGGCGCGCCCTCGGAGCCGGAGGTTTGGAAGAAACACCACCCAGGCGCCTGGAGATCGCTCCCGGCGAAATCACGCAGACCATCCGCATCGGCGGGACGATGAGGATTCACAGCGATGTGATGGTCATCGCTGTGCCAAAACGCTGCGCTGCTCAGGTCAGGCGTTTCCATGGCAGTGTCTCCAGCACGTCGTTGAAGCCGAGGCCAGTTCCGTTTTTGTCGGGCTGCAAATGTCCGCCGGGCGAGGTGACGCGCTCAAAGAATGAGTCCGGCTCAAACAAATGCTGCGTGGCGAGGCCGCAGTGCGTGAGGCGCTCCGGCATCTCGCGCCACGCGAGCGCGGCCTCGTAGGCGGCGAACATCTGGCCTAGCGCGTGATCCATCGCTGAGGTGAGCATTAGCGGGCTGGTGGAGATTTGTTTTGCAACAATGCGCCAGTCGCGGCGCGAAGGTTTTACGACCACGGCATCAAAGCCGTCGCTCGCGCTCTGCCAGCCTTTGTCGAGCGCGAGGCGCACACCCCAGCGGGTGCGCGCTTCATTCCAGAGAGAGGCATCGTAGGGCAGGGGATCCTCGATGAGATCGAGCCGGCGATACACGCGCAGCGGCAGCAGTTCGCAGAATTTGGCGAAATCATTCCTGTCGAGGCAGCCGTTGAAATCGACGCGCAGCAGGAGATCGCTGGAATCAGCGGCTTTGGCCACGCTTTCGAGGAAGCGCAGCGTCTCACCCCAGTTTGCGTAGCCTTTCATTTTGATCGCGGGCCATTCTTCATCGAGCACACGAGCGAGCTGTGCATCGGTGGGCTGAGAAGATGCCCACGAGTAATGACTCTGCGGTATGACGAGATCCGCGAACAAGCTCACGCTTGCACGACGTGCCGCGCCGTCGATCTCCGCGCAACGCAGTGCGATCTGCGTGAGTTGTGTAGTGATGCCGCGAGACAAGAGATCGAGCTGCTCCTCGATCCCGGCATCGCCAAACTCGGGCCAGGGATGAATGCAGCCGAAACCATCGCCAGCACGGATGAGCGCGCCGGGGAATTCGCGACGCACCGAGGCGGAGTTCAGCGCCGCGCCGCTGCGGATGACGTAGCGGTGGACATGGATCGGCCCGATGGGAATCATGTCGATCATGGCCAGGTGTCGAGCAACGCGGCGCAGAAGAGCAGCGCAAAGACGATGAGCTGCAGTCCAGCGAGCGCGAGAAAGCGGTTGTAAATCGGCCCGGGTTCCGTTTTCCAAATCCACTGCAGGAGCGGCAGACCAAAGCCCAGGCTCATCAGCGGAAGCGCGAACGCGCGTTCAAGATCGCGCGTCAGCCAGAAAAGCGCGGCCCCATGCGGCAGCAGGATGAGAGCGGTGATCTCGATGAGGGCAAAGCGCGCGCCGAGGCGGACGGCCAGCGTGCGCTTTCCAGTCGTGCGATCCTCCGCGAGATCGCGCAGATTGTTGACGGCGATGAGCACGGTGGAGAGGCAGCCGATCTGCAAGCCTGCAACGAGCGCTTCTGGCAGCCAGAGGCCGCATTGCACGAAGGCGGAGCCTGTGACCGCGACGAATCCGAAAAATAGAATCACAAACAACTCTCCCATTCCGCGATAGGCCAGCGGCACCGGCCCGCCGGTGTAGCCATAGCAGAAGTAGAGCGAGGGGATGCCGATGGCGATGATGGGCCAGCCCCGTGCGAGCAACAGCGGCACGGCCAGCGCCACGGCAATGAAGAGCGTGATGAGCGCGGCCAGCATCACCGACCGCGCCGATGCCGCGCCAGCCGCCGTGATGCGCAGCGGTCCGACACGCGCGGCAGTGTCACCACCGCGTTTGAAATCGAGCGCGTCGTTGAACCAGTTCGTGGCCACTTGCAGCGCGATGCAACTGCCCAACGCATAGAGCGCGAGATCGAGATGAAACTCACCGCCGAAGCGCCAGCCGATCACGCTCCCCGCCGCCACAGGCGCCACCGCCGCGCCGAGTGTCCTCGGTCGCGCCGCGTGAATCCAGTCTGCCAGCGATGCCATGTGCGGCGAGTGTCACGAGCGCGGCGGAGTGAGTCAAGAAGCGCTCACTCTTTGCGCACACCGCCCAGCGCGCGGACGAGGGACATCCAGTCCTTGCTTTCGATGTAGCCCATTTCCTCCATCTCGTCGATGAGCGGGCGGATGATCTGCTGGTTCACGTCAATGGGATGGCCATAAAGCGCGGGCCAGAGGTCTTCGACGTTGGCGCGGAAGTCGGTCATGATCGCGTTGACGCCGCTGATGAAATAATGAGGGCACAGGCGCAGGTCGTCGATCAGCTCCGCCTCGGTGGGATGCCCGCCAGTGACCTCGCGCACACGCGCAAAGCCTCGCAGGTCTTTTGGCTCCACACCTTGCTGGTCCTTTTTGCGATGGCGGCTGAGCTTGCCGATGAGAATGTCGCGTACATGCGGGACGATGATCGCGAGGCCATGGCGCGTCTCGCAATGAGCGCGCGCGTAGTGCGACGGAGTCGTCTTGAATGCCCAAGGCTTGCAGATTTCGAGATAAAACTGTCCCGGTGCCGCGCCGACTTTTCCGAGACCAATGGATGCGGCGATGTCCCGCAGTTGCTCTTCGTCGCTCAGCACGAAGAGATCTGCATCCTTGCTCGTGAAGCTAGCGTCGAGGCAAAGGTGAATGGGCGATGATCCAAAAACCGTGAGCGTCGTTTTCAAATCAGGCAATTGGCGGCTCACTTCGCGGAAGAAGCGGTCTAGTTCGATCCCGATGGGCGAGTTCCAATTCGGTGGTGGCATTTCCCAAGCCATTGTCATATCAGGCTTGATGGTTCCGGCGCGCACGATAGTCGAGCCACTTCATGGCTTTGCCGATGAGCCTGTCATTCACGCCGCGCTCCTCGACCATGCGTTTGGCGAGGCGCACCCACTTGTCCTTGGCCTGGAGCCGCGGGCTTTGCAGCACACGCGCGCAGATGCGGGCCTTGCGGTAAAAATCATCAACACGGCCCTGCCACGCCCAGTGGTGCTCGGGCGCGATCTCCGGCGGCATGGTGAAGAGTGTGGGTGCTGGCTTCGGCATAGGGCGATCTTAACGCATCAGCATGGAGGCGACAATGCTGAGGTTGGGAGTTGAACGATCACCTTATCTTCGCATCCGGCAGCGCGGCTTTGATGCCTTCATCCAGGGGCATCTTGTCTGTCTCGGGGGTGAGGCCGGTTTGTTTCATCACGCGTTGCAGCTCGGCTTTCAGCTCGGCGAGTGTGGCTGCGTGCTTCGGCTCGTTCGCAAGGTTGTGACGTTCCTCGGGATCATGTTTCAGATCGTAAAGCTCGGGCATGTGGCGATCGGGTTTTCCATCACCGTGCGGGTAGTGGGCGTATTTCCAGTCATCGGTGCGCAGGGCGCGGACGTTTGGCGTGTAGGGGAATTGTTTCTCGTAGTTGCACGCGTAGAAGAAGCTGGTGCGCCAGTCAGCGTCCGCGCCGTCGCGCACGAGTTTGGCAAAGGAGCGACCGTGAATGGCACTGAGCGGCTCGGCCCCGCAGATGTCGAGGATGCTGGGGGCGACATCGACGGTGAGCACTTGTTGCGTGATCATTTTCGCGGCGCTGGCTAGCGCGGGATGGCGCGCGATGATGGGGATGCGGATGGATGGCTCATGCGCGGTGCGCTTGTCCACCATGCCGTGCTCGCCTTCGAGCAGACCGTTGTCGCCCATGAAGATGATGAGCGTGTTGTCGAGCTGTCCGGTTTTTTCCAGCCAGTCGCGCAGGCGTGCGAGGGAGTCATCGAGGCTGAGGATGGTGCCCCAGTAGCCGTGGACCATGTTTTCAAAATCCTTCACCGCCTCGGGCCGGTCGTCGGGGAATTTTTTCCGCCACTCAAACAGCGGGCCGTAGATGCCGTGCCAAGTGCTGATGCGCTGCTTGATCCAGTCGGGTTTGCCTTCGAGCTTGAAAGCGGTGTCGGGGTAGGGGACGCGCACGTTGGCAAAGCTGTGCGCGTATTTTTGTTCTGGCGTGTAAAAGCTGTGCGGAGCTTTGTGGCCGATCATCATGCACCAGGGTTTTTCCTGGCCGGCCTTTCCCAGCCAGTCGAGCGCGAGATCGGTGACGACGGTGGTGTAGTAGCCTTTGACGACCTCGCGCTTGGTGCCGTTGAGGTTGAACTCGGTGTCGAAGTATTTTCCCTGGCCCTTGTGCGTGACGAACCAATCGAAGCCTGGGCGCGGCTCATCGTTGTCCTCACCCATGTGCCATTTGCCGATGTAGGCGGTGCGGTAGCCCGCCTTCTGGAGTTGCTTGGGAAAGGAGGGCAGCGCGCCGGGATACTCAGTGAAGTTGTTTGTCACACCATGCGCATGAGCGTAGAGGCCGCTGAGGATGGAGGCGCGGCTGGGTGAGCAGAGCGAGGTGGTGCAGAACGCGTTTTTGAAAAGCACGCCTTCCGCGGCGATGCGGTCGATGTTCGGCGTCTTCACATGGGGGCTCCCGTAACAGCCGAGCGCTGCGGGACGGAGATCGTCGCAGAGGATGAAAAGGACGTTGGGTTTCGGCGCGGCTGCGAGCACGCCGGTGCAAAGGGCGGAGCAAACCGAAATGAGGGCGGTGATGCGGTGCATGGCGTGGAGATAAGCGCATCTCCATCTGCCATGCAACCGGGGGCGCTAACGCGGTCTCAGCGCGCGCCCACCCAATCGCTAGCCGCTCTCACGATCTCCCAGAAGCTGCCGCTCTCGAGGCTGGCACCGCCGACGAGCGCGCCATCGACATCGGGCTGCGCGATGAGTTCGGCCATGTTGTTGGGTTTCACGCTGCCGCCGTATTGAATGCGGAGTTTCTTTGCGGCGTCCTCGCCGAAGAGGTCGTGAAGTACCTTGCGGCAAAACGCGTGCGCGTCCTGCGCCTGCTGTGATGACGCAGTGCGGCCAGTGCCGATGGCCCAGACGGGTTCATAGGCGATGACGCAATCGAGCACGCGGCGCGCGCCGACTTCGGCAAGGCTCTCGCGGAGCTGGGATTCGAGCACTTGCTCCAGGCGGCCGCCGTCGCGTTCTTCGAGCGTCTCGCCGATGCAGAGAATGGGATGCAGACGTGCTTCGAGCGCGGCGAGGACTTTGGCGTTCACGATCTGGTTCGTCTCGCCGTAAAGAGAGCGGCGTTCGCTGTGGCCGAGGATGACGTGCTTGCAGCCCACATCCTTGATCATGCGCGCACTGACCTCGCCGGTGTATGCGCCTGCTGGATGCTGGCTCATGTTTTGCGCGGCCAGCTCGACGTTGTCATTTCGCAGCATCTCGCCGGCTTTTGGCAGGCTGATGAATGGTGGCGCGACGACGACCTGCACGGGGCATTTGTCGGGCACGAGCCGCATGAAGGCGCGGAGAAAATCCTCCGTCTCCTGCGGGGTCATGTGCATTTTCCAGTTGGCGGCGATGATGGGCTTTCTCATGGGGGAAGTTGAGGGTGGTTGACGTTGTTGACAATTGTGAGTTGAGGGCGGCGGTTCAAACCATTGTCAACCAAGTCAACAATGGTCAACCACCCTCAACTTCACTTCTCCGCGAGAGCGGCTACTCCCGGCAGCACTTTGCCTTCGAGCAGTTCCAGTGACGCGCCGCCGCCAGTTGAGATGAAGGTCATCTTGTCGGCCACGCCGGCTTTCTTCACGGCTTTGACGCTGTCGCCGCCGCCGATGATGGTCTTGGCGGTGGTGTTCGCGGCGATGGCTTTGGCGATGGCGAAGGTGCCGGTGGCGCACTCTTTGATTTCAAAGACGCCCATGGGTCCGTTCCAGATTACGGTTTTTGCTTTCGCGATTTCTGCGGAGAACAACAGCACGGACTCGGGGCCGATATCGACGCCTTCCCATCCATCAGGGATGCTTTCATTTACGGCGGTGAGTTTTCTGTTGCCGATGGTCTTCGCATCGAAGTCGAACGCATCGGTGATGAGCGCATCGACGGGGATGAGGATCTTCACGCCGCGCTCCTTCGCTTTGTCGAGCGCGGCCTGCGCGATGGGTTCCCACTCGGGTTTGTAGAGGCTTTTGCCCAGCGTGATGCCCTGCACGAGTTTGCGGAAGGTGTAAGCCATGCCGCCGCCGATGATGATGGTGTCGGCCTTTTCGAGCAGGCGGTTGATGACCTCGATCTTGTCGTTCACTTTCGCGCCGCCGAGGATGACGACGAAGGGGCGCTCGGGGGATTCGAGTTCGTCGTGGAGGTAGGTGATCTCTTTCTCCATCAGAAGGCCGGACACGGTCGGCAGATGATCCGCGATGCCAGTCGTGGAGCTGTGTGCGCGGTGTGCTGAGCCAAAGGCGTCGTTCACGAATAGGTCACCGAGTTCCGCGAGCTGCTTTGCCAGCGTTTCGTCGTTCTTCTCCTCGCCCGCTTCAAAGCGGACATTCTCCAGCAGCGCCACGTCGCCATCCTTGAGATGCGCGATGATCTTTTTCGGGATCTCGCCGACGACATCATGGCTGAACACGACGGGATGATTGATGAGCGTGTGCAGATGATCGGCAACGGGGCGCAGCGAGAATTCCGGCGCGGGTTTTCCTTTCGGACGACCGAGGTGCGACATCAGGATCACCTTCGCGCCCTTGTCGCGCAGGAACTGGATCGTGGGCAGCGTCTCCTTGATGCGCGTGTCGTCAGTGATGACCATGGTGCCGTCCCTGTTGTCGAGCGGCACGTTAAAATCCACGCGCACGAGGACGCGTTTCCCGGAGAGGTCGATGTCACGAATGGTTTTCTTGGGCATGGGGCGCGGAGACTAGCATAAACGAAATGGTGCGCGCGCAAAAAATCGCCGTCCCTCGGGCATTGCCTGTGCCGGTGAAAGGAATCATTTCAGCGGCAACATGGCCACGAATGGAATTGATGATCCAGACGGTGTCAGGGCTTGATCTCAGGCGCTCACTCCACGGGTGGCGGAAATGCCTCGATTGATTTGGTGCGGATCATGGCTGCGCGCTCATCGGCGGCAGCACCTCCGCAGCCATGACCATGGGCGCGGGGGCGCGCATGTGGGAGATGATGGAGAAAGATGTCACAGATTCAGCGCTGCCGGACGCTTCCCACTCCAGGCGGTAGAACGCGAGTTCGTGGCTCCTGGATTCCGTGTAAGGGCTTTTGCCCCTCCATGCGATTTTATCGGCAGGGGGCGGATCGGTGAGTCCTCGCTGAGGGCCGTTCAAACGATACCAGCAGTCCCAGATGTTTCGGCCGTAGATGAGCGGGACTATGACCACGCCGCCACTTTCGCGTTGGAGGCAGAGGCTGCCGATGACTTGATCCTGGAGCGGGATGTTTTCCCGGATGGCGCAGGCGCCGACGAGGAATGCGACGCGGCGCGCAGGGCCTCCGAGCGGTATCCAACCGGTGGCGCGCGGGAGCATGCGGCTCATGCTCATGCGCAGTCCGTTGCCGGCGAGCTGGATGAAGTCTCCACTTTGAAAAGCAAATCCCTCCTGCGGCAGCTCGTCGGGAAAGACTCCGAGGTTGTTGCCTTTGCTGCCGGTCCAGTCGTCTTTTTTGCGGATCGTGGCCCAAGGTTTTAAATTCACGGCGCGTGGCAGCTCGGTGCTGATGGTGGGGCTGGGTGGCGAGGATGGAATGCCGAGCAATCGCTGATGGGCCTGCCATGCGACGCGGCCCGCGTTCTCCGCCTCGGCATGACGGCCCAGGCGTTTGAGCGCCTCGATGCGATGCAGGAGGAGCCAGGGTTGCTCCGGATTCTTCTCGTCAAGACTTTGCGTGAGCGCGGCCACTTCCATCCACTGCTCGAGCACGGCTGCCTGGGCGGTTTGCATGACCATCGGAAGCGCATGACCGCGCCACTCGCGCACGATCACAGCCGTGGTGCCGGAAAATTTCGATGTCGGTGCCCGGAGTCCGAGTCTTCCAAGGCGGGCGGCTGCGGCGATCAGATCGTCCTCGGGGACTGCATCCGTGGCGCGCGCCTCCTCGATCGCATCGGCGAGCGAGCGCCACCCGAAGATCTCATCGGGGCTGGATTGCACGGCGGCCAGGGAGCGTTTCAGCGGATTAGCGGGCGTGTCGCTCATGGGCAGCCGTCCCTCGCTCTGCATCGCGCGTGTGGAGTCGAACTGACGGGCGATGTTGGCGGATGCTGCGGCGACCATGAGGCGTGTGCCATCCGCGCTCCAGCAGGCGCTGACGATGTCGGAGGGAAGCATGGTTTCCACCGACCAAATCTGCGCGGCATGGCGCACGTCAAAGATGCGCGCGCTGCCATCGGCGCCGGCGGACACGACGCGCTTTCCGTCAGGATGCCAGGCAATGCTTTGCAGCGGGCCAACATGAGAGAGCGGTGGCCGCGCGATGGCACCAGTGGTCATGTCCACCCAAACGAGAAGCCCGGAATCGAAGCCGATGGCGAGGAGACCTCCGGGCAGAAAAGCGCGGGCGCAGCCCGGCATGCCGAGGCCGTCTTGCAGCGGTGTGTCGTGTTGCAGCGAACCGGTCATGGTGGAGTAGGTCTGCACATGCCAGCCGTTTTGCTGTTTGATCACGACTCCGATTTTTTGCCCTCCCGTCCCACCCGCCCATGCGATCTCTCCCGTGCCGCCGACCACCGGCTTTGCCGCGTCCGCGACGAGAGGCGCGACGCGCCAGCCTGCCTTATCGCGCACGACCAGGGCGCTGCTGTCATCCGTCCACTCGATGGAGAGCACATCGCTCCGGCCAGGTTCTGAAAATCGTCGCGAGTCTTCGAGACTCCATGCCACCCAGCCGCGGCCGGGACATGCCGCAGCGAGCCATTTGCCATCGGGGCTGAATGCCAGCTTGCCGCCGCGATGTGTCGCGTTTTCCGGCGCGGGCAGCGGCATGGGGCGGCTCCATTTGATCTGAAACGAGCGGCCATCGACCAGACGCACGTCATCGGCCGAGAGCATCAAGGCCACCTCATCGCGCTGCGGATGTGTCGCGATGTCATCAGGCTGTCCGCCGAGATTGAATCCTGAGACCTCGGCCGGACGCCACAGATCATCCCACGCGCGCAGCGTCCCGTCGTGACCGATGGAGATGAGCCGTGTGCGCCCGCGCATCCAGCGCAGCCCCGTGACCGCGCCCCGGTGCCCGTAGCTCGGCATCCGTGGCTCGAACACGCGCGTCAGATTCACCAGCGTGATTTTTCCGTCCACTCCGCCGACGGCTGCCATGAGACCGTCCGCCGACCAGGCAAATGAGGCGGAGCCGGGGCTTTGCTCCTTGGTCACAAAAAAAGTTTCCGACCACTCCTG
Organism: Verrucomicrobiaceae bacterium; assembly: GCA_031425215.1. Taxonomy (GTDB): domain Bacteria; phylum Verrucomicrobiota; class Verrucomicrobiia; order Verrucomicrobiales; family Verrucomicrobiaceae; genus JANPIW01. The sequence goes on from JANPIW010000175.1 coordinate 9,310, forward strand.
CGGATTCCATGCCGCCATCGGCATGTCATTGATCGCGAGAGCCAGTTCGGTGGAGCGCGGCCTCCATGCCAGGGGAGAGTCCGGCCTTTGCAGAGCGGACTCGTGTGCCTGCTGAATTTCGTCTGGCGCGCCGATGAGCAGACGCCCCGGCTGCGCGAGCACGACGGCGATCTGCGTGCCATCGTCATTCTCGTCCACCGCGCTCACATGACCCTGCCACTGGCAGTCGCGCACAGATTTCCCATCGCGCCACCAATGCAGCGCGCCGTCCTCGCCGCCGGAGATGAGCGTGCCATCCGCCCTGCTGACATGCAGCGCGCGCACCGGGCGCGCGTGCGCGGACCAGCGTGTGATCTCGCGCATCGTGCCCGGCTCCAGCAGGACGATCTCTCCATTCGCCAGGCCCGCCGCGATGCTTCCGTCCGGCAGCCACGCGAGAGCGCGCACCTCCACGACCGCGCCCGGCCATGAGCGCAGCCTCGTGAATGAGTCTGTGCTCCAGATCGAGACCACGCCGTCGTCGCCGCCCACCGCCACCGCGTCATCTTTCGGACTGAGCGCGAGGGCACGCAGCGGCGTGTCAGACGCCGTGGCCGCGATGTCGCCTGTGTCCAGCATCGAGGCTGCGTAATACCACTCCCACTGACGCAGATCACGCTGGCCTGGCAGCGGTCGCTGATGGTTCAAAAGCTCGCGCGCGCCCTCTGCACGGCGTTTGATCACCTCCTGCGTCACCGAAACCATGTCCGCCATGTAGAGCCGCTCCCGTCCCAGCTCCGTCTGCGCGATGACCTGCCTGCGCTCCGCGTCGATCTCCTGCGCGTGCGCCTCCGCGGTTTTCCGCGCCGCGTTCATCTGCACGAGAATGATCGTGAGCGCGCTGGCGGCAAACAGCGCGACGACCGCCGCCGTCAGCGCGAATCGCATACGATTCTTGTGCGCGTGCAGCACCCGCGCGTGCTCCTCGCGCTCGCGCTCCGCCTCCTTCTCGCGCGCTCGTGCCGCGCGTCGCTGCTCCAGCGCCTCGATGCGCTCCGCCACATCCAGCGCGCTGCCGAAACGCCGCTCCGGCTCCACATCCACGCAGCGCTCGATGTCCTCGATGAGCAGCAGGTCATCCACATCGCGCTGCCAGCCCACGCCAAGTGGCCGCTGGAAATCCATGATCACCATTTGGTAAAACAAGACGCCCAGCGAGTAGATGTCGCCCTGCACCGACGGTGGTTTCCCGATCATGTACTCCGGCGCGGAATACATCCGCGTGCCTGTGCGGCTCGGATCCACGGTGATGGTGAGACCTTCGGAAAAACCAATGTCCAGCCCCTCAAACACCGCGCGGTCCACCACCACGCCGATGCCAAAGTCCGCCAGCTTCGGCAGCGCGCGCCCCTCCGCGTCCATCTCCATGAAGATGTTCGAGGGCTTCACATCCTTGTGGATGATCCCCAGCGAATGCGCCGATCCCAGCGCGCGCGCCACACGCGCCAGCACATCGAGCCGTCCGCCCAGCGGCACCGGAGCACCCGCGTCAGCTCTCGCTTTCAGCCAGTCATCCAACACACCGCCCGCGCAGAACTCGCTCTCGAGAAAAAACGGCGGCGCCTCGAGCTGCACCTCATAGAGACTCGCGATGTCGGGCCGCAGGCCGATGCGCTCGCGGATCAGGCGGAAGAGAGCCAGTTCGCGCTTGAAAGAGCGCAGCCTCATCGAATCGAAGCAAAATTTGAAAACCCGGTGCTCGCGCGTGGATTTGTTTCGCGCCAGCCACACCTCGCCAAAGCCGCCCTCGCCAAGCCGCCGCTCCAACATCCAACCGGAACGGCGCGGCACCTCCATCGCCTTCGCAGGCCGCCATCCCAGCGTCAGTTCCTCCTCCGCTGACACCGAGCGCTGCGAGTCCGCTCCGCCCGCCGGCTTGCAGAACGGCGCGTGACCGCGCACACCGATCTCATACACATCCACTGGCGAGTCGATGCCGCGCACCAGATACGCCCCGTGCGCCTCCCAGCCCAGCCTCACACCTTCGCTCTCAGGCACGCGCGGCACGCTGCTCACACACTGCCGCGTCGCATCAAACACCGAGCGCGTCACCAAAATCTGCCGCCCCACAGCCAGCGACATCACGCGCGCCGCCAGGTTCACCGCCGCGCCCACCATGCCGGGAGCATCATTGCTCGAGGTCATCATCAGAATCTCACCCTCGTGAATCCCGATGCGCGCCGCGATCACCGCATCCTCCGGCCATCCCTCATTTGCCAGCAGCCATTGAAACCGCAGCGCCATCATCACCGCGTCACTCGTGCGGGGGAACACCGTCAGAAATCCATCGCCCGTGTGCTTCACGATTGTCCCGCTGCCCACCTCGTCCAGCGCCTGCCCAAACAGCGCGTCATGCCGCCGCAGCAGCGCCACATAACGCGTCGTGCCTATCATCTCCTGGAGATGCACCGACCCCTCGATGTCCGTGAACATGATCACCTCCAGCGACCGCCGCTCATCCCGCCACGCCCGCGAGGCATCATCCTTCGGCAAAGCCTCGCCCGCATCAGCATCAACAGCCGACATCACATCTTCGGATTCTAATTCACGCTCACTCATCAACGCGCGCCGGGAGGCCGCCCCCAATCATGCAAGGGGACACGCAAGGGCGCAACATTTCCGACACATGTCCGCAACAAGTCTCGCAGCAAACTGTGGCCGTCAGACGCTGCTGCGCCCCGCCCCCCACGGCGCGCTTGTCGCCCTGAGCCGCGCCAGATCACTTCGATTCGACCTCTCCAATCGCGTTCACTGCGCGGGCAAGGAGTTCTGAACCTCCGGCGTTTCAAGATCGCGCTGCCGCTTCATCGCGTCACGTCTCGCTTTCACGATTTGCGCGTCGCTCAGCGCGTTCTTCTGCGTCAGCTCTATTTGAAACGCCTCCAGCGCCTGGTCGTAGCGCGTGTGAGCTAGTGCGGCGGCGGCGGTGTGCTTCTGAATTAGCGGCGTGAGGGTGGCGCGGTAAGTTTTGCGCAGGTTCGCGAGCACGACGGTGATGTTCACCGGATCGATGGATGGCAGCGGCGCCTTGTCGGTGATGCGCTGCTTCTCGGCGCGCAGAGATGCGATGTCGTCGGGGCTGCCGGCCTTGATCGCATCGGCCAGCGCGCGGTCGATGGCGGCGAGGTACTTGATATTGAGATCAGCGATGGCTGCGGCGGCGGGGCCGTTCGTCACGTCGCGCTCGAAGGATTCTTTGAACTGCGCGTCGAGCTGCGTGAGACGCTCCGGCTCGGCGAACGCGGCTTTGGCTTCTCTCCAGGCCAGCCAGCGGATGAGAACATCGTGGCTGACTCCTGCCTCGGCGAAAGGGTTCTGGCCGGCGGCGGGCGCGGGCTTCATGTTCTCCTCTGCGGCGGTAAAAACAGCGCGGGCCTCCGCTGGTTCGTTTTGCCGCAGAAGGCTCATCGCGCGGAAAAAGGCTGCGGTGCCTTGGACCAGCACACGAGTGTCCTGATTGCCATTGGTGGCAGCGATTCTGATCGCGGACGCCAGGGTCGCGTCAGCAGCGGGGAAATCATCGGCACGGAACTCGGCCATGCCGAGCGAGAGCAGATACCACCCCGCGTTAGGCGTGCCTTTGCCTGCCGCAGCGCCGGCCCGGCCCATGTCGAGCGCGGCTGCGCGGAGGGACGCGTCAGCCAAAGGACGGAGGCAGGCGATCTTGACGACGCGATTGGCGACTTCGGGAGTGGTGGTGCCGGCCGCCCAGGCGAGCAAGCGCTGGCTGGTGGCCGCGTGGTCGGCGTGATTGCCGTGCCACACTTGCAAGGCGGCGACTCTGAGGGCCAGCACCGTGTCATCGATCTTGGCGATCGAAGCCTCCGCCAGTTGCGCGGTGACGGCTGACATCGGAACGCCCGCAGGATCGGAGGCCGCCGCATCACCGGCGACTGCATTCGTCGTAGCGACGATGGGAGCGGGTGCTGGCTTCAAATTGTCATCCAACTCGACGAGAAAACCCAGCACACCCTCCGCGCCAGTGACGCCGGTGCTCCCGGCCGGCACATCGCTCCATACCGCGTTGCCTCCACCCGTCGCAGCGAGAACGAGATGGACAGGAACGCCGCCGGGGATGTTGTTCGGCTCGTCCTTGTTCCAGCCGATGTGAATGAAAGGCTCGCCCGTGATCCAGCGCAACGGCGTGTCCACGCGATCCTGCAAAGCGCCCAGCCAGATGGATGAGCCTGTGCGCGTGGCCGCCATCATTTTGCCAAACTGCGCCTTCACCCAATCGTGCTCCGCCTTCGTCGTGATCGTCGCGAGGTGTCCGCCCATCGACTCCGCCCGCGCTTCCGCCGCCTGCCAGCCCAACTTTTCGCGCACGAGCTGATAACGATGCCCGCCAAAGCTGAGCGGCTCGCGCTCCTTCGGCAAAGCGGCGATGGACGAGGAGAGATCGTCCCACTCGACGAGCGCGCCCGCTTTGCCGCTAAAATAAGCGTGCTGCCATTTGAACGGTGCGCCGCTCGCGGCATTGAGCACGAGGATCGGCATGTCCGTTTTCGTGGGATCGGGAAAACCGCTGTCCCAGTTGGCGTAGCTCCACGGTTCACCGTTCAGCCACTTCCACGAACTGCGCGAGCCTGCCGCGCCGATGCGACATGTCTTCGCGCTCGACGAGCGGATCGCATCGCCAAATGTTTGCTCGATCCACTGCTGCTCCTCCGCCGATGTGATCGCCGCGAGACGGCCGCCGAGGTCCATCGCCGCCTCCTGATCCTCGTTCTTCGAGAACGGCCCTGGCAGAAATTTGTAGCGATGACCACCAAAGGCGAACACGCCATCGGACTGCGCCGCCGGAGTTGCGTCATGAACCGCCAACGTGACCGGCGCCAGCGGCTGCTGCGGCGCAACAGCGGGCTTGATCATTTTTTGGAAGACGAACAACCCCGCGCCGCCGATGAGCACCGCCGCGACAAAGGTCGTGAAGCCCGGCTTCTTCTGCGGCACATACGTCACCACATGCGCGGGCTGACGCTGCGCCAGCGGGGCGGACTTCTGCGGGCCGCGATGCACCACCACCTGCTGCTGCCGCTGCTGATGCGCGAGCGCGAGCTGCTGCTTCGGGATCGCCGCGCTCGGCCGCTGTTCGTCGTGCTTCACATACGGCACCGTGAGGATCACATCCAGCTCGCGGCGCAGCTCGCTGGCGGACTGATGCCGCGCCTCGCGGTCCACCTGCATCGCGCGCCCAATGATGGCGTCAAAGCGCGGATCCGTCTGCACCATCACGCTCGGCATCACCCACATGCCGCGCGGGATGTTGCCCGTGAGCATCTGGTAAAGCATCAC
>JANPIW010000176.1:0-1878 GCA_031425215.1 Verrucomicrobiaceae bacterium
GCGTGACCTCTTTCACGCCGCGATCCGCGAGGCGGCGCACTTCCTCGACGATGTGCGCGATGGGCCGCGCGCGCTCCTCGCCGCGCGTGTAGGGGACGATGCAAAAAGTGCATTTCATATTGCAGCCCTGCATGATGCTGACAAAGGCCGCGCCCTGTTTCTCGCGCAGCGTGTGATCGCGGATGGTGTTTTGCGATTCTGCTTCCTCGCTGACATCGACGATGGAGCTGCGCTCATCGTCCATCTGCCGCTCCGCCTTGGCGCGGATGATCTCATCGACGTAATCCACAACGCGATGATACTTCTGCGTGCCCACGACGAGATCGACGCCAGATTTCTCCACGAGGCTCGATCCACGGCTCTGCGCCATGCAGCCCATGAAGCCGGTGACGAGCGGCTTCACGATGCGGTCACGGCGGATCATGCCCATTTTGCCGATGGCCTTCTGCTCCGCCTGATCGCGCACGGAGCAGGTGTTCATGAGCACGACATCCGCGTCGTCCTCGCTCGGCGTCATGGTGTAGCCGCGCTCGATGAACATCTGCGATACCTGCTCGGAATCGCGCTCGTTCATTTGGCAGCCGTAGGTTCGGATGTAAACTCGGGGCATCTTTGGGGCGCGGAGAATAGCCGCCCGCCCGCTGAAAACAACAAGTCCCGCCGTGCTCGCGCTCATCGACCATTTTATTATGCACCTCGCCACCGAGCGCGGGCTTTCGACGCGCTATCAGATCGAGGTGCGCGGCAAGCTGGAAATGTTTGCGCGCTGGATCAAAGAAAAGCGGAGCATCGAGGATGTGGCTGGTGTGACCACCGAGCACATCAGCGCTTACCTCTCGGTGAGAAAAAGGTGCGGAATCGCCACCTCCACCGCGCGCCTGGAATTACAATGCTTGCGAATCTTCTTCGCCTGGCTCAATGCACGCCGCTTTCGCGAAGGCGATCCATGCGAGCCGATCATGCCGCCGCGAGTCGAGCAGCGCCTGCCGGACACGATGAACGAGTCGCAGATACGCACCTTGATCGAGTCCGTGACTGGCAACGCTCCGCTCGACCGGCGTGACCGGGCGATCCTGGAATTGTTTTACGCCAGCGGGCTGCGGCTCTCCGAGCTGGTGAACGCAAAGCTTGAGAACTTGAGTCTCGACGAAGGCTTCATCCGCGTGACTGGCAAAGGATCCAAGACACGCCTCACACCCGTGGGCGGTGAGGCACGCGAGGCGATCCGGACGTACCTCGAGCACGCGCGGCCCGCGCTGGTGAGACCGCGGACCACGAGCCACATCTTCATCACCAATCGCGGCACACTGCTCACGGACGAGCGCGTGAGTCAGATCGTGAAAAGGCGGGCGGCGCTGGCCGGCCTCGACCCGAAAAAAATACACGCGCATTTGCTGCGCCATTCCTTCGCCACCCACCTGCTGAATCACGGGGCCGATCTGCGCGTGATCCAGGAGATGCTCGGCCACGCGGACATCGCGACGACGCAAATCTACACGCATGTGGATCAGTCCAGGCTCAAGGAAGTTCACCGCAACTTCCATCCCCGGCCTTGAATCCTTGTCGCAAAACCAGAGCCAAACTCAGAGGCCGCCGTCATCCGCGAGGGTGACGGCGGCTTTTCTCATGCTACGCTCGATGCATCACCCGCCATGAATTCCCCGCGTCTTTTCCGTCTAGTCACCACGTTCATCGTGCTCACGTCGTCATGCCTCGCTCAGGAGGCGGAGACAAAGCCGCGGAAGGACGACGCGCCGGATTACGTCCAGTTTGTCGAGGATGAAGCGGGCGCGCGCTTGCGCACGGGCGTGGGCGCGTTCGAGAATGCCAGGGGCGTGCGCGTCGATCTCATCGGCGCCGTCCACATCGCGGACAAGG
>JANPIW010000177.1:0-4878 GCA_031425215.1 Verrucomicrobiaceae bacterium
GACGCACGGTGGAAAGGCGGTGGGCGATGACGAAGCTGGTGCGCTGGCTCATCAGGCGGTCGAGGGCTTGTTGAATCTGGCGCTCGGTTTCGGTGTCCACGCTCGCGGTCGCCTCGTCGAGCAGGAGGATGGGCGGATTCCTCAGAAGCGCGCGTGCGATGGAGACGCGCTGTTTCTCGCCGACGCTCAGCTTGATGCCGCGCTCGCCTACATGTGTGTCGAGCTGCTTGGGCAGGAGGCGCACGAATGAGTCCGCGTTCGCGCTCGTGAGCGCGGCCCACACTTCCGCGTCTGTGGCATCGCGTTTTCCTATGAGCAGATTCTGCCGCACGGTGCCGTTGAAGAGAAAGCTCTCCTGCGTGACGTAGCCGATGCTTTTGCGCAGCGCGGATTTGTTCAGCTCATGCACGGGCGTGCCGTCGATGGTGATGACGCCTTCGTCGTATTCATAAAAGCGGGTGAGCAGGTTGATGAGCGTGCTCTTGCCCGCGCCCGTGGGACCGACGAGCGCGATGGTCTGGCCGGGTTGCGCCTCGAGATTGACGTGATGCACCGTGGGCGTCGCGGCTGAATAGGAGAAGCTCACGTTCTCATAGCGCACATGGCCTTTGATGTTCTGCAATGTCTTGCCGCCAGCGGTGTCCGCCTCTTCCTCGGAGTCGAGAATCTCAAACACGCGCTCTCCCGCCGCGCGGCCAGACTGGATGATCTGGTTCAATTGATGCAGTGCATCGATTGGCTGGTAGAAAAGCGGGATCAGCACGAAGAACGCCGTGACCTCCCCGTAGCTCATGCGGCTCTCGATGATCGCCCGCGCCCCGAGCCACAGCGTGATGATGAGGCCCGCGCTGCCGAGGAAGGCCATGCCGGGCCGGTAAATGGACCACACGCGCATGACGTGAAGCGTGGCCTTGCGCAGCGCGCCGCTGCTTTCGTTGAAGCGCTCGTGCTCCTCGTGCTCCATCGCGTAGGCCTTGATCTGCCGCATCCCCGCCACGTTGTCGTGCAACAGGGAGTTCATGGCGCTGCTGGCCTTGCGCACTTTGCGGTGACGATCACGCGACGTCAGCGTGTAGCCCAGCGCGCCCGCGACGAGAAAGGGCACAGGAATGAACGCCGCCGCAGCGAGATACGCGTCATGCTTGAACATGAACACGCTCACGATCACGATCTGCAGCACCGCCACGAGCCCCTGTTCGATGCCGTCAATGAGCACGCGCTCCACCGACGGGATGTCCTCGCTCACCGTCGTCATGATGTCGCCCGAAGGCCGGTTGTCGAACCACCGCAGCGGCAGTCGTTGGAGTCGCTCATAGAGGTCGCTGCGCAGATCAAAGATCACCTTCTGCTCAAAGGTGTTGTTGAGCTGGATGCGCAGCGCGTTGAGGAAATGCTGGAGGAAGAACGCCCCGAGACCCAGCAGCGCCACTGCGTTCAGCCGCTCCCAGTCACGCGCGGGCACGATCACATCAAAGACCTCCTTTGCGATGGAGGGGAACACGATCACCATCACCGTCCCGCCTACTGCGGTGAGGAGCTGCGCCGAAGCCATGCCGGGATAGCGGCGCAGGTAGGCGAAGACGCGGAGAGTGGTTTTCATGGATGACGAATGGCGAGAGGTTCGCGGAGGAAGGGGCGTGGGTTCTAGCGCTTGGGGGAGGGGAATGCAAACTTCCTTGAGGGACTGCTTCAAAGCAGGAGCGTGGAGCCGGCTCACGGAACACGCGGATGGAGCGGAAATGTTCGTCTGAGTGCGCCCGCCGGAGATGGCGGTCTGTGAGGGGCGTTCCGCAGACACGTTTTCGAAGGCGAAGTTGAGGGGCGCTGAGCGGAGTTGAACGAACTGACCGTTGCGGCCCGGCGTGTTTTCGACAACAATCCACTTTCTCATCCTGTCTTATCTGTCCATGCGCAGCACTCTTTTTTTTCTCACACTGATCCTCTCCCCTGTGCCCGCCACGATTGCGGGGCCGACAGAGGATGCGTTGAAGCTTGGGATCGAGGCTGAGAAGAAAAAGGAGTACGACAGCGCGGTACAGACCTGGGTGAATGCGTACAATGAGCGCGCCACGGCGAAGACAGCCACTGATGAGACCTGTGCCAAGCTGCTTGAGAACGCGGGACGCGTGATGGCGGAGCGGAGCAATCACACGGCGGCGGCAAATTGCTTTCAGATGCTGCTGGCGCTGCGTGCCGCGCTCAACGGCGAGCGCTCGCCCGAGGCGGCCGTGGTGATGGCCAGGCTGGCGGCTCAGACGGCGAACGCGGATGGTGACCTCGACAAGGCGGAGCAGATGGCGCGTGACGCGGAGAGCATCCTCACACGGGCCGGAGATGCTTTTTTTGATGACCGGATCGAGGTGAAGCTGGCCGTGGGCGGCATCCTGATGCGGAAGAAAGAGCGCCTCGCTGCGCACCAGCAATTCATGGACCTGGTGAAGCTTTGCGAGGAGCATCCGACGAAACGGTTCGACATCCCCGCGACGGCCTATCATCAGATGGGCGCCATCGCGGAGTTCTTCGGGCGCATGAAGGACCGTACGACATATCTGAAGCGGGCGGCCGAGCTGACTGAGAAATCCAGCGGCAGGAACACGGCGCCCAGCTTTCTGACCAAACTCAATCTCGCTGACGCCTACCGGGCCGCTGGCATGAACAAGGAGGCAAGGGACATGTATGCATCCGTCTCCCAAGCCATCGGCAACGTGCCAGGCGTGGAGAATGACAAGACGCTCCAGCAGCAGTGGACGCTGGCTGATTACCGCCTGGCCTATGTGGAGAGCGATCTGCAAAACCCCGAGCGGGTGTACGAACTGGTCCAGTCAGCGCTTCGGCACGCGATCATCGGCTGGGGTGAGACGCATAATGAGACGCTGGCCATTTACCTCGACGCGGCAAAGCTGCATCTGACAAAGAAAAACTACACCGAGGGTGTGAAGTGTTACCAGCGCGTGCTCGACATCCGCCGCCGCGAGCTGGGGCCGGATCACGTGGACACGAAAGAGACGCAGCAGACTCTCAACGCGGTGCTCGCGGAGGTGAAGCGTCTCTCGGCGGCGAAGAAGGGGGAGTGAGGCCGAAGTGCTCAGTGCGAAGTGCTCAGCCCTGAAATCGACTTCGCACTTCGCAATCGTCTTTCCATCACTCCTCCTGCACCGCGATTTTCTCTTCCAGATAATCACGCAGCACTTGCATCCCTTCGCCGGTGTCGGCGGACACGGGGATGAGCTTAACGCGTTTGAAGCGCTCCTTGATGCGCGGCAGGTTTTCGCGGGCCTCGGGGAGGTCGATCTTGTTGGCGATGATGATCCAGGGGCGCTTGGAGAGTTCTTTGGAATAGAGCGAGACCTCGGTGCGCAGCGTCTCCAGATCGGTGACGGGATCACGCGCCTCGCTGCCTGCGGCATCGACCACAAAGAGCAGCAGGCGGCAGCGCATGATGTGGCGGAGGAATTCGTGGCCGAGGCCGATGTTCTCATGCGCGCCTTCGATGAGGCCGGGGATGTCGGCGAGCGTGCCGCGTTTGAAACCGCCAAATTCGATCACGCCGACGTTGGGCTGGAGCGTGGTGAAGGGATAGTTCGCGATCTTCGGACGCGCGGCGGAGAGCTTGGAGAGCAGTGTGGATTTTCCCGCGTTGGGAAATCCGACAAAGCCCGCGTCGGCGATGGAGCGCAGCTCAAAATAAAAGTCGCCCTCCTCGCCCTCCTTGCCGGGTGTGAACTCCTGCGGCGTGCGGTTCGTGGATGACTTGAAATGGATGTTGCCCTTGCCGCCCTTGCCGCCTTTGCAGAGCACAAATGTCTCTCCGGATTTCGTCAGATCGGCCACGGGTTCGAGCTTGGTCTCGCCGTTCTCATCCTCGGTCATGCGGCTGATGAGGGTGCCAGGCGGGACTTTGAAGATGGCGTCCTCGCCGGAGCGGCCTGTGCATTGCTTGCCGCCGCCGGGCTTGCCGTCCTGGGCGATGAGCTTGGCGTTGAAAAAGAAAGTGCGCAGGCTGTCGGTGCTCGGATCGACGATGAGCACGACGTTCGCGCCCACGCCGCCGTCACCGCCGTCGGGGCCGCCCTTGGGATTGAATTTCCCGCGATAGAAATGCATGGAGCCGTCGCCGCCTTTTCCGGCTCGGGCATGGACTTTGATATGATCGACAAACACAACGCGCTGTTAGCCCGGAGGAAGGATGAAGGCAACCGGGATCACGGCGCATCGGGCCGCGTGGTGACTTCGTCGTTGGCGAGCATGGAGTGCTGCCAGACGAGGCCGCGCAGCTCGGAGGCGGGCCTGCCTTTCCAGACGAAACTCAGCAGCCAGGCAATGAGCAACGTCGTGCCCATCCCGACGGTGGTGAACCAAAGGAAGGAGATTTTGCCAAAGTAAGCGACCATGGATGCGAGGCCCGAGCTGAGATAGGGCGTGACGATGTCGAGCACCTTTGTTCCTGCCTCATTCACCTTGAAGGACATGCCGCCGACTGCGAGCGCCGCGATGAATCCTGCCAGCCCGCCGGTGAGCGCTGCGCCTCCGCCGATGCGCGGGATGAAGACGCCGATCATGAAGAGACCGAGGAGGGGGCCGCCGATGATGCCGATGATGATGTTGGTGGCCTCGACGAGGTTGTTGCCAAATTTGCCGACGACGAAGGCCACAGTGATGACGAGCGCACCGTAGAAGAGTGTCCAGAGGCGGGCTTGCATGATTTGTTTGCCGTCGGAGGGCAGGGGGCTTTTGCTGAGCCGCTGCTGGAAATCGATCATCGTGGCGGAGGAGAGGGAGTTCAGCCCTGCGGAGATGGTGGACATGCTGGCGGCGAAGATGGCGGCGAGGAGGATGCCGGGCAGTCCGCCCGGCAGCTCATGCACGACGAAGTAAGGG
>JANPIW010000178.1:0-5933 GCA_031425215.1 Verrucomicrobiaceae bacterium
CGTTGCATCCACGCCTCCAGTCATGATATCTTCGCATCGTTCGACGATGACTCCTGGCCCGTGGAGTCTGACTACTTTGCGCGTCTGGTGAAACACATCGACCACTCACCCGAGACCGCCTGCTTTGCCTCGGTGATCGCGCAGAAAGACGAAATGATGCCCCCTCTTGTGGAAGCAACCACCGCCGCCACTGATTTCACCGGCTGCGGTTATGCTCTCAGGGCATCGGTCTATCGACGCCTCCCAGGTTTTGTGGACCGCCCGACCGCGTATGGGCTGGAAGAGCGGGATCTGGCGCTGCAACTGCACGCTTCAGGGCACAAAGTGTTGCGTTGCCACGACCTTCGCGTGTTTCACGACACGAATCTCTCCCACCACGACCGCCCGGACATAGTCGCCTCCACCATCGAGAATGCCGCACTCCTGACCTGGCTGCGCTATCCTGTGGCCCTCTGGCCCTATGGCGCCCTTCAGTTTGCCAACGTGATCTGGTTCATGCTGCGTAAAGGACGACTGGCGGGCATCATCGCCGGACTGCTGGGCACGCCGGTCAGCCTTTGGAAATACAAGAAACAGCGCAGCCCGCTCAGCTCGGGCGGCATTCTCTCCTATCTGAAGACGCGCAAAGCTGTGCTTGCTGAATCAATCGCCCAGTCGGCATAGTCTTCGGGTGATCTATTTTTGTGACAGCGCATCCAGAGTCTCAAAACAGACCGCCCTCGATCCTCGTCGGCATCGTGACGCACAATCGTGCGGAGATCCTGCCGAAGGCCATCGAGTCCGCGCTCGCGCAGAAAGGCTGCCGTGTGCGCGTGTCCGTGATCGACGACTGCTCCACCGACGCCACGCCGGAGCTGGCAGGAAGGTTTCCGCAAGTGGAGTGGATTCGGTGGGAGACGAACCGTGGCTACATGGCTGCGCGCAACCAATGGATGAGCGTGCAGGACGCAGATTATTTTGTCAGTCTGGATGACGATGCGTGGTTCATGCGTGACGACGAGATCGCGCTGGCCGTGGACCACATGGAGAAAAACCCCAACGTGGCCGCCGTGGCCTATGACATCCTGTGTCCTGAGCGGACGCAACCCATCGAGCGCTATCTGCCGCGTCCCACGGGCATCTTCATCGGCTGCGGACATGTGTTGAAGTTGTCAGTGATCAAGAAGGTGGGTGTGTATGAGGCTGTGCCGGGCAGCTACGGCGGGGAGGAGAAAGACCTGTGCCTCCGTCTCATCGACGCAGGCCATGAGATCGTGGAGATGCCCGGAGCGCATGTATGGCATGACAAGACGAACGTCGCGCGGGATCACGCTGCGCAGCACCGGAGCGTGGTATGCAATGATCTGGTGATGACGGTGCGGAGGCTTCCTTTTATACTGCTGCCAGTCGTGCTCCCGGCCAAATGCTTTCGTCATCTGGCGCATGCTTTGCGCAACAGAATGCTCCGAGCCTGCTTGGATGGAGTCGGAACTTTCATCCGCTCGCTACCCGCCTCCATCCGCACGCGCAAAACCGTCAGCGCTAAGGCGTTTTGGAAATTCCGCAGATTGTCGTAGGACCGCCTGTTAATGCTCCCATCTTTCTGATCTCACCACATGCCCACCTCCATCCTCGGCATCTCCGCTTTTTATCACGACTCCGCCGCCACGCTGCTGGTCGATGGCAACATCGTCGCCGCTGCGCAGGAGGAGCGCTTCACGCGCAAGAAGCACGACCATCACTTTCCATCCAACGCCATCGCATACTGCCTCAGAGAAGCGGGCCTCTCTGTCGGCGACATTGATCACATCGGTTTCTACGACAAGCCGCTGGCGAAGTTCGATCGCCTCCTGGAAACCTACATAGCCTTTGCACCCAGGAGCTTTCAGTCGTGGATGAAATCACTCCCCCTCTGGCTGAAATCCAAGCTGCATCTCAAGCGCGAGATGGACGCGGCCTTCGGCGGCCAGTATCGGGGCCGCTACATCTTCGCGGATCACCACGAGTCTCATGCTGCCAGCGCGTTTTTTCCCTCGCCATTCGACGAAGCGGCGATCTTAACGCTCGACGGCGTGGGCGAGTGGAGCACCACCACAATGGGCTGCGGCAAAGGAAACCGCATCAAGCTCACTCACGAGATCCGCTTCCCTCACTCCCTCGGCCTGCTCTACAGCGCGTTCACTTATTACACCGGCTTCCGTGTGAACTCGGGCGAGTACAAAGTCATGGGACTCGCGCCATACGGCGAGCCGCGTTTTGCCGATCTCATACGCAAGCACCTGATCCACATTCGCGACGACGGTTCCTTCTGGATGGACATGCGCTATTTCAACTACGGCGCGGGCATGACGATGACCACGTCGGATTTCCACGCGCTCTTCGGCGGGCCACCGCGCGCAGCCGAGAGCCGCGTGGAGCAGCGCGAGATGGACCTCGCCGCGTCCGTGCAGGTCGTGTGCGAGGATGTAATGCTCAAATGCGCTCGCCATATTCACAAAGTCACCGGCTCAAAGAATCTCGTCATGGCGGGCGGCGTGGCGCTCAACTGCGTGGGCAACGGACGCATCATGCGAGAAGGACCTTTTGAAAATGTTTGGATTCAACCTGCGGCAGGTGACGCGGGCGGATCGCTTGGCGTGGCACAGCTCATCTGGCATCATGTCCTCGGTCATCCACGCATGGCGAATCCGAATGACTCGCTGCGCGGTTCCCTCCTCGGCCCCCGTCACACCGACGCTGAGACGCGCGCCTTCCTCGATAGCGTGGGCGCAAAGTATCACGTTTTTGATGAGGAAGATGCACTGCTCGATCATGTTACCAGCCTTCTCGCACAGGAGAAAGTCGTCGGCTGGGTGCAGGATCGCATGGAGTTCGGCCCGCGTGCGCTCGGCGCGCGCTCCATAATTGGAGATGCGCGCAGTGTGAAGATGCAGCAGGTGATGAACCTCAAGATCAAGTTCCGCGAGAGTTTCCGGCCCTTCGCTCCCAGCGTGCTGTGCGAGGCGGCGCGTGATTATTTCGAGCTGCCTGCGCACGCAGAAAGTCCCTACATGCTCCTTGTCACGCCCGTTACTGAGAAACATCGCGAGCCCGGAGCAACAGAAAAAATGGCCGGGCTGGAAGGCATCGAAAAACTCAACATCACGCGCTCTGACGTGCCCGCTGTGACACATGTGGATTTCTCCGCGCGGGTGCAAACGCTCACCAACGAGCGCAACGGCCGTTACTACCGCCTCGCCAAACGCTTCCACGAAAAGCACGGCTGCCCCGTGATTGTGAACACCAGCTTCAACATCCGAGGCGAGCCGATCGTCTGCACACCGCAGGACGCATGGCGTTGTTTCCAAGGCACGCACATGGACGTTCTGGTTCTGGAGAACACAGTTCTGCTCAAAGAAGAACAACCGGCGAATAAGGACACCGACCTCGAGAGCTACAAGGCTTCCTTCAAACTGGATTGATCACAAATGAACCTCATTGCCAAACTCATTCTACTGATCCTCTACCCTGCCGCGCTCGTGTTGCGGATCATCTCAGGCATTCTCGGACGCGATCCCCTGCGTTTGAAGCAGCCCGCTGGTGACAGCTATTGGATCACACGCGCTGAGCCGGAGGGCAGCGCGCATTATTTCTCTGAGGCATCCGAGGCCGAGGGTCACAGCGCGGGCGGCATGTCCGGCGTGATCGCCCCCGTGCTGCGTGCCGCCGCATCGCTCTTCAAACCTAAAACCAAACACCAATCCCGGGGCACCCACATCCCCGGTGCGGATCGCGAGCAGGGCATCCCGGATGAAGTTTACACACTTTGGTAAACACCATGAGTAGCGTGCCCGACACCAAACCCTACGTCCGCCATGACCCCGTCATCGGCTACCGCTACGCTCCAAACGAACGGCTGCGCCTCCCGCGTCCCGGCGGAGGCATGTATGATCTGGCCACTAACGCCGATGGGATCCGCGCCTCGCGTGACCATGCGTTTGAAAAGCCATGCGGCACCACGCGCATCATCGTGTTGGGTGACTCCTACGCAGCGGGTCAGTTCGTCTCAAACGATCAACGATTCACCGAGCAGATGGAGCGCCTCGTGCCCGGCCTCGAGATCATCAACCTCGCCCTCGAAGGCACAGGCACCGACCAGCAAGCGCTCCTCTATGAACACGTCGGCCTGCGTTATGACCACGACGCAGTGATGATCCTGCCTTTTCTGCAAAACATCCGCCGCAATCTGGCCGACGCGCGCGAGTCCCTCGACACCGCAGGAAAAAAAATTCTGCGTGCAAAGCCACGCTTCGTGATGCGTGACGATGGTGCGCTCGAGCTGCGTAACGTACCCGTGTCCAGGGAGCCGATTCCCGCCGACGCCGCAGCACATGACACGGTGATGGATGAGAACGGCGGCTTTGCGTCGCGGATGAAAACACTCATCAGTTCCAACATCGTCGGCCAAACTCTCAAGAAGCTCGCCTTTGCCCTGCGCCCCTGGGAGCCGTTCCCCGAATACAGCACCTCGACGACCGAAGGTTGGCGGCTCATGGAGGCGATACTGCGCCGTATCAAGACTCTCGCCGGCGCGCGCCCGCTGGTGATCGCGCCGGTGTTTTACGACAGCTATGTGCGCTTCCGCATGGCTCGCAATTACTGGCAGCGCTTCTCCGCCTTGAGCGATCCACCTCGCACTCATGTTATCGACTTGCTCCCCACCTTCCAGGAGCAGAAGCAGGATGCCCTGAAGTGCTTCCAGTTTCCATTCGACTGCCATTTTTCCACCCACGGTCACCTCGTCCTGGCCCAGGCTTTGATTCACGGGCTGCGTCTGCGCAATCTCATCCCTTAAAAGCTCCCACCGGCAAGAAAAGGATTGATCAAACGACATCGCATTCCCCCATGAGAATTAGCCTATACCTCCTGCACTCGTTTGCGCCAAGCCAGTTCAACTCGAAGGGAACCGCGTACGACTTGGGGGCGAATCATGGCGAGTTTGGCTCCTATCTCGCAGGCAAATTCCAGTCGGTGGTCTGCGTTGAGCCGAACCCTCAATTGAATCTGTCGGGGCTGCCTTCCAATGTCAGCGTGCTGCGTTGCGCGGTTGGATGGCCCGCCGCGCGTTCATGGTTCAAGGTCAGTGGCGTGGATGTGTATTCGTCGCTGGCAGGTGAGACGAACCAGCCCCCTGGAGGAAGCAAGGACATGGTTCAGGTGGATGTGCGGACGCTCGCAGACTTGTTCGAACGGCATCCCGATGGCCCCGTTGATTTTGTGAAGATGGACATCGAGGGGGCCGAGCTTGATGTGCTGCTAAGCGAGAACGCGGATGTGCTCACGCGGATCAAGCAACTCACGGTCGAGTTTCACGATTTCATTGATCCCTCGACAACCCCGCGTGTGCTTGCTGCCATTGCCCGCATGAAGACTCTCGGGTTTGCTTTCTTTCGCTTCTCGGTCACGAACAACGGCGATGTCCTCTTCCTCAACACCCGGCATGTGAGAATCGGCCCACTCGGCAGACTGTGGATCATGTTTCGCTACTGTTGGCTGCGTGGGCTGGTCCGCAGAATCTTCCGGAAACTGAGGCCGAGAACCGAGATACCCGGGGGAGGCAAGTTCCTCGAATGATGAATTCGACGCCATCCATCCTGCTGGCGCATCCTGGCACCCAGTATGCCCCGCATCTGGCGCGTGAGCTGTTCGCGCGCGGGCTGCTCAGCCGTTTCTGGACGGGATTCGCGCTGGCATCGCAAGGCGGATTGACATCGTTGCTGAGAATCTTTCCGTCCCGCATTCGCCGACGTCTGGAGACGCGCATGTTGGAGATCCCCGCCGCGAAACTGCGCACGCTACCACTGCTCGACTGGCGTGCACGAAAGGCGGCGCGCTCCATCGGTGACGAGGCAGCATTCTTTGAGCGCAACCGCCGCTTTCAAGAGGCCGTGCCGGAGCGCGAAATTCGTGATGCG
>JANPIW010000179.1:0-3881 GCA_031425215.1 Verrucomicrobiaceae bacterium
GCGTGCTGCGCGACGACGGCCGCGACCTCATCGTCAGCGGCGCGATGAAGGACGTGTATCGCGTGCTGCGCGACAGCGGCCTCGTCGATGTCATCGGCCGCGAGAACATCTTCCCCGGCAGCGCCGCGAACCCCAACATCGCCACGCGCAACGCCTTGAAGCGCGCCCAGCAAATCCTCGGCAGCACCGAGGCCGACGTGCGCATTTATTTTGATCCGGGAAAGCCGCAACCCTCATGACGACCGACGAAATCAACCGCGCGCTCAAACTCGTCCATGACGAAAGCGATCTGAATGCCAAGGCGCTGCTGATGGCCGGCTTGGTGTCCGAGCTGTTTCGCGAGCACTAATTTGAACCCGTGATCGTCGGCGGCTCCGCGATTGAGTTCTACACCGACGGCGCCTACATGTCCGGCGACACGGATATCTGCTGGGCCGGCTGGAAATCACCGACCATGGAGGAGCGGGAGGAGATCATGCGGCAGATTCCAGGCATTCACGGAAGCACCAAGAGCTGGCGATGGGAGGATCTGTGGATAAAGCCTTCGATCCCCCAGCGGACGAGAAATAAAAGCGACGAAGGAGGGCGTATCTCGCATTCCGTCGGACGGGCATGGCGACAGCCTGCCCGTTTGTGTGTGGTGCCCGAAGCATAAGCGCTTCCGAATCACAGCAAACCAGTCATCGCCGTGATGATTGACGTGCTTCCCTCCATCTGATTACCTTTCAACACCTCTCATGCACACTCCCCTCACCCACATCAAAGTCATTCCGGCCGCTCCCCGAATCCTTTCACCCGCCTCTCGGAAAGCTGGCGCGCTGGCACTGGTAGCCATCATGATGACCACGAGCGGCTGCATGACAAACATACCGCTCAGGCCGCTACCCGGTTTCAGAAAAAAGCACCTGACTTCATCCAACGCCACCCACCAACCATCAACCGGAGCACTGCAGACCCCATCGCCAGCCCAACAAATGCCTCACCCAGAAGCAGAGCCGTGGATGACAGACCTTGAGCGCTATGGCCCCACGATGCCTCAGCCGCAACTGACCCCGAAGCCCCAGCCGCAACTCGCCCCAATGCCCGAGCCTCAGCAAGCCCCGATGCCAGCCCCGGCAAAAGCGGAGTCGCCACCTCTAATTCCAGCGCCCGCCTTTGTCCCGGCCCAACCTGAACAAGCCACCTCAAAAGGCGCGCCATTTCCACTCCCACGGAAGTAATGAAGCGCGCGCTGAAATACGGCTGCCTCATTTTTATCGGCTTCGTCCTGACCGGCAGCGGTGTGCTGTATTTCCTCGCCCGCACGTCCAAGCCGCTGCCATTGACGAAGGAGGCTTTGGCTTCTTAGGCGGAGACTGAGCGTGCGGCCCTTACCCAACTCTGCGAGTCAGCCGGCGTAGAGACATCATCGCTGCGCAACCTCGGAGGCTATGATCGCAGATTTGAAATGAGGAGGCTGCAGTGGTTTTCCACTGACACCACTTCCAATCACGTCCCTCATCATCGTGTCGCAACTTCTCTTCCTTGTTTGCGTTACACTCGCTCCTGATTTCTGGGTGTTCGTGCGCTTTCGCTGCCCGCCTCGGTGAGTCGGGGTAATTTTCTCATGCCTTCTTCTTCCTTGATCGATGTCCTCGTGGGCACTGCCGCTGATGCGGGGTGTCGTGACCAGCCGAAATTGCGCTCAACGCTGGAGCAGGCGGCTGACAGGAGGTTGCCGCTGGTGGATGCGGTGCTCGATGCGAATCTGGTGGATGAGGAGAAGTTCTTTGAGTCGCTCTCGTCGCGCGTCAGAATTCCCTTCGCGGCAAATGGCGCTGACGAGGCGGCGGAGGGTTTGCACAACCGGTTCCCCGCCAAGCTCGCGCTGCGGCATCGCATTTATCCGACGCAGGTCTCGGGCGTTGAGGTGACGCTGCTGACTTATGATCCATTCAATCTCGACGCGCGTCAGGCGGTCGGGCATGAGCTGCGGAAAAAAGTGAACTGGCAGATCGCGAGCCGGCATCGTATTCTCGAGGCGCTGCATCAGGGCTATGGCGTGGGCGCTGAGAATTTCGAGGAGCTGCTCGAAGGTCGTGATGGCGAGGCGGAGCATGATGATCTGGCGCAAGAGGTGAACGTGCTCGACGCGCAGGACGAGGAAGCGACGGTGATGAACTTCGTGAACCAAGTCTTCCGCGAGGCGCTCAAGGAACGCGCAACGGACATCCATGTGGAGCCGCTGGAGAAGGACCTGCGCATCCGCTACCGCGTCGATGGCAAGCTGCTCGAAGTGCCCGTGCCGCCAAACATGCGGATGCTGCAAGCCTCGCTCATCTCGCGCCTCAAAATCATGGCGCACCTCGACATCGCGGAGCGCCGGCTGCCGCAGGACGGACGCATCAGCCTCGAGCTGGACGGCGATCCCATCGACGTGCGCGTGGCGACGATCCCGTCGGTGAACGGCGAGAGCGTGGCGCTGCGCTTGCTCACGCGGCAGAAATTCGACATGTCGCGCATCGGCCTCGACCCGGAGACGGAGGCGAAGATTCGCAAACTGCTCGCGCTGCCAAATGGCATCATCCTCGTGACCGGGCCGACGGGTTCGGGCAAGAGCACGACGCTTTACACCTTCCTCAAAGAGCTGAACACGAAGGAGCGCCGCATCGTGACGATCGAGGACCCTGTGGAAAACAAGCTCGACGGCATCGTGCAGATCGCGGTGAAGCCGGAGATCGATCTCACCTTCGCCGCGGGCCTGCGCTCCATTTTGCGTGGTGATCCGAATGTGATCATGGTCGGTGAAATGCGCGACCAGGAGACAGTGCAGATCGCCATCCGCGGCGCGCTCACGGGTCACTTGGTGTTCTCCACGCTGCACACGAATGACGCGGTGGGCGGCATCTCGCGTTTGCTGGACATGGGCATCGAGCCGTTCCTCATCTCCTCGTCCGTGCGCGCATTCCAGGCGCAGCGCCTCGTGCGCACGCTGTGCCCGCATTGCAAAACTCCGGCGAACTATGAGGACGGCTATCTGCGCTCCACGGGCTTTCCGCTCGAATGGAAAGCCGGCCTGTGCAAACCCGTGGGCTGCCGCTCCTGCCGCAACACCGGCTTCTCAGGCCGTCTCGCGATCATGGAAATCTGCATGATGACCGAGCAGCTCCAGGAGAAGATCAACAACCGCGTGCCCACCCCCGAATTCCGCGTCCAGGCCCAGGCCGACGGCATGGTGCCGATGCGCCAGTATGGATTCCGCAAAGCCGCCGAAGGCAGGACGACACTGGAAGAGGTGATCACGGTGACGTCGTCGAGCGAGTAGAACCGGTGGACGGTGGGCTGTTGACGGTAGGCAGTGAGTCTGTTTGAAGCATGAAAGCGAATGAGATTAGTCAGAGCATGAGAGACGGTGGACGCAAACCGATCGTGCAGTCGTATCGTGATCTCGAAGTTTACGAGGCGGCGTTTCGGTTTCAGCAGGAGGTTTTCAGGGTGTCGAAGAAGTTTCCCCGCGAGGAGAATTTCTCACTCACGGATCAAGTGCGACGCAGCTCGCGTTCGATTGGAGCGAATCTCGCCGAAGCTTGGGCCAAGCGCCGTTACCCCGCACATTTCCTCAGCAAACTCACCGACTCAGATGGCGAACTGCAGGAAAACGCCCATTGGATCGAAAGCGCCATTGCTTGCGAGTATATCTCCACTGACCAGCACTCCTCGTTTTGCAATCAAATGAGTTCCATCGGAGCCATGCTAGGCCGCATGATGGCCACCTATCTCTCCTTCTGCCACCCTACCCGCTAACCCCCGCCCACCGCCCACAGCCCACCGCCCACCGCCCACCGCCCACCGCCCACAGCCCACAGCCCACAGCCCACAGCCCACAGCCCACAGCCCACAGC
>JANPIW010000180.1:0-6838 GCA_031425215.1 Verrucomicrobiaceae bacterium
AGCTTGTCGGCCAGCTCCTGGAGCTGCGCAGGGCTGGAGGCTTGAAGTTCCTCGACGGTCACTTCCTCGGGGAAAGGCGGCTCGGGGCCGACTGGGTCTTTCCTGGCGGCGGCTTCGTCCGACGCGCCGTTCTGGCCGCTCGGGGTTTGTGTCTGTGGAGACGTATCGCTGGAGGCGGCGGTGATGGTCTCACCAGCATCTGGCTGGGGATCGGGGGTTTTGGAAATGGTTTCTTCGGACATGATGTCGGGTCAGGGTTCCCAGCGGTCACGGAGCAGAGTCAGGGCCTGTGCTTCGAGAATTAAATGGCCTCCATCGTTCCAGATCACCACATCCGCCTCCTGGATTTTGTGTTCCAAAGGCAGTTGGGCTTCCAGCATTTTCGCGCAGGTGGCGGCATCAAGCTTTCGATGCTCCATCAAGCGGGCACGCTGCACATCCGGGCTGGCTGCAACGACGATGACCAAGTCCGCAGATACGGACGTGCCAGTCTCATAGTAGAGGGGCACCTCCGCAACGAAAACTTTGGCCGCACCCGAAGTTTCCGCTGAAGCACGCGCCGCTTCCAGTTCGTCAAAAACACGAGGATGCGTCACCTCCTCGAGCTTCAGCCGGTGCTTTAGATCTGAAAAGACCAGCTCTCGCACTTTGGACCGGTCAATGCTGCCATCTGGATGCACGACTTGGGCGCCAAAGATGCCGGCGACTTGCTGGGCAAACATTGGCTCGGTCCAGAGTGCACGCACCGCGTCGTCACAAGAGAAAAACGCCATTCTGCTCCCGCATAAACGGCGTAGCTCGGCTGAGAAAGAAGACTTCCCCGCCGCAAGACCGCCTGTGATTATCCAAGTCTCCATGGTAAAGAGCGCCGATGTTGCCTGCGACCCGGTGTGCCCGCAACCAACAAAGAAGGCAGGTGGCGAACCACCTGCCTTCCTTAAATTGCCTTTCGTTCTGAAGCCTTACTGGGCTGGAGGTAGAAGGGGAGTTGGGCCGCCCATGTCGGGTCCACCCACCGGAGTCACCGTGCTCGTCGTCTGCCTGACTGGCTGGCCGGAAGGGTCGATCAGGCGCGCTGTCACGAAGATCATGAGGTTGCGCTTGAAGTGGTCCTCAGCCTTGGTTTGAAACAGACGGCCAATCCAAGGGATGTCACCGAGTAGCGGCACTTTATCCTCGACATCCTGCACGTCCTCACGGATGAGGCCGCCGAGAGCGACTGTCTGGCTGTCCCAGATCGTGACGGAAGTCTGCACTTTGCGGGAAGAGAAGACGGGCTGCTCAATCTTGTTTTCCGTAAGCACAAGCGTGGTGGGATTGCCCAGCGCATCCTGGGAGGTGGTCTGGATCGGACTGCCGTAGTTGATGAACCCTTCAAATTCAGTGACTTCGGGAGCGAGGTTCAGATCGATCGTGTTGTTGTCGTTGCCAACAGTCGGCTCCACCTCCATGCGCACACCCACTGGACGCATCTCAAACGTCGTTGGTGTCGTGGGCGTGACCGGGAAGGCGCCGCCTTGGCTGCTCGCGCCGGTAAGAAGGTTGGTGGTCGTGCCACCCGTGCTGCCGAAGTTTTGCGGAATTTCCGGCGGATCGAACTCGGTCGGATAGAGGAACTCGCGCACCACTTCGACCGTGGCCTTTTGGCCGCTCTTGGTAGTCACGCTCGGAGCGCTCATCAGATCGACGCCCTTTTTCTGGTTCAAGGCGCGAATCACAACCTGGAACTGAGGATCGGTGAAAACGCCGGCAAACGTCATGATACCAGGGGAAACAGCGCTGGTCGCGGAGGCACCGCTGAGCAGTCCATCAATGGAGTCAGGCACGATGGCTTGAGTGCCGAAACGCAGCCCACCAGAGACTGGATTTTGTCCGATGGCTGGCGTGCCCGCGCCAGGGGTGCTGAAAGCATAGTTAGCTGAATTCAACGCACCTGATGTGCCACCCGATGCGAAAACACCATCACTCGAAGGAATGTTAAAGGGGCCGAGCAACCAATCGAATCCAAGCTCGTCCGTGTTCTTCTGAGTCACCTCCACAAACTTGGTCGTGATGTAAATCTGCTTGGGTTTGGCGATGTTGATGGACTCCACAAACATTTCGACCAAGTCCAGTTGCGGCGCTGTGTTTTTTACGATGAGCTGCGACGTGACTTTGTTGAAGACCGCTGAAGCCCCCTCGGGGAAGGTGATGCCCTGCTCGGAGAGAATCTGCTTGGCATTTTTGCGCTGAATCAACGCGGAAGCGGGTGCGGCGCCACCTCCTGCGGCAAACGGATCAGCAGGCGCAGCTGCCGCGCCAGCACCAGCGCCACCACCGTCACCACCGCCGATGCTTTCAAAATCTGGCGGGACGCGGTAGATGCGCGTGTACTGGGTGTCGCTGACTTCTGAGAGCGGCACCACGAGGACCGCAAACTGATCCACCTTGAACTTCATCTGAGCCAGCTCAGTGACGTATTTCAAAGCCTCAGCCATCGGAACGTCAGTGAGATCAAGGGTGATCTGAGCATTGAGCGGCACATCACCCGCCTTGAGGATGATGTTCACCCCCTTCTTGTCAGGGCTAGGCTCGCTCACATCCAGATCCTTGCTCTTCACACGAAGGAACTCGATGGCCTCGTCGATCGTGGCACCGGCAAATGAAACTTTTGGAAAGCGTATCCGCTGCATCTTGAGAAGAATATCCGCGCCGGGTCCCACGGTCGTCTCAACGACCGTCTGCTGGTCGAGACCGATGGCTGGCACTTTCTGCTCCCACATTTCGTCCAGCTCGCGTAGCATCGTCGCACGCGTCTGATCGCGGGCTGAATCAAGGTATTGGCTCCGCTTCTGCTCGACCGTCTCCATGCCTCGGCGGGCTGCGATGTTGGTCGAGTCAATGCGAAGCACATCCTGGTACGTCTTGATGGCGTTGGCGTAGTCGCCGAGTTCTTTGTAGCTGTTGGCCACGGTGAGCAGCCTTTTGACATCAGCGACGTTTTTGACGTGCTCGGGAGTAAGGGCTGGAGGGAACCTGTCGGAGTCCTCCATGTGAATTCTAAATTTCTTGGCACCCTCATGGTTGGGGTTGATGGCCAGTGCTCCAGCCAGCAGTTCGCCAGCTTCAGCATACCGGCCGTTCGATGCTCTGTTGCGTGCGAGAGCGACGCTGCAATCCGCATACTTGGCGCTGGCGAGATCACGCCAGTCCTGCGTCATGGGCGCGTTGGGCAGAGCGTCGAGCGCTGACTTGTACTCGCTGAGAGAGGCTTCATAGTCCTCCTCGATGTACAATTTGTCGCCTCGCTCCATGGCCTGCCGGGCATCCTCCATCCGCGCAAAGCGGCGGGCGATTTCCCTTTCGGCAATGCTCGACACGGAGCCTTGGGGGAAAGCAGATTCAACTGAGCAAAGGGTGACACCCGCGAGAGCGAGGGCCAGGGTTCGGTGAGACACCATGCGATGGATCAAGATCATAGAGAGAGAGCTTTTGTCGGGATTTTCAAACGTGGGAGTGAATTTATAGCCAGATTGCGGTGGGTTTGGCGAGCCTATTTTTCAGTTGAGCGGAAAAAAATTGAGGGTTAGCGGCGGTTGATCTCGAGCTTTGGCCCTTCTTTGCCACTCGCATCAAGCTCGCTGATAACAGCTTTTGTCTCTTCGATGTCAATCACTTTGTAAGTCGCACCCACGCCTGGGAGGCGCAGAAGTTCGCCCTTCTTCACTTTGATCGTCGGGAACACCTCCTTGTGCCGGTACTCAAACTCAGCGTAGTACTCAGCCAGGTTTTTATCGACTCCTTTGATCAGGATGAATGTGGCGTTGGATGATTTGTCAGTCACGGTCAACTCTGAGAGGTCTCTGGCCGTGTTTGGCTCCTCTTTCTTCACAAAGCTCTCAGCAACGAATCTCTCGTTCACTTGTCGTGTAACTGGATCACGAAATCCGAATGGCTTGGGCAGTGGCGGCTGGATGTAGGCGCTGTCGCGGCGCGGCGCGGTGAGCACCACCTGGTAAGGATCAATGCTGCTGTTGAGCTTGATGATGTAATCGTCTGCCACACGCTGTTTCAAAAAGAGGTGATTCGTGAACGGCGGGTGCTTGAGCGGGTCACGCGGACTCGTGTTCCCAGCGAATTCCTCGGCGTTGGTGAAGCCATCCTCATCCTGGTCGAGGTCTCCCAGATTAGGGGAGAGGATGTTTTCGAGGGTATGCTCGATGAGGAAGAGATTGGTGATGGGATCACGCAGCTTCGGCTCCTCGACATAGAGGTCGTAGAGCACATCGCCTTTTTTGATGAGCGGGATGGATTTGTTGAGCGGCACCGGCTTCTTGTTGATCGTGGGTGACACCCAGTTGAAGGACTTGAGCAGCAACTGCGTGGCATCCTCGACTTTCTGAAGCGGCACCTCGCCCATCTCCTGCTTGGGCTTCACAGGAGCGAGGACAAGCGTGTCAGCGAACCCCTGGCTCAAGTAAATGAGGAAGCCCGCCACAACCAGCGCCAGCACGGCCATGATGGCGAGGAGTGTCTTCTCGAAATTGCTTTTCTTCTGCATCGTGGGTTGAAAAAAGTGGCTGTGTTTACTTGGCTGCCTCCGCAGCCTTGTCTTCGGAGGCTGGCTCCAGGAATCGCACAAGATCGATCTCCAGATAGACCTTCAAAGATTCGTCACCAAAAACATACATCGCGTCAGGTGCCGCAGGTTTCGCAGGCTCGATAATCTCCCGCGTAGGAACAGGGGCGGCACCAGGCGTGCCAGTCACGCCAGGGGCTGAGGGAGCCGGCGTCGCAGGCGCGGGGGGCGGTGAATTGAGATCGCTCGGCGGAGCGCTGGCATCAGCAGGTGCATTGGGATCAGGAATGGAGACGTTGACTGCGGACCGGAGGGGGCCTTCGAGCTTGGTGTTGTCCACACGCAACAGCCGCACAACGGTGAAATAGGGCATCTGCGAGGAACTGGCGAGCTTGTTCATCACGTTTTGCAGCGCGTTCTGATCCGCCGTCAGTGTGACGGTGAGGGTGCGGCGCTCCACCACTTTGGCGATTTCTTTTGGCGGCGCGGATTTCTTTTCCGGGGCGTCTTTCTTTTTGCCCGTGGTTTTAGCTTTCGCCTTTTTCTTCTCCGGCACAGGCGGGGGAGGCGCGGCACCTTTTTCGATGGCCAGTTCCGTGCGCGCGATGGTGTCGATGGATTTCACGCCGCTCTCGATCATCATGCTCACGACGGAATCAACTCCGCCGAGGTAATCACCAAGCTCGGTGGCCACCTCGCCATTTCGGGGCAGGACTCCCAAATAGGTGTCAAAACCGAAGGCGAACGAAGCGCCGCCAGCCAGTGCGATCTTCGCAGCCTCCGCAGCCGCCTTGATCTCGGTGCTGCGCGCCCGGAGTTTGGCCTGGAAATCGACCTCGTTGATTTTTTCCACGGGCTTTTGCAATTTGAGCAGCACGGTGCCGAGAGTGCTCACCTTGGCCTCATACTCATCAATGGCCTTCTGCTTGGCCTCGACGTTTTCGGCGCTCGGATAAAGCTTCGCGCCCTTGAGCGTGCCCAGACTGCTGCCTGCGCGCTGATAATTCTCCAGCGTGGCCGCATAGCCGCTGTATGCCATGAAAAGGAGCACCGCGAGCGCAATGCCTCCCGCCACCATCACGCCGAGGATGGATGCCAGTGTTTTGTTTTGTCGTGCCCAGTCCATTACTTTTTGAATTCCATTGGCTGGCGGAGCGGCAGCCGGATGTCGAACTTGAATGCATACCGGTCCTCCTCCAATCCGGTCTGCGCCTTCACATATTTCTCGAGCTT
Organism: Verrucomicrobiaceae bacterium; assembly: GCA_031425215.1. Taxonomy (GTDB): domain Bacteria; phylum Verrucomicrobiota; class Verrucomicrobiia; order Verrucomicrobiales; family Verrucomicrobiaceae; genus JANPIW01. The sequence continues at coordinate 5,792 of JANPIW010000180.1, forward strand.
GCTGGCGATGTCATCGGCGGCAAAGAAAGGCGAGCCTCCCAGTGACTTGGCGAAATCATAGACCACCTGCTGCTGCCCGACTTCGTTTTTGCGGTAAAGCCCCTGGAGCCGCAGTTCATAGCTGGCGGGGGCGCCAGCGACGGGAGCTTGCGGCACGGCGCCTGCGTCGGGCACAAAGGCGGAACCCTTCACAATCTCGGTTGTGATCGGCTCGCCATTTCTCAGCGGCTCGATGACCGTCAGCCAGATGAGATCGTTGGCGTATTTGCTGTTTAACTCAGTGAGAAGCCGCACCCAGTAGGAGCGGTCGCTCACGGCAGCCTCGAGCTGGCTGCTCTGGGTGATGAGTTCCTCCAGTTTCTCATCCGCGTCGCGAATGTCATCAGCGTAGCCTTTCAGCTCCGCCTGCTCCGCCTCGAGTTTCGCCAGCCGGTCTTGCACTGCGTTGTCGGCAAATTTGAAATACAGGATCCCCGCGCCAAGCGCGGCAAAGAGGCACAGCATCGCCATGATGAGCGCCGGAGAGCGTTTGGCGGCGTCACGCGCGCGCGCCACGGACTCAGGCACCAGCTCGACCTCGATCGGGCAGCTTCCAAAGCCGCGTAGCGCGAGGCCCACCAGCTCGCCGCACGAAGGCGCGTCAGCAGACGCATTCTCCGCGCTCACTCCTCGATCCAGCGTCACGCCACGGAATGCGTCGAGCAGCTCCACGGGAAGTTTGAGCTTCTCTTGGAAGAACTCCACGATGCCCGGCATCGTCGCCCCACCGCCTGCGAGAAACACCCGCTTGGGAGCGCTGCCGCCCTGCTGGCTGCGGTAATAATTGATCGTGCGCGTCACCTCGCCGTGCAGACGCGTCATCGAATTGCGAATCACTTTGGAAAGAGCCGCCACAGCCGGATCGGCATGTTCTTCGACCGCTCCGCCAAAGGCCACAAAACCCTGGTGACGCTTCTGCTCCTCGGCGTCGCCAAACCCGAGTCCAAACTCCTTGGCAATGTTGCTCGTGACGGTCGCGCCGCCGACGAGAATATTGCGCGTGAAAAC
>JANPIW010000181.1:0-2617 GCA_031425215.1 Verrucomicrobiaceae bacterium
TGCGCTTCGCCTCTCCGGTGCTGTGATCAATGTGCCACACGCTCCGATGCTTCCATCCCGCGACGAGGAACGGCTCCGCCTCCTGGCCAGCCGTCACGCTTTCATGCAGCCACACCGCGCCGCTCGCGTGCGCGGGGCCGAGCTTGTCGGGCGTGTCGGAATTCGCGAACCAGAGATTGCTCTGCGACTGCCCCACGCTGTCGATGCCGCCCTTCACCTTGCGCTTGTTGAGGAATTCCGACTTCGCCGAATCGTCGCAGCCAAAAACTAGCCGGTCATTCCAGCGGCAGAAGTCGCCGATCACCTTCATGTACGCGCCACGCGCCCGGATGCCGCTCGTGTTCTCAGCGGAAAAAGTGCGCGGAAACCGCCAGAAGGCGCCGTGCATCGTCATCAGCAGATCGTCCTCGCCAATATCGCGGATGCGCGGCCATTCGGTGTTCCAGCCATGCGCGCCATCGTAGCTATGGCTCACTTTCGGCAGACGAAATGCCTGCCACTTTCCGCCATCGAGCAGCATGAGGATGAGAGACTTCGCATCCCAGCCGATGCTCCACACTGGCGCGTTCGCATCACCACCCTCGATGCCACCGGGTCCAGTGACCTCGGTGAATTGATTCCGCCGCACGAGCCGCCAGTCCTTGTCTCGGCTCATCCATTCCGCCAGCGCGCCGCTCGGTGTCGTCGGATCCGTGCGCACACGCGGATCGTGATCACCATTGTTCGCATAGATCAGGCGGCCTTGGCTGGAATACAAACCTTTGCCATGATACCCAGGCAGACTGGAGCCAAACTGCGCCAGCCTCGAAACATCGGTGACGCCCTTTTGAATGCCGTTCCCATCGCGGATCAACCCGGTGACCTCCAGCGACTTCACATCCACCTCATAAAGCCCCTCTTCCATCGTCGCGAAATACACCTTGCCCGCCGGGTCAGTGAGATGTCGCGCATTCCCCGTCAGCCGGCCCGGCATCCTCGATGACGGAATCACTCTCACATTCCTCTGCGCGTCGATCACATACGGCCCGATGAAAAGCTGCTGCGACTCCCGATGGATCATGCGGTTCGCCGGTGTGCCACCCACGCTTTCTGGCCGCACGATCTGCTGCAAATCCGCCGTGATCTCATAAAGCTTGTCGCTCGATCCAAACGGCAGATGCGGCCCATAAGTGATCACCCACAGCCGGTCCGCCCAAGGCACCACCGCCCCCGTGCCGCACTCACCCTCGTTGTTGAACATCGCGAGGCTCGGATAAATGCCCGAGATGCCGCGCGGCTCGGCGGCGCAAATCGTGCCTGAGAATGCTGCCGCGAAAACTAAAAGTGCATGAAGTTTCATATGCAAAAATAGACTCACTCTTTGCACCCAAAGCAACTGTCGAGCACGGAACATGATCCGCCAGGACTCCGGCGCACGACCACGATCCGTAAGGTATGGAGACGCAGCACGACACTTGCGCGCCCTCACCTCTCACTCTAAGATCGCGGCCACATCGCCTAACTATGAAAGCCGCACTCGTCACTCTCGCCGCCGGTCTCTCCATCGTCACTGCCGCATCCGCCGTGGATTATGCCAGGGAGATCGCTCCCATTCTCAACCAGCGCTGCGGCGAATGTCACAAAACAGGATCGAAGAAACCCAAGGGCGATTTTGCCGTGAACCGGATCGAGGACATGCAGAAGCAGGTGAAGGCCGGCGAGCCGCAAAAGAGCAGCCTCATGATTTCCATCACTCTCCCCGAGGACGACGAGGACGTGATGCCGCCGAAAGGCAAAGGCAAGGTCACCGCGCAGGAGATCGCAAAAATCCGCACATGGATCACAGAGGGCGCGAGCTTCACACCAGGCGGCGCTCCGCCCGCACCCGCCGTCACGCCTGCCGCCCCTGCTGGCGCTCCCGTCGCTGCAGCCGCACCGCAGAAATGGAAGAACACCACAGGCACCGAGATCGAAGCAGTGTTTGAAGGCATGGACGGCACGGACTTCGTACTGCTGAAAGTCGTCGCCACAGGCACGGTGCATAAGGTGCCGCTCGCCTCACTCTCACCCGAGAGCCAGACGATGGCGAAGAACGGCGGCAAATAGCCAGCAGTGGCTCGACTCTCCGAGGCGAGCCTCTCGCGCGCAGTGTGCCCTCACTTTCTCGCCGTCAGTTCAAAGCACACCACCTCGCGGTCGTTCCGTGCCAGCAACCATCGCCCGGCGAGCGTGGGCGGGTTCCAAGTCTTGGAGGTCAGCGCCGGCACGCGCGCGAGTTCTTCGAGTCGATCACGATTGGGTTTCACCAGCGCGATGAATCCTGGCTCCGACTGGATCAGCATCAACCCGCCGACCATGACATGCTGGCCGAAACCATAGCGCCCCTCGCGCCAGAGGCGCTCACCATTCACGAGATCGACGCACGCGAGCATGCCTTCATCCAGCCCCATCGCAAAACTATCGATCACAGCGGCGCTGCTGAATTTCGTGCGCGGTGAGCCGCTGCTCCACACGGCAGCGCATGAGAGCTTGCCCGCCGCATCCATTTTGATCTCCAGCAGATGACCCTTCACGCCGTAGCTCGACGTGACCAAAAGACGATCCGCGCCCACCGACATCGGCTCGCTCACCTTCGCGA
>JANPIW010000182.1:0-14482 GCA_031425215.1 Verrucomicrobiaceae bacterium
CCTTCGTCGTCACCTCCAACGGCCTTCCCGAGTCGCGCATCAACAATGACAACCAGGTCTTCATCTTCCCGCTCATCACCCAGCCGCTGAACCGCAACGGCACCGTCAACGCGCGAATCAGCACCTTCAACATGGGCAACACGGACGTCGAGCTGTCGCAGACGCCCATCAACTCCCCCACCGTCTTCAATTACTTCCTGCCCGATTACAAATATCCCGGCACCCTCGCCGCCCAGGGCATCACCACGCCCGAGTTTGAGCTCACCGCCGAGACCACCGTCATCCGCCAGGCCAACTTCCTCCGCGACGGCATCTTCAATCCCGGCAACACCAACGGCGTCAGCAGTTTCAAAGGCGGCACCAACTCCCTCGTCATGGACTTCAGCCCCTGGTTTGTGAATGCAAACAACACTGCAGGCACCGTCGGCGCCATCCTCGGCGCAGGCCCTCAGACCGGCCAGAGATGGACTAGCGATGCCAATTTCCCCACGCTCATCGACCGCTTCAGCACCATCCTCATGGGCGGCACCATGCCCGCGAGCGTGAAGGCGCACATCGTCAGTTACATCAACAAAAAGCCATCCATCTCCGCCATCCCGGTGAGCAATCCCTGCTCCATCACCACCTCGGCAGCCCACGGCCTCACCACCGGGGACGACGTCACCATCAGCGGCGTCACCGGCGGCACCTTCCGCAACGTGGCGAACACGGCCAACGCCAGCATCAACGCCACCTTCACCATCACCGTCACGAGCGCCACCACCTTCACTCTTAACAACGACATCCGCTGCACCGTCGTCCCAACCAGCGTCGCCGGAGCCTTCGCCCCGCTCATCCCTTATAACAACGCCTCGCCCTCCACGACCAATATGCGTGACCGCATCCGCGCCATCGTCCATTTCATTCTCACAAGCCCAGACTTCACCATCCAGCGCTAACTCCTATGAACCCATCCAAAGCACCCAACATCATCACGCGGCGCTCATTCCTGCGTGACACCACACGCGCCACTCTGGGCACATGGGCCGCTGCCAGCACCATCCGCGACCTGCGCCTCATCAATTCCGCCGTCGCCCTCGAACCCATCACCGGCTACAAAGCCCTCGTCTGTCTCTTCCTCGCCGGTGGCAATGACGCCAACAACTGGATCGTCCCCACCGACGCCACCACCTACGCGCAATACACCGACATCCGCGACAATCTCGCCATCCCCTCGGCCTCCCTGCTCCCGCTCCACAATGTCGGAACATCAGGCGCGCAATATACGGACGCAGCCGGTCACACCTACGGCTTCCATCCTTCCTGCCCGCAACTGCGTACCCTCTTCGGCGAGGACAAGCTCGCCGTGCTCTTCAACGTCGGCACCCTCGTGCGTCCCACCACCCGCGCGCAGTACACCGGCTCCAACACCAAATTCTACCAGCCGCCGCAGCTCTTCTCACACAGCGACCAGGTCACCCAGTGGCAGACCTCCATCCCCGACCAGCCCCCCACCACCGGCTGGGGCGGTCGCGTCGCCGATCTCATCAACGCCACCGCCAATCCCTCCGGCCAGATCTCCATGTCCGTCTCCCTGAACGGCGCCAACACCTTCGAGGCCGGCAATCTCATCTCGCAATACCACGTCTCCACCTCCGGCGCCGTCACCATGAGCAGCGTCGCCGGCTCGCGGCTCAAAACCATCCAGGACATCCTCGCCGTCGCCGACACCAATTTGCAGCGCACCGCATACGCCAGCGTCACCAACAACGCCATCGAGACCGGCGAGCTGTTGAACGCCAAGATCGCCGCCACTGCCATGGCCTCCGACAATCCGCCTGGCACCTGGGTCTGGACCACGCCCTTCCCCACCTCCAGCCTCGGCAGCCAGCTGAAAATGATCGCCCGCATCATCCAGGCGCGCGGCCCCACCGCCTTCGACATGCTGCGCCAGGTCTTCTACTGCTCCGCCGGCGGCTACGATACCCACACCTCCCAGGTCCTCGTCAACGGCGTTAACAATCCCGTCAACCCCGCAGGCGCGCACTACGGCCTGCTCAAAGACGTCAACGATTGCGTCTTCGCCTTCCAACGCGCCATGGTGCAGCTCGGCGTCGATAACCAAGTCACCCTATTCACAGCTAGCGACTTCTCCCGCACCCTCCCCACCAACAGCCAAGGCAGCGACCACGGCTGGGGCAGCCACCACATCATCGTCGGCGCCGCCGTCGCGGGTGGCCAGACCTACGGCAAGCTCCCCACCTTCGCCATCAACGGCCCAGACGACACCGGCCTCGGCCGCTGGATACCCACCCTCGCCGTCGATCAATACTCCGCCACCCTCGCGAAATGGTACGGCGTCTCCTCCGGCAGCGAGATGCAAGCCATCTTCCCCAACCTCACCCGCTTCTCCACCCCCGACCTCGGCTTCATGACTTGATCAGGCGAGGCAAATGCGTCGCATGTAGCTGAGAACTGGGTCATGCAGGCTCTCAAGTGAATTCCTCTTCGCCCTGCGGCGTCATTCTCCGCCGACGCAGAAAGTAGGGGGTCAACTTTTCAAACCCGGATCATGTCCTTCACCACCTGCACCCATAAAAAGATGCAGCCGCGCCACGAGTAGCGGAACAGACCGTCGCCCGCAGGCTCGAGGATGCGGGCGGTGATGTTGTGGTTGATCTGCGAGATCATGTCCTCCTCCAGGTAGCTCTGGAGCTGCTCGGCATTTTGTTGCGCAAGTTCTCCCGGCACCACGCCGCTGCGCGCCATGAATCGCTCATGCTCGCCCATGAGATCGTCCATCGACTCCGCGCCTGAGTACCGGTTCACGAGATGCTCCGGGGAGAGTTTCATCGTGTAGCTGAAGGGATAATTCGTCGTTGTGATCGTGATATGATCCGCGGTGCGAGAGGTGAGGCTGACGTATGAAAAAGCAAAGTCACCCTGCTGCGCCAGGCTGATCGCGGCCTGCGTCTTTTTCTCCGCGTGATAAAAAAGCCGCATGAAGTGATCTGTCTCGTCCCATTTCCAACCTGTGTCCTGCGCCTCGGTAAATCCGGCCTTCTCTGCCTCGTCGCTCAGCACGTCGAGATCGGGAAAGACATCAAGCGAAGGCGGAAAGCGGTTCTTCACCTCGCTCTTGAGCGGGAAGCGGAGCTTGCGCACTCGCGTGGCGATCTCCAGCCATGGCAGCAGAAACCACATCGCCACCGCCGTCGCCCCCGCCCAATGGCTGCGGCCAAAGAGGCGGTAGCCCGCGAGGTAGCTGGCCGCAAGCAGCCCGATCCAGCCGAGTTTGGCCACATAGCGGTTCTCAAACGTACGGCATCCGAACGCGAACACGACGAGCGCGGCGATCACGAGCAGGGTCTCGTACCAAGGACCGTTGAGGAAGTTCATGAAGCTGAATCCGGCGCGCGAGGGTGGATGACTCTGTGCGCTGGAATTGACAGTGATGCATCGCACAGCCGATGGCAACTGGAGAACGGGACACAAACAAGGAAGGCTTCGTTGCGGCCTTTTTTCCAGGTGCTAGAATCTGCGGCTCAAATCCCGCTCCCCAAGCGTAGCTTCTGCACCCCCCCAAACACATTCATGGACTGGCTTTCTTCCCTCGGCGCATTCGGCAACGTCCTGCGCTTCATCATCCTCATCTTCGAGGTGCTCGTGGTTTTCAATCTCATGATCCTCGTCCACGAGTGGGGTCACTTCCTCGCCGCGCGCTGGCGCGGGCTGAAGATCGAAAAGTTTTATATCTGGTTCGGCAAACCGATCTGGAAAAAGAAAATCAACGGCGTGGAATACGGCCTCGGCAGCATCCCGATGGGCGGCTTCGTCGCGCTTCCGCAGATGGCGCCGATGGAAACCATCGAAGGCGCGAGTGACGAGCCGCGGGAGAAGCTCCCGCCCATCACGCCGCTGGATAAAATCATCGTCGCCTTCGCCGGCCCGCTCTTCAGCTTCATGCTCGCGGTCTTCTTCGCCTTTCTCGTCTCGATGATTGGCAAGCCTCAGAGTGAATCCCTTTCCACCACCTACATCGGCCGCGTCGCGCCGGAGAGTCCTGCGGCGAAGGCCGGCCTCAAGGTCGGCGACCGCATCGTCACCATCGACGGTCATGCTGTGAAGCGATTCGAGGGTCTGGTCGATAGCGTCCGCTGGGGCGTGGTGTCGAGCGAGGGCACGATGATTCACTTTGAAGTCGAGCGCGCGGGCGAGGGCATCAAGAACATCGACGTGGCAGCGGAGCGCCCTCAAGAAGAGCCGGAGAAGACTGGCGGCTGGTGGCGCTGGATTTTCAAAAGGCCGCCACTGCGCGATGTGGGACTCATGGGCAGACAGACACCGCTCGTGGGAGAGGTGCAGGCCAACAGCCCGGCTGAACTCGCAGGCATCAAGAAGAACGATCTCGTCCTCAAGGTCGATGGGACAGAGCTGATGAGCGAAGGATCGCTGGGCGATTACATCAAGGCGAACCCAGACAAAGCCATCACCTTGACCATCGAGCGCGCAGGAAGAATCGTGGAGACTCAGGTCATGCCTGCGTTCCCCGATGTGAGGCCGGAGGAAATGGAAAAGCGGCGCATGGTGGGCATCGTATGGGATCTCGAAGGCAAGCGCACACTCACCTACCCAGGCGTGTGGGAGCAGGTGAGCGACTCGGTGAAACACATGGTGAATCTTTTCCAGAAGCTCGTGTCACCCAAGTCCGATCTCAGCCCCGCGCACATGAGCGGCCCCGTCGGCATCTTCCGTCTCTACTACACGCTCTTCCAGCATCCGGATGGCTGGCGCATGGTCGTGTGGTTCAGCGTGTTGTTTAACATCAATCTCGCCCTGCTGAATATGCTGCCGTTTCCCGTGCTCGACGGCGGTCACATCGTCATGGCCATCGGCGAGGCCATCCGCAAAAAACCTCTGCAAGGCCGCGTCCTGGAGTTTGTGCAAACCGCCTGCGCCCTCGCGCTCTTCGGCTTCATCATCTTCGTCAGTTTCAAAGACACCGGCGATATTTTCGGCGGCGGCAAGGCCGACAAAAAGGGCGGCGGCCCCGAGATACGCTGGTTCACGAAGGAAGAACGAGCGAAGGCTGCCCCAGGGTCGTGATGTTGCTCTTCGCTCTCGCGTAGCTTGCCTGCATTTCGCTTCACGACTACACTTGCCACCATGAGCGCGCCGAGCTTCAAGAATCCGCTGCCAGGCATGAACCCGTATCTCGAGGAGAGCTGGGATGATGTGCATACACGCCTCATTGGTTACATCGCTGATGCAATTTCAGGCCAGCTTCCGCTCGATCTCAATGCGCGAGCTGAGGAGCGCGAAGTCTTCCTCGAAGGCGGCGAGCAAATCCGCTATGTCGCCGATGTGGCCGTCACAGAGCGCGAAGATTCCTGGAGAAGCGGAGCGACCTCATCATGGCAACCAGGAGATGAAGCCGCCTCAACTCAAGCGGTGGCCGAGCCAGTCATTATTTACTCCGAGCCGGAGACCGAGCGCTGGCTGGAGATTCGCGAGGCCTCTGGCAAGCTTATCACGGTGATCGAGGTGCTCAGCCCGTCAAACAAGCAACAGCATGCCGCCAGTTACATCGTCAAGCGCCGTGACTACCTTGCCGCAGGCGTGAACCTCGTGGAGATCGATCTGCTGCGGGCCGGGAGACATGTGCTCGCCGTGCCGCTTGTGCTCATTCGCGGGAAGCTTCAGAAGGGACCGTGCTATCTCGTAAGCGTCACCCGCGCCATCGAACAGTCCCGGCACGAAGTCTATTTTTGCCCCTTGCGCCAACCGCTGCCCGTCGTGCGCATTCCGCTGCGCGAGGACGACAAGGATGTTCCCCTCGAGCTTCAGCCGCTCATCGATCGCTGTTACGAATCGGGTCGTTACTGGCAGACGAATTTCTCCCACCCCCTCAAAAACGCGCTCTCCTCCGATGACACCGGCTGGTTAAGGGAGCGACTCCAGGCCGCAGGCTTGCGCTCCGAGGCGTGAGCGTTTACCTCAGCGCCCTCATGTCCACCGCCGCATCGCCGCTCCGCTACTGCCCTGACCTCTATTACTACCAGCGCCGTCGCACCCGCGAGGTGCTCGTGGGTCATGTCGGCATCGGCGGTGACAATCCCATTCGTGTGCAGTCCATGCTCACTAGCGACACGCGTGACGCGGATGCCTGTGTGAAAGAGGCGCTGGAGCTGGCGGCGGCAGGTTGCGAGATCGTCCGCGTCACCGCGCAGACCCGCGTCATCGCGGAGAACCTCCAGCACATCAAAGCCGGACTCCTGAAAGCCGGCTGCAACGTGCCGCTCGTCGCCGACATCCATTTCAAACCCGACGCCGCGATGGAGGCCGTGAAGTGGGTCGAGAAAGTCCGCGTGAATCCCGGCAACTATGTGGACAAAAAGAAGTTCGCCGTCATCGAGTACACCGACGCCGAGTACGCGGAGGAAGTCGCGCACATGGAGGAGGCCTTCGCGCCGCTTGTGCTCGAATGCATCCGCTTGGGCCGCGCCATGCGCATCGGCACGAATCACGGCAGCCTCAGCGACCGCATCATGAACCGCCACGGCGACACACCGCTCGGCATGGTCGAGAGCGCGCTCGAGTTCGCCCGTATCGCGCGGAAGCACGACTATCACAACTTTGTCTTCTCGATGAAGGCCAGCAATCCCAAGGTCATGATCGAAGCTTACCGGCTGCTCGTGGCTAAGCTGGATGAACAAGGCTCCGACTGGAATTACCCGCTCCATCTCGGCGTGACCGAAGCCGGCGACGGCGAGGACGGCCGCATCAAAAGCGCCATCGGCATCGGCTCGCTCCTCGCCGATGGCATCGGCGACACCATCCGTGTCTCGCTCACCGAAGACGCCATCCACGAGATCCCCGTCGCGCAAGCAATGGTGGCGGCACCCTATCAAAGCAAAACCTCAGCCGCTTCAAATGCAAACACGCTGCCACCAGTCAGCTACGACCCATTTTCATACGAGCGCCGCGCGAGCGATGTGACGACTGTGAACGGCATCAAGCTCGGCGGACACGAGACTGTCGCGGTTTTTACCTCGCGCAAAAAATGGGACGCCGTCGCGCACAAGATGGACAAGCTCGGCGATTACAAACCCGAGGTCGTCATCGAAGACAGTGGCGTGGTCGCTCTCGATCCGCGAGATGACGCGGCGATCTCTCAGATTAACTCCGGCGCCACAACGAAGCTTGTCACCATCTCAGACGAGATCGATCTCTCCGTCATCGCCGCTTACCGCCTCCTCGCCGCAAAGCTCCAGGCCCGTCACCCGATTCTCCTCAAGGACACACTCGCCGCATCCAAGGCACAGTTTCTCCCCACCCTCCTCACCGCCGCCACCAACATCGGCTCGCTTCTCTGCGACGGCATTGGCGACGCGGTCATCGTGCAGGGCGAGGACGCACCGGGCCAGTCACTCCGCGTGACCTACAACATCCTGCAAGCAGCCGGCGCGCGCATTTTCAAGACCGACTACGTCGCGTGCCCGAGCTGCGGGCGCACACTCTTCACTCTCCCGAGCACCACGCAAAAAATCCGCGCCTCCACCGGCCATCTCAAAGGCGTGCGCATCGCCGTCATGGGCTGCATCGTGAACGGGCCGGGCGAGATGGCGGACGCCGACTTCGGTTACGTCGGCGGAGCGCCAGGCAAGATCAATCTCTATGTCGGCAAGACCGCCGTGAAATTCAACATCCCCGAGGACGAAGCCGTTGAGCGACTCACCGACCTCATCCGCGAGCACGGCAAATGGGCAGACGCACCCGCGCTCGTCGCCGCCGTTTGATCATCCGAGCCACGATGTCCGTCTTTGTTCCCGCCGAATACTTCCGCGAGCTGCGCAAAGAAGACATCTTCCCTGATCCCTCGCGTCCGCTCGAAATAGACCTCGGCTGCGGCGACGGCACCTTCCTCGTCGAACTGGCGCGTCATCATCCCGAGCGCGATTTCCTCGGCATTGAGCGCCTCGCCGGACGCGTCGGAAAAACCGCGCGCAAGATCAAGCGCGCCGGTCTGTCGAATGCAAAGGTCATGCGACTGGAGAGCAGTTACACGGTCGGATGGTTGCTGCCAGCAAGCGGCATCTCCCGCCTGCATCTTCTCTGTCCCGATCCTTGGCCGAAAAAGCGCCATCAAAAGAACCGCCTCATCAATGACGCGGAATTCCTCTCCGGTCTGCGCCGCGTCATCGAGCCGGGCGGCGAGTTCCTGCTCAAGACCGATCACGAGGACTATTTTCAAAACGCGCTCGAAAGCATCGCTGCCCATGCCACGCTCTCACAACTCGACTGGCCAGACGACGCTTTCTTCTATCCGCGCACCGACTTCGAGAACCACTGGCACGCGCGCGGCTTCCACGTCCATCGCGCAAGGTGGCGTGCTTGATCTGCATGATGCCGCGTGACTCCGACGTTTGATCCGGCCATGATCTCGTTATCAATGCGCGCTTCTTCCGTCCGTTGGCTTCTCGCCAGCCTTCTCATCTGTCACGCACCCGCGCTCCGTGCGGCAAATGCCGCTGATCCAGCTCGATTTGAGAAAGCCATCCTTGAGTTTGAGGCAGCTGACAAAGACACGCCTCCAGCAAAAGGTGGGACTCTCTTTGTAGGTGCGTCCAACATCCGTCGATGGGAATCTCTGCCCAAGCGTTTCAAGAACGCCATCAATCGCGGCTTCGGCGGCTCGCATCTCAGCGATGTCGCCTTTTACTTCGAGCGCATCGTCACGCCCTACACGCCGAAAACGATCTATCTGAATGCCGGAGGCAACGACCTTCACTCGGGCCGCACACCGGAAGATGTGCTGGCAGCGTTTGAGGCCTTTGTGAAAAAGGCGCGCACCGCTGTCCCCAAAGCAAAACTCGCCTTCATCTCCATCCCCACATCACCCGCTCGCTGGAACGAGGTTGCTGATGTGCGGCGCGCCAATGATCTCATCTCCGCGTGGATCGCCAGGGACGGTGCGAGCATCGACTACATCGACGTGATCTCGCTCCTGCTCGGTCCCGACGGACAGCCGCGTCCCGAGCTTTATGTCGATGACCGCCTCCACTTCAGCGAGGCGGGCTACGACATCATGGCGAGCGCCATCAAATGGCAGGGCGCGATCAACGCGCACATCAAATCCGACGCCACCGCGCCACCGCCCGCTAATCCCATCGTCTTCGTGGGCAGCTCCAGCATTGTGCGGTGGAAATCCCTCGCGCAGGATTTCCCCGGCTTGCCTGTGATGAATCGCGGCTTCGGCGGCTCCGAGATGTTTGACTCGTTGAACTACGCGCATCGCGTCATCATCCCGTACCGTCCCCGCCAGGTCATCGTCTATGCGGGAGGAAACGACCTCAACGCAGGCAAAACACCCGAACGCGTCATCGCCGATTTTAAATCGCTAGTCGCCCGCATTCACATTGACCTGCCCGATACGCGCATCAGCGTCATCTCCATCGCCGGTAATCCCAAGCGCTGGGCGCAGGTGGACAAGGTGCGTTCCACCAATCAAATGCTCGAAGAATTCACGAAGACCGACCCGCGCCTCCGGTTCATCAACGTCTTCCCAAAAATGATGGGCGCGAATGGAATGCCGCTCCCCGACATCTTCGTCGCCGACCAGCTTCACATGAACGAAAAGGGCTATGTGATCTGGACAGAAGTGGTGCGGCCATATTTGAAGTAAGCGGCCTCACTTCGTCCGAGTCTGAAATGTCCGTGAGTGTTTTTGTGAAGGCACGCTGATCGTGTAGTTCTTTGCGTCCGCGCTGACAATGCAGTGGACATGCTGCGCTGAGCAGCCATCGGCGAGATCTCCGTGATTCGCGATCATGGCTTTGTCCGCCGTGTTCTCACGATCGTCCCGGACGTTTTCATGCACTTGATACATCGCCTGGATTGACGCCGCGGACTTCAGCGCATCCATTGCGGATTTGCTGGTGCCTTTGCGCGGGCCGTTGTTCATCACTGAAACCGTGGGCTGGATGCTGCGAATGAGCAGAGGATTGTTGCTGCTGTCGAGGCCGTGGTGGTTCACTTGATAAAGATCGATCGTGCCCGCGAGATTGACCGGCGACACCAGTTTCTCCTCCGCATTCCACGTCAGATCGCCGCCGTCAAAAAAGCGGAAGCCGCCAAACTCGAGCACCAGCACGACGCTGTTGGCGTTGTCGGAAGGATCAGGCTCCTTCGGCGGCACGGAGCCGTTCAGCGGGTTTTGCGGCGCGCCGGCGGGCGGTGCGATGAATTTTTGGTTCGCTCCAAGGCAGCGAAGTTTGAGCGTGGGGCTGCCCTCGATCTGTTTAAGCGGAATGACATCACCGGCGGCGATGGTGGAGCGCTGCTCGACTTTTGCATCGCGATACGGGCGGCTCATCAGCGTCCAGCGCAGGTCCTGCGCCTTGCCATCAGGGCTGCTTTCAGTGATACCTTTGTCATGCAGTGTGCCTATCGGCATCAGCGCCGCCAGCTCCGCTAGTCCGCCAAAGTGATCGACATGAAAATGCGTGATCACGACATGATCGATGCGCTTCAAGCCCGCGATCTCCGTCGCCACTTTCTGAATGCGCTGCGGATCGCGCCCGCCGGGGTTGCCCGTGTCCACGAGCACGGACTCACCCGCCGGAGTGACGATGAGCGTGGAGCCGCCGCCCTCCGAGTCGATCCAATATATGTCGAGAGCCTTGTCGCGTGCAGTGGCGACGACAGTGAGTGAGGCGAGAAGGAGGCAGAGGAGATGTTTCATGGTGTTGGATGGAGACAGAGGTGTTCTCGAATGACAAGGTTTTAGGCAGCTTGATTCGCCTTCAAGACACGCAGCATGTTCCCGCCAATGACTTTTTGAATCGTCTCATCACTGTGACCACGCATGATCATGCCGAGGGTGAAGAGCGGCCAGTTGGACCATGCGACGCTTTGCTCGGCCTCGATGGTGGTTTGGTAATCGTCCTTCGGCCAGAGGTGCTCCCAGCGGTCGGCACTGCCACCGGGGGCCTTCATGAGCTTGGCGCGCTCTTCTTTGTCATAGCGTGAAGTGTAGGCCACATCGCAGCCGATGGCGGCGTGTTGCGGGCCGAAATTTTTGATGACGTGATCGAGGTGATCAAGCAGCGCGGTGACGTCTCCCTTGCCGCCGAGAAAGCGCGGGATGCAGCAGATGCCGATGAGACCGTCGGTGTCACAGATGGCTTTGATGGTGTCGTCGGGCTTGCCTCGGAAGTGTTTGTACAAAGACGCGCAAGTTGTGTGGCTCGCGACCATCGGTTTCGCGGAGGCTTTGGCTGCGTCGGCAGCAGTCTTCCAGCCGCTGTGAGCCACATCGACGATTACGCCGATCTTGTTCATCTCCGTCACCGCCGCGTGACCGAAGTCACTCAACCCGCCGTCGTGCGGCTCGCCCGCGCCATCGCCGATGGGATTTCGGCGGTTGTAAGTGAGATGCATCATGCGCGTGCCCAGTTCGTGGAAGATGCGCACGAAGCGCAGCTCATCACGCATGCTCTCCCAGTCCTGCATCAGCGGCACGCCATTGGTCGTGAAGCACAGGCCAACATTGCCCGCCTTCTTCAGCGCCACGATCTCATTCGCCGTGACCACTTTGGAAAGCGCGGGCTTCATCAAATCCGTGGCCTTCGTGAAATGAGCCAGCCGTTTGATCAGCCGCATCGGATCGCTGCCTTCCTCTCCTGTGTTCTGGAAGATGCACGTCACGCCAGCCGCATGGAACGCGTCGAGGAACTCTTTGCGCTCGCGCTCGTTCGTCGCGTTGCGATTCATCATGATCGACTCCCGCAAGTCTCCGATTTCCGCCGCCGAAGCGCCCGACTTGATCGCCTCGTTCATCGCCTCTGCATCGATGGCGCAGCGTGGAGCGAAGCCGTAGCTCTCAAACACCACGGAACCAAAATGCAGCTCCCACGCGTGCTCGATCTGCGTCTGTGTCGGCTTGAGCAGGTTCAGCGCGACCTCGCGCGGTTTGTCGATCGCTGGATTGCCGGTGAACCAAAGCTTCTTCGCCTCTTGTGAGCGAACATGAATTTGAAAGCTGCTGGCGAGCGCTGCGAGCGGCAGTTTTTGCAGGAGATGGCGGCGATTCATTTCTTCATCAACGCCAGCACAGCCGAAGTCATTGCTTTGACGCCGGTTTCTATGGTTGGTTCGGGGACCGGTTTGAAGAAGGGCGAGTGGAGCGAGGGAAGGGTGGTTCCCTTTGTTTTCGCCTCGGCCACGAGCGCGGGCGGCTGGGTGCCGAGCCAGAACATGCACAGCGGCACCTTTTCTTTGGTCATGCCGTACTCGGAGAAATCCTCCGCGCCCATCACGGGTTCACGCGTGAGCACCTGCTCGCGTCCGAGCGCGGTCTCGAAAGCGCGACGCACCTCGGCGCAGAGCGCGGGCTGGTTGTAGAGCGCGCTGGCGCGGTCGTCGGACACGATGACCTCGGGCATCTTGTCAGCGGGCATGTTGGCGGACTCGGCCTGGGCTTTGACGATGCGCTTGATGGAGGTGATGAGTTTCTCGCGCGTGTCGGTT
Organism: Verrucomicrobiaceae bacterium; assembly: GCA_031425215.1. Lineage (GTDB taxonomy): Bacteria > Verrucomicrobiota > Verrucomicrobiia > Verrucomicrobiales > Verrucomicrobiaceae > JANPIW01. The sequence continues at coordinate 12,511 of JANPIW010000182.1, forward strand.
TGATAAGAGCGGAGTGTGAGCTGGAGGCGCACCTCGTCAGGGATGATGTTGCTCTTCGTGCCGCCGTGGATGCTGCCGACCGTAACCACCGCCGGATCACCTGGTTTCACCTCGCGACTGACGATGGTTTGCAGTGCGAGGACGATTTGAGAGGCGAGCACGATGGGGTCTTTGCTCAAATGCGGCATGGAGCCGTGACCGCCGACACCTTTCACGACGATCTCGATCGTGTCCACGTTCGCCAGCGCGTAGCCTTCGACGATGCCGACCGTGCCGTGCGCCATGTCAGACGCGCAGTGCAGCGCGAGGGCCTTGTCGGGTTTCGGAAACTTGGAAAACAAACCCGCGCGCAGCATGAGCCGCGCGCCGAGCACGCGTTCCTCGGCGTGCTGGCCGATCACGACGACGGTGCCGCTCCATTGGTCGCGCAGCTTCACCAGCGCGCGCGCTGTACCGATGAAACTGGCCATGTGGATGTCGTGACCGCAGGCATGCATCACGTTCACTTCGCGGCCGAGATCATCCTTCACCAGTTTCGTGCTCGCATACGGCACGCCGGTTTGCTCCTTCACCGGCAAGCCATCGAGGTCCGTGCGCACGAGGATCACTGGCCCGTCACCATTTTTCAAAACACCTACGATGCCGTGACCGCCGACCTTTTCCGTGACCTCCAGCCCAGCCTCACGCAGTTCTTTGGCGATGCGAGCAGCGGTTTCGCTCTCGTGCATGGAGAGTTCGGGATTGGCGTGCAGCTCCTTGTAGAGCGCGACGAGAGAGGGAAGCTCCTGCTTCGCGATGGAATCAGGATCGGAGGCGAGGAGCGACGAGGTGGCGAGGAAGGTGAGGATGATTGATTTCATGCGGGCTTTTTTTGTAACCGGGACGTGTCGCTTCTTCTCTCTGTTTCGTCGGGGCGACAAGCCCCGATTACCGAACCGTGACAAAGTCATTGTGGTTCAGCAACACGCTGATCGCCTGCTGCCGTGCGCGCGTTGCGTCCTTGTCCGGTGTAGTCAGAAATTCTGCGCACAACCGCGCTTCCTCGGGTTTCGGAGCGCGACCGAGGATGGTATGGAACGCGGCATTGATGAAGGCGTCGTAATCGCCACCACACCGGGCCGACAATTTCTTCTCCAGCGCCACGCTCGCGTCGAGTGTGAGCTTGCTGTTCACGAGCGCGAGCGCCTGATGCGGCTTCACGCTTTTCTCGCGCTGGTAGCATTCCGTCGGACGCGGGCCGTCGAAAATCTGGATGAATTCCACCAGCTTCTCCTGCGCATGGCGCAGATATAGCGAGCGCCGCCGCGAGGTCTCCGCCGCCGCGTTGTCAATGTCCGGCCCGCCCATAGTCGCGTCGAGCAAACCAGCGACGTGCAGCAGATTGTCCCGGACCGCCTCTCCTTCCATTCGGCGCGTTGGGAAGCGCCACAGGAAGACATTGTCCGGGTCGATGTTTGAAGAATGAGCACCGCTTCTCTGATACGCCGCGCTCGTCACGATGAGAAAGTGCATCCACTTCATGTCATAACCGCTCTCAATAAACTCCGCCGCGAGCCAGTCGAGCAGCGCGGGATGCGTCGCTTGCTGTCCATTCGCCCCGAAGTCCTCTGGCGTCTGCACGATGCCGGTTCCGAAATGGCGGAGCCACAGATGATTCACCGCCACGCGCGCGAAGAGCGTGTTCTCGCGGCTGGTGAGCCAGTTCGCGAAGGCGAGACGGCGGCCGCTGGATGCGTCGGGATACGTCTTCATCGCGCGCGGCTTGAACTCGGTCGTCGGTCCGGCGGCTTTTGCCTTCTCGGCGGAGGCGAGTTTTTTCTCCGCCTCGCCTGCTTTCTTTTTCAGCGCGGCGATGTTCTTCGCGCCTTTCGCGCTCGCGTTCTTGAGCGCGGCGTCGGCCATGTGCTTCTCGTATTGCGCTTCGAGGACATCAGCGTTGAGCTGCGTGGCGCTGAGCTTTACGGCCATCTGC
>JANPIW010000183.1:0-41197 GCA_031425215.1 Verrucomicrobiaceae bacterium
CCGCCGCGGCCACCACCACCGCCGCCGCCACCACCGCCGCCACCACCGTAAGCGGGGCGCTCGGCACGCGGACGTGCTTCATTAACAGTGAGAGGACGGCCATTCCAGGTCTGGCCGTCGAGCTGCTTGATGGCGTTGTCCATGTCTTCTTTGGTGTTCATGGTCACGAACGCAAAACCACGTGGACGACCGCTGTCACGGTCCATCACGATGGCGACTTCATTAACCTGGCCGTGGGCGCTGAAAAGCTCGCGGATTTCGACTTCGGTGGCCTCGAACGAGAGGTTACCCACATACATTTTGGTGTTCATATTTTTTGAATTGTCGTGCTTATGTCATCCGCATTGTTGCAGACTGGTCCCGGTAATCGGGTTTAAGGTCACCACTGAATTCAACACTCACCTGATGATCTGCCATGCCTTCCAAACGTCAGGTTATCTAGCTCGAACGCGCCGATAGTCGCCGCGTTCGGTGGAATGGCAAGCGATCATATTCGAGCCACCCCGGCGCCACGCCAGCCGACGATCGACCGCAGGGCACCGGGCAGCGCGGCTTTGTCTGGCGCGCTACTACGCAGACAGCCCGTTGGTTTTCTCCTCGGAGGAGATCGGGCGATGATGCTCGGGTTCCGTCAGCTTCTTCAAATCAGCCTCGCTGCCGTAGGCGGTGAGGACATCGCCAGCCTGGATGACATCGTGCGGCCCGGGCAGTCCGGGCAGCGTCTCATCGGAACGTTTCACTGCGAGGATCACCACACCGCGATCCCACGGTCGCGACTCGCGCAGTTTCTTGCCTGCGAGGAAAGAATCCGCAAGCACCTCGATCTCCGACACGCAATAACCCGCCTGCACCCGCAGCAGCAGCTCGTAATCGAGCACACGCACGAGGCCGGTTTTCTCCAGCGTGCGCCGGATGATGTGATCGAGAAAGCGCTGAAACCAGGAGAGCTTGAAGAACCACAGTAGGAGCAGCAGGCCGCCGATGATCATGCCGAGAAGGAGCACGGACTGCGTGCCGCTGCCCGACTGCATGATGGTGACCACCAGCGTGGCGAGCGCGGAGGTGAGGCCGATGTTTCCTGCGAAAATGAGATCGCGAATGATGCGGCGGCGCACGGGATGATTCACCACCAGCTCCGCCTCGCGCGTGGTGAAGCCCACGCCGAAGAATGCGGAGTACGATTGAAAGCTCGCGCTGTCCCAGCTCAGCCCCGTCATCATCAGCGCCGTCGCGCCCACTCGCACGGCGAGGAGCGAGACGAGGATGATGACGAGCAGCGCGATGACGGGAGCCATGATTTACTTCTTCCCTCTACCAACGTCGGGTTCGTAAGTCTTGTCGCTCAGCACTTTGTCATGGCTCCAGATCTGCTCGCGCAGCAGTTGTCCCTCGCGGTTCCACTGCCTCGCCTCGCCGTGACGCTGGCCGTGATCGTACTCGGTCTCGGTCGATGGTTGCGCGTTGTCCCACCACTCGCGCGCGGTGCCATGCATCCTGCCTTCATCAAAAGGATACTTGGCGCGGAGCTGGGCGTTGGGATGCTTGTCCGTCGCCATGCCGGTGAACGGATTGCCATCGAGGCAGAACACGCCGCTTTTGTTTTCCAGTTTGCCAAAAGGAACTGACGGCGGCTCCCCACGACGGCAGCTCGTCGCAGCCACGGCGAGGATGAAAAAGAGAGGAAGCATGAGTCGGGATGCCATGCGCGCGCATGATGGCAGGAGTCGTCTCACGCGGCAAGCGCGCTATGCACGGGCGTTCTTGGCGTCGATGTGCTTCATGCCCGCCATGCGCGCCGCCTCGCGGATCAAAGCACGGGCGCGGAGAATCCAGACAACGGCGAAGCCAAGCGTGACGGCGATGATCCCGATGGCGAAAAGCGCGACGGCTTCGTGCTCGCCACGCGAAAAAAACCAGCCTGCGAAACCGCACAACATCAGAAACCAAACCAGCCAGCGTCTGACGCGAATGTTAGGGCGCACGCGGGTGAGGCAGCGGCCCTGGCCGTGATACTCGGTGACGCTTGTGATGGAAACGGAGAGCGGCAGGCGCGGGCCAATTTCAAAATCAAACCACCGCCAGCCGTCATCCTCGCGACACGAGATGCCGCGCGCGGCGACGATCTCGCGAAACGCTTTCATCCATGCGGTGCGATCCACCTCATCGCCGCGCCAGAAGCAATCGCTCATCAAGGGCAGCGACCATTTGTGCGGTCGCCCGGGGATTGCGATCTCTTGCAGCGTGGGATTGCGGCTCGGACGCGCGCCCAGCCGCATCATACCTCGCACACGCGCCCACTCGCGCACCACGGGCTGCACGAGGCAGAGAAACCAGAGCGTGATGCCGTCGCGTGAGAACAGGCGCACATCGGACGCATGACGTGTCGCGCGCCACCATGCGGCGATGGTGGCGGCAGCGAAAATGGAAGCCGCGGCCACCGGCGCTTGCATCACGAGAGCCAGCACTACGAGCGCGACCCACGTCACGCCTGCGAACAACTCCCACCACGGCATGATGCCCTGCGGATAAATCGCCTGGAACGGCGCGAAGCCGAACGGGCCGTGGAAGATCGAGCCTTCATCGGGATTCCGCAGGCCAAAGCCATCACCATAAATCGCGCCGCGCCAGCGCGCGCCGCCGAGGGGGCCGAAGCGCGACGGGTGATGCTTCATCAGCAGCGCCTCCGCTCTGCCGTAGCCGCTCTGCTGGCGAAAATAAGCGCGCACGGCGAAGCGGCGGTGATGCCACACCATCGCGCCGGGCACGAAACGCAGCTTCCCTCCCGCCTCGCGCAAGCGCCAGCACACATCCACGTCATCGCCCGCCGTGCGGAAGTCTGCGTGAAATCCGCCGATGCCTTCCAGCGCGGATTTGCGCACGCAGAAATTGCAGCCGGGCAAATGCTCCGCCTCCTCGTCATGGAGCAGCACATGCGTCGGCGCTCCAGGCGCGGCGGCGACGAGGCGCTCAGTGCGATTGCGCGCGGGCGGTGGGATGTTCGGGCCGCCAGCGGCGATCCATTGCGGATCATCAAGAGCGCGCGCGATGCGCAGCAGCCATTCCTCGTCCGGGATGCAGTCGTCATCGGTGTAGGCGAGGATTTCTCCGCGCGCTTCCTTCATGCCGAGATTACGCGCGACGCTCAGGCCGCCGTGGCTTTGGTGAATGTAGCGGAAACCGGGAAAGGACTTCGCAATCGCTGGCACGCTGTCGGTCGAGCCGTCGTCGATCACCAGCACCTCCATGTTGCTGTGGCATTGACGCGTCAGCGCTTCGAGACACTCGCGCAGCGTGGAGGAGCCGTTGTAGGTGCAGACGATCACCGAGATGAGCGGCCCGGCCGTGTGCGCGAGCACCACCGGCAGTTGCGGCGCGGCCTCGCACGCGATGCGCGGCGCGCGCCAGCGATCCTTGAGACCGAACGACCAGCGCGTGACCTGAGCGCCGCCGCGATGCCATTCATCCGTGTAGGCAAACCAGACGTTCCCCGCCGCGCCGCTTTCCAGCAGAGTCTCGCGCTGCCACGTCATCATCGTGGCCTGCGCCGCCTCGCCGTGCGTCTGCACATCGAGACCGAACTCGGTGATGACCAGCGGTTTGTTGCCCGCGAGATTTTGCAGCCGGCTCAGGTAGCGGCTCCACGTCCCGCGATCTTCGAGATACACATTCACCGCGAGAAAATCCGCCGCCTCGGGCATCAGGTACTCGGTGGACGGATACGTTGCATAAGTGAAGAGCGTGTCCGGCGCCTCCGCGCGTCCGATCTCGATGAGCCGGTCAAGAAACCGCCGCACCCGGCGCGGCCCCATCCAGCGCACGAGCGTCTTCTCGATCTCGTTGCCCACGACGAACGCGGCGACGGTCTCGTCTTTGCCAAACCGCCGCGCCGCCTCGCGCACACGCTGCTCGATGTCGCGGCGCAGCGATGAGTCAGCGAGGAAATCCACATGCTCCGCCCACGGGATGCCCGCGATGATGAGCAGGCCGTTCTCCCGCGCCGTTTGCAGCGCCAGCTCGGAGGGCAGCTCGTAAAGACGCACGGCATTGAATCCCAGCGTGCGGATGTGCGCGAAATCACGCGCGAGCTGCCCGTCTGCCGGGAATGGCTCGCCGCGCTCGTTCGGCGCGAACGGTCCGAAGCTCACGCCATTGAGAAACACACGCCGGCCGCCGCGCGCGAAGAACTTCCCCGCCACCCGCACCCGCGCCTGCGCGTCAGGGCAGATGGCTGGCGAGGCGGAAGGAGGATTCATGACGCGGGATGGATTCGGGAGTGTGCTGAGAGCAGTCACGCGACCATAGACGGGCCGCGCGCGGATTGCATTCAGGGACTGAGCTTTCAGCGCCGTGTGCGAAACCAATGCGCAAGAAACGCGCCGAGACCGCTGAACTTGAAGCGCGGATCAACCCAGCGCTCGATCACATAAAACGCGAAATAGTAAGCGCGACAGAAACCCCAGATGCAAAGCACGAGCAGCCCCGCCGTGCGCCAGCTCCAGTGCTCGATGAGCAGCAGCGCAGCCGACAGGATGCCGATGAGCAGGAACAGCCAGCCCTTGAGCCACATGGCTTTGGTGGAGGGGAGGTCGCGCATGGAAATCAATCGAAGATCGAGGGTAGATCGCGTGCGCCATGAAGCACGCGCACGATCTCGACCTGCCCCTCGCGTTCACGGTAAAACATCAGGTAACTCGGGAACTCTGTGACCACCCACATGCGCAGACCACGAAGCCGGGGCTTGTGCTGCCCCAATCCAGGCTGCGTGGCTAGCAAGGCTGCATTTTCCTCAAATGCCTGCACCACACGATCCGCGGCATCAGGATTGTCCATCGCGATGTAATTGTGGATGTCCCCCATGTCCTGAAACGCCTCAGGGGAGATGACTGCCTCGGCCATGAGGTCAGTGGTATTGGGTTCTCAGCAACGCGAAGGCCTGCGAGGCAGGCATGCCTTTGCCAGCATCCAGCGATGCCAGCCCAGCATCGAGTTTGCTTAACAACTCGTCCTCATTGGCGACAGAGAAGGACTTATTCAGCCGCTTTTGCCGCGCCAACAACTCCAAGCCTTCTTCAATCGCAGCATCCACACTGGCAAACAAGCCATCACGAACGCCGTGCGTCACAAAAGAGCTCAAAGCCGGTTTGAGATGAATGTTCATGGTATCAAGCTGCCAAAAAATCAGAATCTCGCAAGGACAGGCTCACTTCTTCTCCAGCCGCACATAATCCACCCCCACCATGTTCCCCGGCGCAGCCGCCGGATTCGGCGGGGCCAGGGTGAAGGTCAGTTTGTGCTCGCCTGCGGTCAGGTCGTGCGTGCCCCAGTCGAGTTCGTCGGTGAGGATGACCTTGTCGGCGTGGTAGCCATCGAAGGTGGATGCCACGGGTTTGCCGTCGAGCGTGATGCTTATCACGCCGTAGTCGCGGGCCATCGTTAGCACGCCGTGGAGCTGGTATTTGCCCGCTTCCTTGACGGGAATGGCCAGTGTGAGCTTCTGGTCCGGCTTGCCACCCGTCCACCAGAGCTGGGAGCCGCCGCTCCACTTGTTGCCAAAGCCGCCCATGCCCTGGATGCGCGTGTTGCCGCCGGTTTTGGACAAAACTTTGAGCGCCTCGCCCTCGAGCACTCCGGGTTTTGTAGTCCCGGCTTTAGCCGGATTCTGACCGGCTGAAGCCGGGACTACAGAACTCTGAAGATACTTCACCAGATCCACCACTTGCTCCGGCTGCAAGGCATCAAACAAACCCTCCGGCATCGTGCTCATCTTCGACACCTCTCTCTTCTTCACGTCCGCCTTCGCCAGCGTGAACTCAATGCCACCCATCATCGCCACCTTCACCGTCGCCGCGTTCTCCTCCTTCACCACGCCGCCCATCACACGGCCGTCCGTCATCGTGAAGAGCTGGAGCTGGTAGTCCTTCCCGATCACCGCATTCGGATCGAGCACGTTCTCCAGCAGGTAATTCAGATCCGCGCGATTGCTGCCCGTGATGTCGGGGCCGACGTTCTGGCCCTCGCCGAGGAGCTTGTGACACGCGCCGCAGGTCCCCATGTAGAGCAGCTTGCCTTTGGTGGCATCGGCCTTCGCCAAAGCGGCGGGCGTGAGCAGGTCGCGGTACTTTTTCGTGCGCACGCCGAGATCGGCCTTTGGCGCGTTCACATCGCCCCAGGCGCTCTTGATCAATGCGGCGACCTCCGGGTCATCGAAGGCCACGAGCTGGCGCACCAAAAAGGGCGACAGCGCGGTAGCGGGAACTTGTTTGGCTTCCACGGCCTTGAGCAAAGCCTTCGCGCCTTCTTTCGTGGAGGCCAGCGTGTTGATCGCATCGGGCAGCTCGTTGGCCGGGAGCTTGGGCAGCAGGCCGCCGAGAAAGGCAGGCGTCTCCGCGTCTTTAATAGAAGCCAGCGCCTGGATCGCCTGACGGCGCAAACCAGCGGGAGTGCCAGTGGCCGCCAGCATCTGCCGCAAAACCGGCGCGGTGGCGGCATCGCCGGACTGGATCAGGAGGGAAAGCGCGGTCTGGCGCTCGACAGCGGACTGTTTGGCATCCGCCAAAATCGTGCGGAACTCGCCCAACGCCCCGGCATCGCCAAAGAGCGCGGCCAGTTCCCGGACCAAAGACAGGGTGCGCGGCGTGGCCCCGGCCCGCAATCCAGCGGCAATGGCAGGCCAGTCGGCGGGCGGTGTGAGCTTCCCGGCTCCACGGGCCGCCCCGACCACGGAGGCGAGGATGGATTCCTTCTCGGCGGTGGTAAATGACTGATAATCAACGGTTTTAGCGGCAATGGGGGCACCCACCATGACAATGGGGGTGCCCACTTTGGCAATGGGGGCGCCCACCTTTTCAGGGTGAGCGCCCACCTTTTGAAAGGGGGCACCCACTTTTACAATGGGGGTGCCCACTTTTTCATGGTGAACGCCTCCTTTTACGTTGTCGCCGCCCCCTTTTTCAGAGTGGCCACCACCTTTTTGAAGGTGGGCACCCCCTTTCTCGGAGTTAGCACCCCCTTTTTCGGAGTGGGCGTCCCCTTTGGGAACCTGCGCGCCCCCATCGGGAGACTGGCTGCCACCTTTTTGAGGGCCAACCCCACCCTTGGTAGACTGGCTCTCCCCCTTGTCGGGCTGAGGGGCCGGTCTGGCGATCACCCCCGCCAGCGCCCGGAGCAGGGTGTTCCGGCCCTCCGGCTCGGCCGACAGGCGGCGGTAGATGAAACCGGTGACTTTTTCGAGCTTCGACGCCTTCGCGAGCCGCATCCCCGCCGCCGGGTCCGCCGCCACCAGCGGCTCGATGCCATACCAGATGAGCAGCGGGATCATCGGGTCGTCCTTGTCCTCCCCGTGCTTGAGGAGGGCGGTGGCGAGGGAGGTGCGTTGAGAGTGGACGATGCGTTGAAGCAGGGAAGCCAGCTCCCTCCTGACCAGCGGAGAACGATCTTCGGCCGCCAGTGCCAGATATGGACTCCATTCTTTCCTGCTAATATCCGAGTTTTCGATTCGGTCCTTCACCTCCTGCGGCATGTCCAAAAAACGAACGGGCGAATCGTAAGATCGAACACAAGCGGCCCTCCAATGCTCAGGCCCTTCGTTGGGATCAGGGGCGGGCAGCGCATGGTAACCGACCTCAACATTCCGGGCAGCCATTGATCCTGTGGAATGAAAAAGCCAGGCTTCGCGCAGCAGACTCGTCACCTTGCTTTGTGAAACATCCGGCAATCGAGCTGACTGAGAACTTCCGCTCAAAAACTCGACCATTCGCTCAAAGGTCGATGTATCCGTCGCGGCTCTTTCAGTTAGCAGTCTTCTCGCCATGCGAGACAACCACTCGTTCTCCGTCTGCACCGCCGACTTTGCCAGCATCTCGTCGCTAACTTTGGCGAGATTGAAAGGAGAGGAGAAACGGGCACTGCTGTCCGCATCCGATGCGCTAAGATCAAAGCGGGCAGGAGTGCCCGCGCTCCTCTCGGCGCTGCCGTAGCTGATCCGATAAATCCGCCCATTGCTCCGGTCCCAATTCTCCACGGCGTTGCTGCCGCGATGGCAGATTTGCTGGTCGCTCCAGTCGCTCATATACAGCGCGCCGTCCGGGCCAACTTTTTGGGTGACGGGGATGAAGTGCATGTCGTTCGCACGCATAAAATCGGCGGCGTGTTTGCTAATGTAGGTGCTGCCTTTCGGGTCGGTGTAGTTGGCGACGAGGCGGTGGCCGTGGAGGTTGCCGAAGAGGAGCTGGTTGCGGTAGATGGGCGGGAAGAGGCTGCTCTGATAAATGGCCAGGCCGCAGTGCGCGTGGCCGCCGCCGAGGGCGTTGGTGTCGTTGTTGGCGAAGCCCGCGCCGGTGGTTTTGTCGAAAGCGATGTCGGGCCGCAAGCTGCCGGCGTAGTGCGCGTGGTCCGCTATGGTTTTGATGTCCTCGTAGGTGTGCGCATTGAAGTGCTGCCCGGCCTGCCGCTGATACCGCCCGCCAGGGACGATGTGGAAGAGATGCGGGATGACACAGGCGGTGACGAAGAACTCGCCATGCTGGTCGTAATCGAGTCCCCAAGGATTGCTGGTGCCGTGCGCGAAGATTTCAAACTCATGCCTCACAGGATGATACCGCCAGATGCCCGCATTGATCGGCTGGCGCTGGTCGTCCGGCGTGCCCGGCTTGCCGACGCGCGAGTGCGTGAAGACGCCGTGGCAGCCGTAAAGCCAGCCGTCCGGGCCCCAGATGAAGCTGTTGAGCGTCTCGTGGGTGTCCTGGGATCCCCAGCCGTCGAGGAGCATCTGCGCTTTAAAGTTCAGACCGGGAACTGGATTCGGCAGGTCGGCGCTGTCTGGTTTGTCATCCCGATCCTTGTCCGGGATGAACATCAAATAAGGCGCCGCCCCCACCCACACGCCGCCGAAGCCCAGCTCGATGCCGCTGACGAGGTTCAGGCCTTCGCAGAAAATCTTCTTCGTCTCAAAGGTGCCGTCGCCGTCCTTGTCTTCGAGAATCTTGATGCGGTCCTGCCCCGCGCCGACTTCGCGCGGCTTCGGATAGCTGTTCCCCTCCACGACCCAAATGCGCCCGCGCTCATCAAAGGTGAATGCAATGGGCTGCACAAGGTCCGGCTCGGCGGCGATCAGCTCGGCTTTGAAGCCGCCGGGGAGCTGCATGGATTTCAAAGCATCCGCCGCCGACTGGCCCTTCGCGTACTCGGCCTGCGGTTTGAGCGCGGGGCCGTACATTTTTTTCGGCGTGAGGTCGGCGGTGGTGTCCTTGCGCTCTTGCAGCAGCACATACACGCCCGCTTTATTGCCGATGACGATGTCCGGAAGTTTGTCCGCGTTCACATCCACCACCTGCACATCGGTGCCCACGCCGCTCTCGGCATCGGCGAGGTGCGGCACAAAATCCACGCCGCCTTTGCCATCGCGCTTTGTCTCATACCAATAAACCACCCGCGTCCCGCGCTCGTCGGGGTCGTGACCGTTGTGCGCCCAGTAGCGTTTGCCGGTGACGATGTCCGCAATGCCATCGCCATTGATGTCCGCGTGATGCGCGGCGTGAGGCTGGGAGAAGACGATGCCGTAATCGTTGTCCTGCGGTTGCTCGCTGGCGAGCATGACGCGCTGCCACGTCGGCTTGTCAGGCGCGGGCTTGTTTTGCAGGAAAACCGCCACGCCATACCGATGCGCCGCGAGCGCGGTGAAGACGTCTTTCGTACCATTGCCATCGAAGTCATACGCGAACATCTGGGCGCCACCGCCGACACCGGCGGCGAAGTTGTGCTGGGTGAAAGGTGCGGGCACTTCCGGGCCATGGTTGCCGCTTATGGTGATGCCTGTGTTTTCCCACCACCGCCGCGCCTCCAGCAAATCCATCTTCCCATCCCCATTCACATCACCGACACCGAGGCCGTGCGTGAACTTGGCGACCTTCATGTCATCGCTCGCCGCCACAAACGACCACTTCTCCGTCGGCTTCGCCCAATCCGGCGCGAACCATCCAAACCGTCCGCCCGTGCTGCACACGATCTCCGGTTTCCCATCGCCCGTGATGTCGGTGAAGACGGGCGATTCATTGTCCACCACGTCAGCGACGATGTGAATGGGCCAGTGCGCGTCCGCGCTGCCGAACTTGCCCGGACTCACATAAAGCCGCGCTTCCTTCCCCGGAAAGCCGAGCACGAGGATGTCCAGCCAGCCATCGCCGGTGAGGTCGTGGGGATAGACGAAGAAGTTGTCCGAGTAGCCATTGATGTCGAAAACCTTCGGCTCGTAAAAGGCGTTCTTCGTTTTCCAGTCCGGCCCGGCGTACCAGAACGGTCCGCTGATGATGTCCACATGGCCGTCCTTGTCGATGTCCGCCGCGTGCGCTCCCTCGGCGTAGAATTTGTCGGTCAACTGCACGCGCTTGAATGAAATCTGCGTGGCGGCGTGGAGTGCTGATGCGGCGAGGAGTGCGAGAGCGAGGATGGTCTTCATGGCTGGTAAGCGGAGAACGCTACCAGATACACCGGCTCACTGACAAGTTTTTGGATAAATCCGACACGCCTACCGGATCGCCTCGCTCGGATTGATCTTCGTGCAATGCAGCGCAGGAAAGAGGCCGCTGAGGATGCCGACGGTGACGGAGACGGCGAGCGCGAGGCCGATGAGGTCCCAGCCGATGTATGGCTCGAGCTTGCCGCGCATCATGGGCGTGAGCACGAGGATTTTCAGAATGCTAATGCCGAGGATGATGCCAACGATGCCGGCGACGAAGCAGAGCGCGATGCTCTCCCACAAGATCATCCGCAAAATGCGCCAGCGATGCCAGCCGAGAGCGATGAGGATCCCGATCTCGCGCGTGCGCTCATACACGCTCATGAACATGGTGTTCATGACGCCAAACGTGGCGACGAGCAGCGCGACGGCGGACGTGCCCCAGTTCATGGCATCGACGGTCTTCATGCTGTCGTTGTTGGACACGACATCGTCGGGCAGATCGACGCGGCAGCCGGTGGCGACTTTTTGCAGCTCGCGCGCGGTGGCCTCGATGTCCACGCCTGGCTTGAGCCGGATGTTGATGAAGTTCACCTGCCCGGTCTTCTGCATGAGCCTTTGCAGCACGGAGAGCGAGAGGATGACGGAGCCGTTCTCCACCACGGCCTTGCCATCCACGATGCCGGTGACTTTGAATTCCTCGACCTCGATGGTGATGGTGTCGCCGGGCTTCTTGCCCAGCATCTCGGCGGCGAGCTTGCCGAGCACGACGCTGTGCTCCTCTCCATTCGCAGGCATCGCGCCCTCGACGAGATCAAGCGTGTCCCACATGAAGCTGCCCCACTCGCGACCCGAGACGATGATGGTGGATGCTTCCTCAATGCTCAGGATTTCCATCAGATAGTTCGCCGCCTCCGCCACATCAGGCGACTGCCTCACGGCCTCGACGAGTTTTTCATCAAAGGGCTGCGGCGCAAAGCCGACGTTCGTTTTGCGCACGACGAGATCCGTTTTGCGCACCTTGAAGGCATCGCCCCAGCTTTGCTTTACACCCCACGCGAGGCCGATCAATGCGACGAGCGCGCCGATGCTCACGCCGATGCCCATGACGGTGAGCACCGTGCGCGTGGGACGGCGGAGGAGATTTTTCAGCGTGAATTGCGTGGAGGTCATCGCGTGGCGGAATTGCTTTCATCGCTCAGCACCTGGCCGTCGCTCATGGTGATGATGCGGTCGGCGAGGCGCGCAACGGCCAGATCGTGCGTGACGAGGATCATGGTGTTTTTCTTCTCGTGATGCACACGCCGTAGCAGCGCCATGATTTGATCCGAGTTTTTGGTGTCGAGATTTCCAGTCGGCTCGTCGGCGAGGAGAATGCTCGGCTCATTGGCGAGGCTGCGCGCGATGGCCACGCGCTGGCGCTCACCGCCGGAGAGCTTCGAGGGAAGGTGATCGAGCCGGTGGGACATATCGACGGCCTCCAAAAGCTCGCGCGCACGGCGCTGGCGCTCGCGCACACGCCAGCCCATCTCAAACATGGGCACCTGCACATTCTCCAGCGCAGTGAGCGTGGGCAGCAGGTGGAAGGACTGGAAGATAAAGCCGATGTTTTGCGCGCGAAATTTCGCCGGATCAGCGAGGCGCGCGACAGGCTCGCCGCGAAAACGAATCTCGCCCGCGTCAGGCACATCGAGCGCGCCGAGAAGATTGAGCAGCGTGGATTTTCCGCTGCCGCTGGTGCCGATGATGGCGACGAACTCGCCATCGCGAATCGTGAGGCTCACGCCACGCAGGGCGAGGACGTGACCGTCATCATACTCGCGGCGCACCTCATCCACCTCGAGCAGGGCGGGATTGTTGTCGTGGGTGGAGTCAGGCGCTGGCATGAAGATCGGGCGGCGCATCTAGCCGGGGGAACGGCAGGGGCGCAAGTGTTCCGTCGTCTTTCCCGGAATGACGGATGCTCCCCCGAAGAACGGGTATGGAGGCACGCGAACAAGTTTGCCCGCAGGTTGACAACACAGACGGCAATTAGTAAGTGCCGGCATGAACACCGAGACTCTGCTCCAGGCCATTCTTGATGAACTCAAAGCGGCGCGCGCGGCTCACTCCGTCGTGCCACTGGGTTTCGCGTCGCCGCCCAAGGCGCGCTTCATTTACGCGAACCGGCAGTATCCGAACTGCCTGTGGTATTACTGGAACAGTGCGAAGAACGAGCACGAACCCATCGAGCAAACGGCGCTCACGGGCTGGGTCGAGAAGCTGGAGATCGAAACGAAGGAGTTTCGCGGCAAGACCGAATCGAAGGTGAATCTCACGATCCGCGCCGACAGGCTCTATGTGATCCAGTCGGGATTCGAAACGCTGTTTGCCAAGGGCCTGCTGCACACGCTGGCGAAGCTGCCGACGGAAGCGTTCCGCCAGCCCATCATGATCGCCGTGGAGCCCGGCGAGACGGACCAAGTCCTGTTCTGCCGCATTTATAATCCTGCCACCGGCAAGTCCGTCTTCGCGCCCTATCCCGATGACACCGACTGGACTGCGACGGCGCAGAAGGCCGTGAGCAAGATTCAAAAGGCGCACGAGGCCGGCGCCTGAGTTTTTTGATCCGGCTTCGATCGACTCAAAACGCTCACATCGAACTGCGCGTTTGACTCCACCGCGATGCTGTCTTTCCTCGCGGCAATGAACAACTCCCTCAAGATTCTCAGCGGCAACGCGCACCCGACACTGTCACGCGCCATTTGCGAGAATCTGGGCGTGGAGCCTTGTTCGGCGACGCTGGAGACTTTCCCCGACGGCGAGTCGTTCGTGCAGATCAACGAAAACATCCGCGGCCGCGATGTCTTCATCGTGCAGCCGACGTGTCCGCCGACGAATCAAAACCTCATGGAGCTGCTCATCATGGTGGACGCGGTGAAACGGGCGAGCGCAAACCGCATCACCGCCGTGCTGCCGTTTTACGGCTACGCGCGGCAGGATCGCAAAGACCGGCCGCGGGTGCCCATCACGGCGCGGCTCGTGGCTGATCTCCTCAAAGCATCTGGCGTGCAGCGTGTGCTGACGATGGATCTCCACGCAGGACAGATCCAGGGCTTCTTCGACATCCCGGTGGATCATTTGTACGCCGCGCCCGTCCTCATCAAAGCCATCCGCGAGCACGAGATCGGCGACCTCGTCGTGGTGTCGCCCGATGTGGGCGGGATCAAAATGACTCACGCATACGCCAAGACCCTCGGCGCGCCCATGGCCATCGTGGCGAAGAATCGCGTGAGCGCGGAGGAAGTGGAAGCGCACAGCGTCATCGGCGATGTGAAGGGCAAAAACGTGGTCATGGTGGATGACATGACAGAGACGGCAGGCACGATCACGGCGGCGGCCAATCTCCTGCTGGAGCACGGCGCCAAGGCGATCTATGCCGGCGTATCTCATGCTGTTTTGGGCGAAAAAGGGAGGGATCGCATCGCGAAATCCCCCATCGTCGAGCTGTTCGCCACGAACAGCGTCCCGCAGGCTCACGGACCGAAAGTGACGACCCTTGACATCTCCCCGCTGCTGGCCCAAGCCATCAAGCGCATCCACGACGACGAGTCCGTCACTTCGCTGTTTGACATCCAGGGTTAGGCGGCTAGCCTGCGCCCCCTTTTTCCCGGAATCACCGGAACCCACACACAGCCATGGCCACCATCATTGATCTCAACGCAGAACCTCGTCAGCGCACCGGCACCGGAGCGATGGGCCGCCTTCGTCGCGAAGGCCTCATCCCGGCCGCCCTCTACGGCAGCAAGCGCGCGAGCACGAACCTCAAGGTCGATTCAAAGACCTTCAACCGCATCGTCGATCACAGCGCGTCGGACAACATCCTCGTGAGCCTGAAAATCGCCGGCGAGGCATCCGACCAGCTCGCCCTCGTGCAGGAAGTGCAGCACGATCACCTGCGCGGTGGCATCCTCCACATCGACTTCCACGCCATCGCTTTCGACGAGGAAATCCATGCGGATGTGCCTGTCGATCTCGTCGGCACGCCCATCGGCATCAAAATGGGCGGTGTGCTCGAATACATCCATCACTCCATCGAGGTGCGCTGCCTCCCCAAAGACCTGCCAGACAGAATTGCCGTCGATGTCACCCACCTCGACCTGAACCAGTCCGTCCACGTTGGCGAGATCAAGCTGCCTGATGGTGTGACAACACGCCTGGGTGCTGATGTCGTCATCGCCATGGTCGCAGAGCCGAAGGTCGAGGCCGAGCCGGAACCAGTCGCCGCCACCGCAGCCGCTCCCGCAGCGGGTGCCGCCCCTGCCGCTGGCGCTGCCCCCGCAGCCGGTGCCGCCGCTCCTGCCGCCGCCGCGAAGGGCGACGACAAGAAGAAGAAATAATCCCGGCAACGGAACCGGAGCCGTGCGGTGTCAGACAGCGAACGAGCCGATGGTGTAAAGCCGCCCCAATTGCCGCGATTGATCGTCGGTCTCGGCAACCCTGGGGACACCTACCGCGACACGCGCCACAACATCGGATTCATGGTCATCGACTCATTGGCGCGTCAGCTCGGCATCGCATTCACGGCAGAAAAGCGCTGGGACTGCATGCTCGCCAAACACGCGCATGGCTGGCTGATAAAGCCCACCACCTTCATGAACGACAGCGGCGACGCCGTCGGAGCCGCCGCGCATTTCTACAAGCTCGATCCGCGCGAGGTGCTCATGGTTTTCGATGATGTCGATCTCCCTCTCGGACGTCTCCGCATGAGGCTCGGCGGCTCCGCAGCCGGACACAACGGCGTGAAATCCATCATTGATCGCCTCGGCACGCCGGAGATCGCGCGGCTGAAAATAGGCATCGGCAGCGTTGACGGACGGCCCGCAGGCGACAGAATGAGCGGCCATGTCCTGGGCAAATTCCGCACCGAGGAAAAGCCCGCCGCAGACGCCGCCATCGCCCGCGCCACCGACGCGCTCACCACCGCCATGCGCTCGGGCATCGCCGCGGCCATGAACCTTTTCAATCGCAAAGAAGAAGCATAAACCCAAAAGCAAACACACCGCATGAAACACAAATACGAAGGCATGATCGTGATCGACACGAAGGGCAAGGAAGAAGGCATCGACCAGCTCGTCAGCGCCGTCAGCAAGGAAATGGAGAAAGCCGGAGCCAAGCTCGAGCAGATCGACCAGCTCGGAAAACGCAACCTGCCCTACAGCCCGCGCCACGTCACCGCCGCGCATTTTGTAAACATCCAGTTTGAGGCCGACAGCCCCGCGCTCGATGCCATCAAAGCGAAGCTCCAGCTCAACGAGAACATCTACCAGCAGTACTACCAGCGCGCGTCGTAACGCACGCCGAATCATGCGCTCCACTCCGACAGGAAAGCTCGCGCGGTTCCTCGGAGCCGTCTGGATGTTTGCCGCGCTGAGTGTCGCGCACGCCGTCACACTCACCGCGCCGCCGCAGGTCGTGCCCGCTGAACGCGGCGCGACCATCACCTGGAAAACGGATGTCGAATGCGGCAGCCGGGTGAACTACGGCACAAAAGCCGATTTCCTCGACCAGCGCGCCGACGGCAGCGTGAGCGCCTCACACACCGTCACACTCGAAGGACTGCAAACTGGCACGACTTATTTCTTCGCCGTCGGCAGCGCGAGGCAGCGGCTCGCCACTGGCAGCTTTACCACCACCAGCGATGCGAGTGGACGCCCGTTGCCGAAACTCCAGGAAAATACATCAGGCAAAGCAGTTGCGGCACCTCTGCTGAAGCCGCCGCCCACACGCGCCACCTGGGGCAGCATCGCCTCGCTCCAGGATCACTTCGACCGTCACGGCGCGGACTTCAAAGCCACCTCGCCCGACGACTACGCCGCGCAAGCCTGGCTCTTCCTCCAGCGCGCGAAGGCCGAGGGACTGCCTATGAAACTCGACGCAGAAGACGGCACTCTTCGTGTGTGGGAGCCAAAGACCCGGTCCTTCGCCGCTTACAATCGAGACGGCACGACGAAAACTTTTTTCAAACCAAGCAACCCGCAATACTGGGACCGCCAGCCCGGCCGCAAAATCACCGCCGCCGAGCTGAAATTCAGATGAGAAATCCGAGCGCATGAAAAAGCAAACGCACATCTGCCTCGTCTGCGCCTACCCCGGCCTCGCCGAGCCCCCGCGCACCAAATCAGGCGGCGGCTCGTACGAGATTTGCCCGTCCTGCGGCTACCAATTCGGAGTCGATGACGACGACAAAGAAATCCCGCACGCCACCTGGCGCAAAAAGTGGCAAGCCGCCGGATCGAAGTGGTCGAGCAAGAGCATCCCACAACCGAAGAATTGGAAGCCGGCAAAGCCAGCCGCAAAAAAATCCGCCCCCAAACCACGGCGGTGATCGCCGCTGCCTGCCCGGGACTCATGCTCCTGATTCACGAGCAGCAGCGAAAAACGGCCAGCATTGCAAATCAGGAGCGCCAAGAGACTCCTGCTCAAATTCGCCGCGCACACCAGAATCACGCATCAAGCGCAGCGCATCGTGGCAGTCCGCCATTCGCTGATCAGCGAGAAGGCGTGCAATGATCTGCTGGTCGCGTTTGATCAGCGACCTCGATTTATCACAGGGCCGCCAGCTCATGTGAAACGGCAGCACTCGGCGCGCGGTGATCTCGCGCAGACAGCGTAGGATGTCCCAGCCAGCAGGATCAGTGTCGCCGAAATGATGATGCGGGAGATCTGGCGGGAGCTTTTCCAGCAGACGGCGCACGGCCTGGGTGGGGAATGAGGAGGCCACGATCAGCGTCGTGCGCGCGGAATCGGCATGGGCGAGCTGGCGGAAGGTGGTCTTGTGATTCTCCACGGTGAGAATGCGCTCCGCTGTCGTGGTGATGCGTGTGGCGCGGTCCAGCTCAGCCACAGACAGCGTGGATTCAAAGCGCAGATCGAGCGGCTTCGAGTGATCGGAGAAATGCAGCTCCAGCGGCCCGCAGTAATGCAGCACGCTGTTGTTCGTCTGGATGCCGAGGGCTTCCAGCGATGTCGCCCGACCGAATAGCAGCTCCAAGGCTCGCTCGGTGAAGCTTTGCTGTGACTCGATGAACTTCGAGTCGTGCCCGAGCTGTGTGCTCGCATCGCGGACCAGCGTGCCTTCGGGCCACTCGCGGCTCGTGAGCTGAAAAAGCAGCGCCAGCAACTCATCGACGCGGTCTGCTTCGAGCCAGCGAAACGGCTCCATCGCTCGCGGAATCCTGAACTCGGTTTCAAGCCGCCAGGCAAGCTCGTTCCAAATCTCCTGCAGCAGTGGGTGCTTTCGCGCGGCCCATCGTTGCACGACAGCAAGCGACTGCTGCTGCGCATCAGCGCCGGGTTGCGTTCCAAATCGCGCGTGAAGCCACGCCTCCGACTCCAGCGGCACTTCGATCTTCAAAACAAGGTGCGGACGACCTCGCAGCCGATGCAGTCTGAGCTGCGGCAGTTTCTCCGCCTCACGCAATGCGGCCTGACGATCTTCGGCTGACTTCAAATTAGCGTCGTCGAGCAGTTGCTCCCAATCCCTGCGAAACGAGCGCGCGGAATCCGTCACCCGTCGTTTCCGTGCGGACATCCATTGCTCGTGTAGCGTACGCAGCCAGTTCACTCCATGATCTCCATCAGGCGCGCGGCTTCGACGCGGACCACCCAGTTCTCGATGGTAGTCATCTGCTCGTTTGCCTCGTCGTAGCCGCGCTCCACGCGGCACTGCACCACGGTGTCGGCGTGCTGGAACATCGTCGGCAGCCGGTCCTCGGGGAAGGCCATGATGAGTTGCAGCCCGAAGTTGCGCGCCAGCTCCAGGCAGTTGTCGATGCGGTCGCCGCTGAGTTTTGAAAACGCCTCGTCCATCACCACGAGGCCCAGATTCTGCGGCGCCTCGCGTCGGCCCAGGTCGTAAACGCGACGGAATGCGGCGAGAGTGGCGACAAAAAACGGCGCCTGGTTTTCTCCGCCGCTTTGTTTCTTCGCGCTTTTGTTCAGGCTGATCGCGGCGGCATCGCCACGGCCAGCGGGCTTGGCCTCGATGTCCCAATGATGATAGTAGCGGTAGTCGAGCGCGCGCTGGTGGCGTTTGTCCTCGGGATTGTCCGCAGCGTCGATGGCCACCATCAGCTCGGCCTTGGCGCGCTCGATGTCATCGCGGCCCGCCGCATTGAAAAGCTCCATCTCCGCGCCGCTTGGCAGACCCTTTTCAACGAGCGTCCAGATCGCCGTGTGCGCGCGATCCGCGCGGCTCGTGAGCTGGTAGCGCCAGCCGCCGATCTCATGATCCATCGCGCGGTTCAGCTCGCGCTTCGTGCGGTCGGCTTCGCTGATCTTCTCGCGCAACACATCGAGCACCTGGTGCTGCAGCCGGTCTTCCCAATCGCGCTTGGCTTCCTCCGCCGCAGCCTTGAAGCGCTCCAGCTCGTGCGTCTCCAAATCCTTGCGCCGCGCGTCGTAACTGTCGTTGCCTTCCTCCTGCGTATCGAGCGCGTCGGCCAGCTCGGGATGATTCTGCGGCAGGATCAAATCACGCCGCTGCTCATCGCGCAGCCTGCGTGATTCATCAGCGCGTGATGCAAATTGTCGCGCAAGCTCCGCTGCCTGTTCGATGCGTTTGCGCCAGGAGTCCCCCTTCGAAGCCGTGATGCGCTCGGTGATCTCGGCGTCTAGCACTCCTGCGAGAAGTGCGCGCGATGACTGGCGGGTGATGGCGGCGCTCTGCTCGTCCTCGACGTAGCTGGCGATGCTGTCCGTCAGCTCGCGCTCGAGCTGCTTGAATCCCGCCATGCGTTCGTCCAGCCGGATGATGCGCTCCTTCACGCCATCGAGCGTGGCTTCGAGCGTGCGCAGTTTCTCTAAAGTCTGAAGACGGTCGGGTGTGGCGAGGAATTCGTAATCCGTGTCGAGCTGATCGGCCTCGTTCTTCTTGTGCGGCAGGAGCGCGAGCGTGTCCGTCCCAGGCGGTGCGTCGGAGTCGTGCAGCTTCCATTCGCGACCGCGATTCAGGAAAGCGCGCCAGTCGTCGCGCTGGCGTTTGAGCGTGGTCAGCTCCGCCTCGACGTTGCGCAGCGCATCCTCGCGCAGCTCGCGCAAGCGGCGCAGACCTTCTTCGCCGAGCGTGAGTTCCTTTTCCGGCGTGAGCTTCACGCGCAGCGGCGGGTCTTTGAGCCAGCCGTCGAGCGACAGCGCGCGTTCGTGCTGCTCGAGCTGCGAAGTCTTCTTCACCGCGATGAGATCGCCGAGCATCGCATCCAGCCATGTCGAGGCGGCGCTGTGTTTTGTTTCGAGAAAGCCGCGCACCGATCCCTTCTTCACGACGGATTTCTTTGAGGCGAGTTCATCCACATTCACGAGCGGCTCGGCGGTGCTCGGAGATTTTTGCGCCACTTCCCACGCCGCGCGGAAATCTTCGGCGAGAATCGCCTGTCGGCTCGCGCCAAGCAGCGTCTCGATCAGCGGCCACCATGCTTCCGCTTCAGGTTTCACTTCGACCATACGCCCGAGCGCGACCGCGCGCTGGCCGCGAGACTTCAGCGCGTTGAGCAGCGGCGATGGCGCGGCGTGGCCTTCGCGCAGGTTGTCGAGATCGCGGCGCAGGCTGGTGATGCGCGATTCGAGTTCCTCGATCCTTTCCTCAATGGGTCGCAACGCGCCTTCGGCATCGACGCGGAACTGCTGAAACACGCGCGTCATCCGCGCCGCCGCATCAAGGCCGCGCGCCTCCTCGTGGCCGCGCATGAGCTTGAGTTCCTTCGCCGCATCTTCGGGGATGGCGAGTCCGAGAGTTGCCGCGTGCTTCAGCCAGTCGTCCCACTTCCGCGCACGGTCGGTGAGAAACTGCCGCGCTGATTTGGCGGCCTCGCGTAGCTCGTTGAGTTCCTTCTCCAGATCGCGACGACGCGCGCGGTTCTTGGAAAGCTCCGCCACTTGCCCGTCACTGCCGGCGATGAGTTGCACCTCATTGAGCTGGCGGCGCAGCTCGTCGCGCTCGCTGATCGCCTGCGCGGATGCCTCTTCGTTGTCGGCGTGCTTCGCGCGCTCCCCATCGAGCTTCGCGCGCTTTTGATTCAGCACCTCCAGCGTCTCCTCGTGCGCGAGCGCGTCGCGCAGATGATGAAACAGTGCTGACTCGCGCCGCGCGTCCGACCACGTTTTGTGGTGCACGGCGATGCGCATGAGGCGCTCGAGCTGGTCGTGCATTTTATTGAGCAGCTCGTGCGCGCGCCGATGCGCATCGACGCTGGCTTTCACGGCGCGCACGTCGGGCATTCCGGGTTCGAGAAGAAAATCGCGGACGAATTTCTCGAAGTTGCTCTCCGGCTCAAAGGCCATCGCTCGCGGCAGCGTCTTGGCCATCTGCTTCTCATCGAAGCCGAGGTGCGAGCGCAGCGCCATCTCGCTGAGGTAAGTCTGCTGGCGGTCCCACGCGTCGCCATCGAGATCGCGGCGAACGCGTGTGCGAAACTCATCCTCCGTCGTGAACTGCATCGCCTGCGGCCCGGCCTCCTCGCGCATGAAGTCGGACCACTCCAGACGGCGGCCCGTGCGAAACCAAACCGTCGCGGGCTTCGAGGTCGGGTTTTCATACTGAATGCGCGCGCCCCAGGCCTCCCGGCGCGGCTCGGTTTGCCCCGGTGCGAGCGGCCAGGTGAACTCGAGCGCGGCGACCGTGACACCGCTGGGCCGCAAGTAGCGCTCCGCTCCATCGCGTCCGGTGGTGTTCGTGTCACACAGACAATAACCGCGCAGGGTGCGACCGCTGCCCGCGCCTGCGGCGGCTTTGTTGAAGCGGCTCTGCTGCTCGCCCAACATGACGAACTGGATGAGATCGAGCAGCGCGCTTTTCCCCGAGCCGTTCGCGCCCGTGATGAGCGTGAGGCCGCTGACGTCGATGAACTGACGATAGCCATACCAGTTCACCGCGAGGATGCGGCTCAAGGCGATGCGCGATGTGCTGCTCATGTCGTGACCTCTGGCTCCGCGATTTGTCCCTGCTGCTGATCCACCTGCGCCAGCCAGGCGGCGATGTTGTCGAAAGGAATCACGCGCACGAGGCTGGGCAGGATCTCGATCTGCATCTCACCGAGCTGCGTCATGCCATCGGGCCGCGCGGTGCGGATGAGACGGTGGCGTTTCAAGCGCGCGAGCAAGCTGTCGAGATGCGTCTTCTCCGGGCGGTCGATGTTGGGAAAGCAAATCTTGAGATGCTCCCAGAGTTCATCCACGGTCTTGATCACCGCCTCCTGCACGCCGCTGCTGCGCTCGTCATCGTAGAGCCGCCAGAGAGCCAGGAGCACGAGCGTCTCGTCGCGATTGAATCGTGCGAGCAGCAGACACGACTCCGTGCGCGGTCGCGCTTGGAGCAGCGAATGGTCGTCATCGACGATCAACTCAAGCGCGAGCGGCGCGAGAAAGTCCTCGAGATGCGAGCGGTAGTGATCGCGCGCGAGCAAAAACAAATCGCGCCCGCTGCCCTCGTCACCGATCAAAACGCCGCGCCCCAGCAGCTCCGCGAGCACCTCGCGCATCGGCGCGCGATCCAGGTCGGGCACGTCGCTCCAGAAGCGGGGCCAGAGAGGATCAGAGTGTTCGGCGGACATGGGGCGCTGATGATGGATGTGCTGGAGCGATCATCAAGCCTGTCTTGTGATCGCAAATCGCTCGACGCGATGACCCACATGTTCGTCCATCGGCACTTGCTCGGGCTCCAGGCCGTTGGTGCGGCGCTGGCCGGTGACAGACCAGCGGATGCGTTTGCCTGAGAGGCCGGGCGCGTGCTCGAAGGCGACTGCGGCGAGGAGATCGAGAAGGTCGTCTGTTGTCTCCAGCACGATATCCTGGGTGCTCGTCTCCGTTCCGCTCTTGGGCAGCAGTTTGGAAATGAGGCGCGCTGCGCGTTGCGGTGTGAGCGCGAGACGCTGGCGTTCTTTCCAGGCGGCGAGCACTTCGTTTTCGTCATCCACGGTGCTGCGGCCGGTGCCGAGCGTGAGATCGACGCCGGTCTTCGCGCGGCGCGGTCGGTAGAGCGACTCGATGCCGAAGAAGAATTTCGTTTCCAAACAAAGCGGTGCGAAGTCAGGCGCGGCGCTGGCGAGATCGGAGAAACGGCGGCCGCTGTGCGCTGTGTTCACGGCGTCGCAGTAGGCTTTCACCAGCTCGGGGCGGCGGCCGCGCAGTTCGGTCTGGTAGCGGTAGCGCTGCTGGGAGAGTTTGTTGAACGCGGCCATGCGCAGGTCGATGGCATCAGCGCGGCGTTTGAGGCCGGCGAGATCGCGCTCCAGACGCGTGAGCATCGTGAGCGCGCGGTCGTAGGACTCCGTGTCATCATAGCCGTAGTGCTCGCGCAGGCCCTCGGCCAGACGCTCGCGCATGAGCGGATCATCCTGCCGCTCGGACACGCGGACGCGCACGGACTCGATGCGCGAGAGCAGGCCGCCTCGGCGCAGCGCGTCGTAGCAGACCATGTGCTGACCTTGGCTGAACTCGCCGTAGAGCAGCTCCAGCGTGTCCGCCGCATTTTCACTCTGACGCTGTCGTTGCTCGAAGCCGCTGACAAGTTTTTCCACGGCGTGAAGCTGCTCGATGGCGCGCTCGAGTCGTTGGCTGAGATCGGTGACTGTGGAGCGTATCTCATCGGGCGCGCGCAGCAACGGGTCGAGGATGCCCTGTCGTTCCAGCGTCTCGCAAAGACCGCGCAGCGTGTCGGCAAAAGTTTTCAGCTCCGCGATCTGATCCTCCGCGAGATCACGCAGCATGCGCATGAGCGGTCGCAGTCCCGGCGTGATGACGGCCCAGCGCTCATGCAGGCCGAGTGTTTGATCTTCGAGCCAGCCTGCGGCGAGGAGGCGGTTGAAAAACTGACCCGCGCGCTGACGCGCATCACGCAGCGCCGCGCCCTCGTCATCGGCGAGGAGCGCCAGCGGATGCAGCGCGAGCACCTCGCGGATGATCTCGATGCTTTCCTTGTGTGAGAGCCGCCCGGCCTCACCCGCTTCCTCGATGAGCCGGTCCGCGCAATCGACATACACCGGCGCAGAAGGGCGCGCGAGCGGTCGGAAAAAATCCGTGGAGACGCTGCGCTGGAGACGCGTGCTGAGAGGGATGTCGTTCACAAGAGCCGTGCTGATGGCGGATACTGGCAAGCATGATCTGTCAGACCATGAGAATCTTCGTTTCAATTGCCACCGTCCGGCGGATCACATTACGCTTCTGCTGGGTGAAAGCCCCGGTGTTCGAGCCATGTATTGGCTTCGTGTCATTGTCGGTTCCACGTCTGGTTTTAGTTTTGCTCGCCTTGGTGGCGATGCCTGCGGCATTGGCGAAAAAGCCCGCGTTGCCGCCGCAGACGCCGTGGTCGTTCAAGCCACTACAGCAAGCGCCGCTTCCCGCTGTGAAGAACACCGCTTGGCCGCAGACGCGCATTGACTGGTTCATCCTCGCGAAAATTGAGGCTGCGGGACTGCAACCCTCGCATCGAACGGACGAGCGCACGCTGACGCGCAGGCTCTCCTTTGATCTCACCGGATTGCCGCCAGCGAAATCTGAAATCTCAAATCTGAAATCTCAAATTTCGAGCCTGCTGGCCTCTCCTCACTACGGCGAGCGCTGGGCACGTCACTGGCTCGATCTGGCGCGTTACACGGACCAGACTCCAGACTGGCTGGACTCGACGAAGTACGCCTATCTCTACCGTGACTGGGTGGTGCGCGCGCTCAATGAGGACATGCCGTATGACCAGTTTGTCATCCGGCAGCTCGCCACGGACTATTTGCCGGAGAGCGGCCCGCAGGATCGAGTCGCGCTTGGTTTCATCGGCCTCAGCCCGAGCTACTTCAAAGAGCTGCAGCTTCCGCCATCCATCATCAAGACCACCGTGGCTGATGAATGGGAGGAGCACGTCGATGCCATCGGCCGCACCTTCCTCGGACTCACCGTGGCTTGTGCGCGCTGTCACGATCACAAGTCCGATCCCATCACCACGCGCGACTACTACGCGCTGGCCGGCGTGTTCGCGAGCGTGCGCATGACGGAGCGCCCGACGATGGGCGATGAGTTTTGGCTGCCGGTGAAAAAAGCGCGCGAGGACGTGGCGGCGATGGATAAGCAGATCGGCGAGCTGAAGAAAAAGAAACAGCCGACGGTGGAGATCGAAAGGAAGATCGCCTCCATAAAAAGCGGCACGCCGCATTACAACATGCTCATGGCCAACGCGGTGGAGGAAGCCGCGCTGTTTGTCGTGGATGCGGACAACAAAAAAGGCACCAAGCTCGACTACAAAACCGGCATGGCGCGCGATCTCGAAATGCAGAAGCGCGGCAATCCGAACGACACGGGCGAGATCGTCCCGCGCCAGTTTTTGTCCGCGTTCTCGATCAAGGGCCAGCCGCGCAAGCTCGTCACCGGCAGCGGCAGGCTGGAGCTGGCGCACGCGCTCGTCGAGGAGGCCGCGCCGCTCACCGCGCGCGTGATCGTGAACCGCGTGTGGAAGCATCACTTCGGACGCGGCATCGTCGATACACCGAGCGAGTTTGGCAATCTCGGAGACGCGCCCTCGCATCCCGAGCTGCTCGATGATCTTACCGCGCGCTTCATCGCGAATGGCTGGTCGTTAAAATGGCTGCACCGCGAGATTTTGAATTCCGCCAGCTGGCAGCAAAGCTCCGTCGCGCCTGAGTCTGAGCGTCGCGATCCCGAGAACAAACTCCTCTCCCGCATGACGCGCCGCCGCCTCGATTGGGAATCGTGGCGCGACGCGGTGCTCACGGTCACAGGCACGCTCGATCTCCAGTTCGGTGGTCCAGCGCTCAGCGTCTCCGATGCGAAGAACGCGCGCCGCTCGCTCTACTCCGCATCGAACCGCCAGGACATGGAACCGATGCTGCGCATCCACGACGTGCCCGATCCCGGCGCACACAGCCCGTGGCGTACCGAGACGATCACGCCGCTGCAAGGTCTCTTCGCGCTGAACTCCCCCTTTATGCAGCAGCAGGCAGATTCGCTGGGCGCGTGGATGCAAAAGCAGCCTGGCGGCTTTGACGCGGTCTTTGCGCGGCTGTTCCAGCGGCCACCCACGATGAGCGAGCATGATGCATTGCATGATTTTCTTCGCGACCGCGAAAAGGACACCGCCGCATGGTCGCAGTGCGCGCAGGCTTTGCTGGCGGGGAATGAGTTCTTGTTTGTTGATTGATCCATGAAAATGCCCCCGCTCATCACACGCCGCGAAGCCATCACCCGCATGGGTGGGGGACTTGGCGCGCTGGGGCTGGCTGCGTCGCTCAATGCGGCGGGCGGCGCGCGGACGCACTTCATGCCGCGTGCAAAGCGGGTGATTCATTTGTTCATGAACGGCGGGCCGTTTGGTCCTGATTTTCTCGATCCGAAACCGTCGCTCACGAAATATGCGGGCCAGCGGCCTGATGGCGCGGACTTGCGCACGGAGCGGCCGACGGGCGGGCTGATGCCGTCACCGTTCGCCTATGCGCCGCAGGGCGAGAGCGGGCTGATGATGAGCGAGCTGCTGCCGAATCTCGCGCGTCATGCGGATGATCTTTGCGTGCTGCGCTCCTGTCACACAGACAATCCGAATCACGGCCCCGCGCTGTTGCTGATGAACAACGGCACGATGACCGAGCGCGTCCCGAGCATGGGTTCGTGGTTGAGCTACGGCCTGGGCAATGAGAACGCGAACCTGCCTTCGTATGTCGTGCTTTGTCCGGGCAGGCCGGTGCGGTTTTCCATTTTGTGGAGCAGCGCGTTTCTTCCTGCGCAGCATCAGGGCGTGTACATCAATCACACCAATCTCGATGCGAAACAGATGATCCCGTGGCTGCACAATGAGCGCATCTCCGCGACGGATCAGCGGCGGCAGCTCGATCTGATGCAGCAGCTCAATCACGCCCACCTCGCCGCGCGCGGTGGCGCGGATGTGGCGCTGAATGGCCGCATCGAGGCGATGGAGACCGCGTATCGGATGCAGAGCGCGGCGACGGATGCCTTCGATGTGAGCCGCGAGCCGACAAAAGTGCGCGAGATGTATGGCACCGGTCATTTTGCAAACGGCTGCCTGCTCGCGCGGCGATTGTGCGAGCGAGGTGTGCGCTTCGTGCAGCTCTACTACGGCAACGGCCAGCCTTGGGACAGCCACTCGAATCACGACGCCACCTCGCGCAAGCTCGCTGCGGACATTGATCGTCCCATCGCGGCGCTGCTTGGTGATTTGAAACAGCGCGGGATGCTCGATGACACGCTCGTGGTGTGGGGCGGCGAGTTTGGCCGCACACCGGTGACAGAGAACGGCAACGGGCGCGATCACAATCCGCACGGCTTCCTCATGTGGATGGCCGGCGGCGGCGCGAAAGGCGGCACGGCTTATGGCGAGAGCGATGAGTTCGGCTTCAAAGCCGCCGTCAATAAAATGCATGTGCATGATGTTCACGCCACGCTGCTGCACCTGCTGGGCATCGATCACGAACGCCTGACCTACCGCTACGCCGGCCGCGACTACCGCCTCACCGACGTGCATGGCCGTGTGCCGCGCGATGTGCTGGCGTGAAGAACGTTGCTCGTCTTTGAAGTGTTTGAAATGCAGGCTAGGATGCGGCCCGTTTCCCCCGGACCTTCGCGGTTTCACCGCGTCGCGGCATGAACCCACTTGCGACCACTTTCCTCATCCTGTTCCTTCTCGCGCTCGCGGGTCTGCTGTTCGTCGTATGGCGCAAAAAGAGCCAGGATTTCGCGCGCGTGCTGGCGGAGGAAGAAGCGATCATTCAGGAGGAGCGGCGCATGTTTAGTTTTTTGCACGATTTAGGCGAGGCCAGCTCGCGGGTGGATGCGAAAGGCTCGATGCACAGGCTCATCGTCGAGGGGGCGATGCGTGTTTCAGAGGCGGGCGGCGGCGCGCTTTACCTCATCGACGCGGATGGAAAGACGCTCGTGCCGCGCTTCATCTCTGACGAGTGCCCGCCGCTCATCGCGCTGAGCGATGAGATGCGCGTGAAGGCGGTGACGAGTCCGCATAACGTGCTCAGTCATCTGCGCTTGCAGCCCGCGCGCTCGGAGGAGGGATTGCTCGGCGGTGTGTTCTCCTCGGCAAAGCCGGTGCTTCTGGCGCATCTGCGTGATGATCCGACGGTCGGGATGTTTGCGCGCGAGGCTGGCCGCGACATGACGCTCATGGCCGGCGTGCTCAGCTCCGGCAGCCGCAAGCTCGGCGTACTGGCGGTCACGGCGGATGCGGCGCGACGGACTTTTTCGCAAAATGATTTCGAGGTTTTCAATTCGCTCTGCGAGCAGTCGGCCTTCGCGCTGGCCAATGCGATGGCGCATCAGGACGCGGCGGCAAAGCGCCAGATCGAGGGCGAGTTAAAGAGCGCTGGCGAGATCCAGCGCGTGCTGCTGCCGGCGAAGGATCCCGTTCTCGAAGGCTTCACTGTCGCGGGGCGGAACATCCCGGCGCGAGTCCTCAGCGGTGACTTCTACGATTATCTCACTGTGGCGGGAGAAAAGTTCGGCGCGGTGATCGCGGATGTGTCGGGGAAGGGGACCGCCGCCGCGCTCATCGCCGCGATGTGCCGCAGCGTATTGCGCTCCTTTGCACCTGGTGCTGCGACGCCTGCCGGGGCGCTGGGCGCGGTGAACCGGCTTTTGTTTCCCGACATCCGTGAGGACATGTTTATCAGCATGATCTACCTCACGCTCGATCCCGCGCGCGGCGAGGTCACGCTGGCGAGGGCAGGGCACACCTATCCGCTCGTGTGGCGCGCTGAGAGCGGCGTTGTGGAAGAGATGAAGTCCGGCGGGCTGGCGCTCGGCATTGATCGCGGTGATGTGTTTGAGCGTGTGACAAAAGACATGAGCTTCACCATGCGGCCAGGCGACTGCATGCTGCTTTACACCGATGGTGTGAACGAGGCGATGGACACGAAGGGTGACGAGTTCGGCGAGCCGCGTGTGAGGGAGGCGCTGGCCCGCCTCGCGCCGCAGGGAGCGCGCGCGGTGATCGACGGCATCATTGCGGAGGTGGACGCGTTCAGCGGCGGGAAGCGCTCGCATGACGACATCACCTTGATTGCGCTGCAAAGGGCGGCATAATGCGCGCCCTTTTTGAAAAATCCATTTCGCAAATCCGGCATGACCCAGACCGCCCCCGATCCTTCGTCATCACAACCCGCGCCCGAGGAACTCCCGCCGCTTTTCGTCGAGGTGCCGGAGCCTGTCGCTGAGTCTTCCGTCGAGGAGTTTCTCTCGCCCGCAAACGCTGAGCCTCTCGCCGAAATGAAGGCCGAGATGGAGCGCTGGCGCGATCTGGCATACCGCAGCCAGGCTGAGTTGGACAACTTCCGAAAACGCGCGGCGCGTGAGGCGCAGGAGGCGCGCTCATTCGCCAATGCGGATCTGCTGCGCTCCCTGCTGCCCATCCTCGACAATTTCGAGATGGGCCTCGAAGCCGCGCGCGCCGAGTCGGAGAAATCCATGATCTTCATGGGCATGAGCATGGTGCAGAGGCAGATTGCTGATTTCCTCCGCGACATGGGCGTGCAGGAGATCGAGACGAGCGGCAAGCCCTTCGATCCAAACCTCCACGAAGCCGTCTCACAGGAGCCGAGCGACACCGCGCCCGAGGGCGCGATCCTGCGCGTCACCCGCCGCGGCTACCGGCTGCGCGAGCGACTGCTGCGCGCGGCCTCCGTCATCGTCTCCAGCGGCGCGGCGCAAACATCCGCCCAGCAGAAAGCCTGAACCACATGGCATCGAAGCGTGATTATTACGAGGTGCTCGGCGTCGCGCGCGATGTCTCCGAGGACGAGTTAAAAAAGGCATACCGGAAGCTCGCGGTAAAATTTCATCCCGACAAAAACGCGGGTGACAAAACCGCCGAGGATAAATTCAAGGAGGTCGGCGAGGCCTACGATGTGCTGAGCGACGCTGACAAGCGCGCCGCCTATGACCGCTACGGCCACGCTGCATTCACCAGCGGCGGCATGGGCGGCCCGTCCGGCGGCGGCGGGTTCCACGATCCGATGGATGTTTTCCGCGAGGTCTTTGGCGGCGGCGGTGGCGGCGGGATATTCGAGACGTTCTTCGGTGGCGGCGGAGGCGGAGGCGGAGGCCGCAGGCGCGCCGATGGCCCGCAGCGCGGGAGCGATCTGCGGTACGGCGTCGCGATCTCGCTCGAGGAGGTGTCGCAAGGCTGCGAGCGCGAGATCGATTATGAGCGCCTCGTGCACTGCAAGACATGCACCGGCAGCGGCTCCACCAGCGGCGGTGGCAGCAAGACGTGCCGCACTTGCGGCGGCGCCGGTCAGGTCATCTCGTCTCGCGGCTTTTTCCAGATCCAGCAGGCGTGCCCGGACTGCAGTGGCAGTGGCGAGACGATCAGCGACCCGTGCAAATCATGCCGCGGCATCGGCCGCGTCAAGGATCACGCGCATGTGCGCGTGAAAATTCCCGCCGGGATCGAGGAAGGATCGCGCCTCCGCTCCCAAGGCAACGGCGACATGGGCGCGAAGGGCGGCCCTGCGGGCGATCTCTACATCGTCGTGCAGATCAAGGCTCACGAGATTTTTGAGCGTGACGGCCACGATCTGCATTTCCAGATGCCGCTCTCCTTTCCCATCGCCGCTCTCGGCGGCGAGGTGGTCGTGCCCACCATCGAAGGCAGCGCGTCGGTGAAAATCCCCGCAGGCACGCAGAACGGCACAAATTTCCGGCTGCGCGGCAAAGGCCTCAAAGCGCTCGGCTCCTCGCAGACGGGCGATCTTTATGTGCATGTACAGATCGCAGTGCCCACCAAGCTGAATGCCGAGCAGCGCGAGAAACTCGAAGAGTACCGCAAGCTCATAGGCGACAACGCATCACCTATGGAGGAGAGCTTCTTCGAGAAGGCGAAAAAGTTTTTTCGCTGAGGCAGCGGCTTCCTATTCTGAGCAAACTTTTCATTGAGCGCCCCCGTTTTGGAGGCACTATCCCACTCCCCATGAAGAAAATCGCACTGCTCGCCCTCGTTCTCGCCAGCCTCTCCACAGCTCCCGCCGCCGATCTGAAATTCGGTGTCGTGGACATGCAGAAGGCTTTCGCAGATTTCCACAAAACCAAGGATGCCTCCGACAAGTTCAAGGAGAACGTGGACAAGGCCCAGCGCGAGGTGAACGAGCGCTGGTCTGTTTACAAGAACCTCCTCGGCGAGATCCAGAAGCTGCAAAAAGAGGCCCAGGACCCCATCATCAACAATGAAGGCCGCGCCAAGAAGGGCGCCGAGTTGAATGACAAGGCCAAGGAGCTGCGCGCGCTGGAGCAGGAGATTGGCGAATTTCAAAACCGCCGCCAGGGCCAGCTCAAACAGGAAGACCTGCAGATCCGCAAAGGACTCTACGACGAGATACTCAGCATCGTGAAGGACAAGGCCAAGGCCGATGGATACGACTTCGTCTTCGACAAATCCGGCATCAGCCTCACCACCGTGCCCGTGCTTTTGTTTTACAAAGACGCGGTTGATTTCACCGACCAGATCATCGTCGAACTGAACAAGAACGCGCCCGCCCCCGCCGCTAAGAAAGCGGATGCCAGCGAGGCGAAGTCCGCGAAAAAGAGCAAGTAACCCGCGCCCATTGCGTTTTCAGGGCACGTTGCGCTCATCCGTGACGTGCCCTCGTTTTTTCCCGGAGACGATTTCATGAGCAAGAGCATAAGCGTCCACGATCTGGCGGCACTCTGCGGCGGCACGGTGCTGCGCGGCGACGCGGCGCTTGTCATCACAGGTGTGAATTCCATCATCGAAGCCGTCCCGGGTGAAGTCACCTTTCTAGGCAATCGGAAATACAACAAAACGCTCAAGAGCAGCCATGCCTCCGCCGCGCTAGTGCCTGCGGACTTTGACGCGAACTCCGATGCCGCGCCCGCTGAGATGACGCTCATCGGTGTGGAGAATCCCACGCTCGCCTTTTCCAGCGCGATCCACCATTTCTGTCCGGTGCTGCGGCCATTTGCTCCCGGGGTGCATTCGAGTGCAGTGGTCGCGGAGAGCGCTGTGTTTGATCGCGCCAAAGTATCCATCGCCCCCAACGCCGTCATTGAGGACAGTGTCGTGATCGGAGACGGTAGCAGCATCGGCTCTGGCGTTTTCATCGGCAGCGGCGCGCGCGTCGGACGCGACTGTGTGCTGCATGCGAATGCCGTCGTGAAGGATCGCTGCATCCTCGGTGATCGCGTCATCATTCACAGTTGCGCCATCATTGGCTCGGATGGTTTTGGTTACGAGATCGTCGAGGGTCGTCACACGAAGATCGAGCAGGTCGGCATTGTGCAGCTCGACGACGATGTGGAGATCGGCTCCTGCACCACCATCGACCGCGCGCGCTTCGGCAAAACCTGGATCGGCGAAGGCACCAAGATCGACAACCTCGTGCAGATCGCGCACAACGTCGTGACGGGAAAGCACTGCATCATTGTCTCCCAGGTAGGCATTTCCGGCAGCACCAAGCTCGGCAACTTTGTCGTCATGGGCGGCCAGGTCGGTGTCGCGGGCCATCTCACCATCGGCGACCGAGTCAGCTTCATGGCAAAGAGCGGAGTGGCCAAGGACTACCCCGAGGCCGGCATGTACACTGGCTTCCCCGCCAAGCCGCTCATGGAAGGAAGAAGAATGCTCACTTACCCCGCCCGCGTCCCGGACCTGCTCGAACGCGTGCGCGATCTGGAGAAAAAAATCGCCGAAATCGCGCAACGGGAAAGCTGATGCAAACACAAGATCGGGGCATGAGAAAAGCGCTTCACCTTGTCTGTCTTCTCCTCACGGTCATCACTGCCCGCGCCGATGACGCGCTGGCCGCCGCGCTCAATACCATCGCGCCTGGCAAGACCAAATGGGCCAGCGTCTGCGTCATCACCAACGGGTCTGATGGGAAACCCGCCTTCACCTGGCACGATTACCGCGGCACTGCCACGCGCACCGATTTCTGGCCCGCCAGCACCATCAAGCTCTACGCCGTCATTGCCGCCCTAGAGCTGCTCCACGAGCGAGGCCATAAGCTCGACACAACGCTAACTTTTGAGCATCGCGAGAAGGACGCGTGGCATCTCGATTGCGCGCGCACCATGCGCGAGATGATCAGCGCCATCTTCCAGCGGTCATCAAACGAAGACTACACCCTCATGCTCCGCGTCACCGGCATTGACCGCATCAACACCCATTTCCTCACGCCCGGGCGCGGCTTCCCGCGCAGCGCCCTCATGCGCGGCTACGTCAAAGGCCGCCCGTGGGAATATGTGCGCGAGGAACCGCAGCGCATCACGCTCATCTCCACCGACGGCGCGAAGCGCGACATTATCGAGCACACCTGGAGCCGCCGCAGCTACTCCGCCGAGCGCGGCTGCACCGTCATCGACGCGCAGACCGGAAA
Source organism: Verrucomicrobiaceae bacterium (assembly GCA_031425215.1). GTDB lineage: Bacteria > Verrucomicrobiota > Verrucomicrobiia > Verrucomicrobiales > Verrucomicrobiaceae > JANPIW01. The sequence continues at coordinate 32,842 of JANPIW010000183.1, forward strand.
CCTCACAAGCCCCCGAGAATTGGCCGACTGCATGAGACGCCTCATGTTTCACGAGCACATCCCCGCGCCGGAGCGCCACCGCATCAGCAACGACATGCTCCACTTTCTCCGCCACGGCGGCGCAGGACTCACCGGCCTCGAAACCAAACATCTCGACTCCGGCCCCGCCGCCTGGCTCGGGGGAGCCGACACCATTTTCCCCAAGGCACGCTTCTACCACAAATGCGGCGTCATCAGCACCCACGCCCTCGAGGTCGCCTTCATCGACGACACCGCCAACGTCGGCCCGCAATACATCCTCGTCCCCGTCATCAACGTCGGCGGCAAAGAAGGCGAGAAGATCGTGAGCGAGATGTCGCGCGCCATCGCACAATGGATGCGCCCGTAGCATGGGCTTTCCAGCCCTTGCTGTTTGATCCTGCGCACAAGAATGGCGAGGCCCGCGCCACAAAGAAATATTTTTCCCACGCCTGAATAGCGCCGCCGTGGCCGCGTCGAATTCCGGCGTAACCCAAATTACAAACCATGAAAAAAATCATCTCAGTTCTCGCGCTTGCCACCACGCTTGGTTTTGCGCTCCCCTCCACCGCCAAGGCTGATCATTCCGGCTCCAGCCGCGTCGTGAGCTACCTGCCTTGCGGGCGGCCCGTTTGTGCGGTGTATCAAGTCATCGGCTACGACCGCTGCGGTCATCCTGTCGGCCAGTGGGTCACTCAACGGCAGGCTTGCGGATGCGCGGCCTGCAATCCACGTCCCGTGATCTGCACTCCTGCTCACGGTCATGGACATGGCCGTCCCGCATATCGCGGCGCGCCTCCTCCTCCGCATCGTGGCGGGATCGGCATCCATTTCTCATTTGGAAGGTAACGACCGGCTGCCAAATCTGCGGCATCATCCACATCCACGGCGGCCTCCTTGAAAACGGGAGGCCGCTTTGTTTTCATTGCGCCGCATCCAATTCTGATGCGGTGACGTTATGGTGAGGGCCTTCGCAATTGACTGCGAGGCAAGACGCCACCACCTGTCCGCCGTGCCACAAGACCAACGACCATCTCTTCCATTCCCCGAGCAGTTCCGCATGGAGCTGCAGCCACAAAAACTTCTTTGGGGCGTGCTCGGACTCATCCTCACCGTCGGCGCTTTCACCTGCGTTTATCAGGTGCCGGCCAATTCGCAGGGTGTCGTGCAGCGTTTTGGCGCTTTTCTCGAGACCACCAATCCGGGCCTGCAATTCAAACTCCCTCTCGGCATCGACCGCGTCACCATCATCGAAGTCGCGCGGCAGCAGAAGCTCGAGTTTGGCTTTGGCACCGAGGGCGCCACAAACGCCTATCAATACAGCGATGACCGCTGGAGCCAGGAGCTGGAGAAAGACATGGTGACCGGTGATCTGAACTCCGCAATCGTCGAATGGGTCGTCCAGTATTCCATCGCAGACCCGCGAAACTACATCTTCAATTTTCGCGATCCCGCCAAGACACTGCGCGACTTGTCAGAGGCCGTGATGCGCGAGGTCGTGGGTGACCGCACTGTGGACGAGGTGCTCACCATCGGCCGCACCGAAATGGAGATCACAGCCGTCTCACGGCTCAAGGAACTCGTGAGCTCGCTGCACATGGGCGTGAACATCGATCAGATCCAACTCCGCACCGTCTCGCCACCACTCCAGGTGAAGACCAGCTTTGATGAGGTGAACAGCGCCAAGCAGCAGCGCGAGAGCCTCATCAACATGGCCAGCGGCGAGTACAACAAAGTCATCCCCGAGGCGCGCGGGCTCGCTGAGAAAAATATCATGACAGCCACCGGCTACGCCACCAAGCGCATCAATGAGGCCGAGGGCGACGCCGCGCGCTTCAACGCCGTGCTGGCCGAGTACAAAAAGGCCCCCGAGGTCACAAGAAAGCGTCTGTTTCTCGAAACCATGGCCGAGATACTGCCCACGATCCCCAACAAGGTCATCCTTGATGACAAAGCTCCGCAATTCCTCCCCATGATGGGCCTGCGCCAGAGCGCGCCTGTTTACCAGCAGCCACAAACACCTCCCGGCCAATGAAATCATCCTTCGCCATACCCGGCATCATCGCCGTCATTATTGCCGCCTCGCTGCTCGTGCTTTCATGCGCCTACACAGTGGGCGAGCAGGAGCAGGTCATCATCACCCAGTTTGGCAAGCCCGTCGGCGAGCCTGTATTGAATGCCGGCCTGCATTTCAAACTGCCATTCATCCAGCAGGTGAACCGGTTCGAGAAGCGTGTGCTTGAGTGGGATGGACCGCCCGCCGGTATGACTACCAAAGACAAAGCCACCATTGAGGTGGACACCTTCGGACGCTGGCGCATCACCGACCCCTTGCTGTACTTTCAGCGTCTCACAGACGAGCGCCGCGCCCTCTCCCGCCTCGATGACATCCTGGCCAGCGAAACGCCGAACGTCATCGCGCGGCATGAACTCATCGAGCTGATCCGCACCACCAAGGACCGCGTCGTCGCGCGCGACGAATCCCTCACGGAGGCGGACTCGCGCATTGGCGTGCTCACCCCGATCACGCAGGGCCGCACCAAGCTGGAGGCCGAGATCCTCAAAAACGCTGCGCCCAAGGTGAAGGGACTCGGCATCGAGCTTCTCGACGTTCGCTTTAAACGCATCAACTACACGAAGAACGTGAGCGCCAACATTCACGATCGCATGATTAGTGAGCGCAAACAGATCGCCGCGCGCTTTTTATCCGAAGGTGCCGGCGAGGCAGCGAAAAAACTCGGCGAGCGCGAGCGCGACCTCAAGGAGATCGAATCCCAGGCGTACAAAAAAGTGCAGGAAGTCGAGGGCGCCGCCGATGCGAAGGCCACCGAGATTTACGCCAAGGCCTACAACCAAACTCCCGAGGCCATCGGGCTTTTCGAGTTCCTCCGCAGCATGGACGCGTATAAAAAAGTGCTCACGTCTGACACCACGCTCATCCTCACGACCGACAGCGAGTTTCTGCAATACCTCAAATCATCCGAGCCAGCTCCGCGCAAAACCACAGGCCCGCTCGACTTCAGCAAAGGCATCCAAGGTGCGGTGAACCAGTTGCCGTCATTGCTGGAGGTGAAGTGAATGTAGCGCAACAATCCGAAGCGAGCACCGGAGAAGCCCGCCTCGGAGAGTCGGGCCACTTTCACACCGCCGGCCTCACCACCACGATGCTGCCCAGCAGCGTCTCCTGCTCCACCTCCAGGTGATTGAGCTTCATCAGCTCCAGCACCGCGAGGAAAGTCACGATCACCTCCGTGCGGCTCGACGCGGAGCTGAAGAGCGTTTCAAAACTCACGCGCCCACCCACTGGCACGATGTCCAGCAGCAGGTCGATCTTCGCGCTCACCGTCCAGCGGTCATCGACGATCTCGCGCATGTCGCTCGCGCCTTCGAAGCGCTTGAGCACACGCTGGAAGGCGCGGATGAGATCAAAGATGCCCACCTTCGGCAGACCCGGCACCTCAGCGGTCAAGTCTGGCGCCTCGGGTGAGGTGGCAAAGAAGTCCTGCTCCTGCGCCTCCTTGCTGCCGAGGAATTGCGCCGCATCCTTGAACTTCTTATACTCCACGAGCTGGCGGATCAGCTCCCAGCGCGGATCGTCCTCCTCCGCCTCCTCATCCGGCGGCTGCTGGCTCACGGGCAGCAGCTCGCGGCTCTTGATGTACATCAGGTTTGCAGCCATCACGATGAACTCGCTCGCCAGCTCGATGTTCAGCATCTTGAACGTCTCGATGTAGGCGAGGTACTGCTTCGTGATTCGCTCCAGCGACACGTCGTAAATGCCGATCTCGTCCTTTTTGATGAGGTACAGCAGCAGGTCGAGCGGCCCCTCAAAAATCTCCAATTTAACTTTGTAATCCGGGTCTTGCACCGGCGGAGATAATCGCGCGCTGCCCGCGCCGCAAGGGTTCAATAAACCAAGCCTGAAATGGGAGGAAGGTGTCAGGGAGACGATGCGTGACAAAAGTATGGTCCTTCATGCAATCGTCTCTGGTCTTTTGCGGTCATCGCTGGCTTTATCCCTTGGTGACAACGGGAGGTTTTAGAGTCAACCCTCCAGCCCCAGGCACTTCACACCATCTGCCACCAGCCTCTTAGCCTCCGCTACATGATGGCTGGCACGACTCTCCGCCGCTGCGGCCAGGCTCCGACCCTTGCCCTGCCTTTCCGTATTCCCCTTCACCCAGCCAATCATTGGAATTTCTGATGGCCACCACGAGCACCGGCCTGCCCTTGTTTTCCCCTGCGTCATGAGACTTTGTGAAATATTTCACAAAATGCGGTTGCCGCTCATCCTCACCACGGGATAATCGGGCCGCGTCCGTCCTGCGGACATTTAATGGCAACGATCATCGTCCAACGTCCCAAGCTCGCCTGGCATGAGAAGTGGTTCATCTCCACCTTTCTCAAAGGCATGGGCATAACCATCGGTCACGCTTTCAAAAACCTGCGGCTGCTGGTGCTGAGGAAGAAGAAATTCACGATGGAATACCCGGAGGAGACCTGGGATTCCCAACTGCCAGACCACTACCGCGGAGCACCCGCCCTCGTCACGGACGAACACGGTCGCGAGCGCTGCGTGAGCTGTCAGCTCTGCGAGTTCATCTGCCCGCCCAAGGCCATCAAGATCATCCCCGGCGAGATCCCGTCTGATGATCCGTGGGCGAAAGTGGAGAAGCGTCCGCAGGTTTTCGACATCGATATGATCCGCTGCATCTACTGCGGCATGTGCGAGGAAGTCTGCCCTGAGCAGGCCATCTACTTGCGCAAAGATTACGCCATCACCGGCACCACCCGGGCCGAGATGGTGCATCACAAAGACAAGCTCTACCAGATCGGCGGCAAACGCGTGGGACTGGTGAACAAGTGGAATGAATTGAAATGAAGAGTGCCTGGCGGAATGGAACAAAGTGCTCAGTTCTCAGTTCTCAGTGCTCAGTCACTGAAATGAGCGCGAAATGGCACCGCCCGCGCACTGCCAGACTGAGCACAGAGCACTGAGCACTCCGACTCGCCCCATGCCTTCTCTACTGTTCTACTTCTTCGCCCTGGTCACGCTCCTTTTCGGAGTGCTGGTCATCGCGTCGAAGAATCCGGTGACCAGCGCGCTCTCGCTGGCGATGTGTTTCGTTGGGCTGGCGGCGCTGTTCATTGGGCTGGACGCTTATTTCATCGGCACCATCCAAGTGCTCGTCTATGCGGGCGCGGTGATGGTGCTGTTCCTGTTCATCATCATGCTGCTCGACATCAGGGCGGAGGAAGGTCGCAAGCCGAACTACGCCGCCATCATCGGCGGAGCGGCGCTTGCGGTGGTGCTCGTGCTCCAGGTGGCGGTGATCTTGCGTGGCTTTGACGCGGGAAAAAAGACGGGTGAGGATGCGGTGCTGAAACCGCAGGAAGCCGTCGCCGCGATGGGAGCCAAGGCGCTGCCCACCATCACGAACGACCTCAACCGCGGCACGCTGCCCGATACGAAGCTCATGGGCTTGCAGCTCTTCCGTCACTATTCCTTCCACCTCCAGATCGTCGGCCTGCTCTTGCTCGTCGGCACCGTCGGCGTGGTGGTGCTCAGCAAAAAAGAAAAAGCTGGCCGTACTGAGGGCGACTCGCCCTCAGGCGGCGGGAGTGAGGGCGAGTCGCCATCACTACGCTCCGCCCCCGCCATCCGCCCATCCCGATGATCACCCTCAACCATTACCTCATGGTCAGCGCTGCCCTTTTCGCGATCGGCCTCGCGGGCGTTGTCGTGCGGCGGAACATCCTCATCGTCTTCATGTGCCTCGAGATGATGCTCAGCGCGGGGAACCTTGCTCTCGTCGCCTTCTCGCGCTTCCGCGTCACTGATGGCCTGCCGGATTACAGCGCGCAGGCGCTCGTGTTTTTCACCATCACGGTCGCCGCTGCAGAGGTCGCGGTGGGCCTGGCCATCATCGTCGCGCTCTACCGCGCCAAACACAGCGTCGATGTCGAGGCCGCATCGAAGATGCAGGGCTGATCAATTTTTGAAACGAAGCCAACGATGGAACAGCCGATGATCCCCCTGATTGTGCTCATGCTGCCGCTGCTCTCGGCGCTGATCATCCTGCTGCTGCACAGATCCCTCGGCGGCGCCTCCGCCCTCATCTCCATCGGCTCCTCGCTCATCTGCCTCGTCGCCAGCATCGCGCTGCTCGGATCGCCGGACAAAACGTATCCGCTCTTCACCTTCATCCATTTCAGCGACGCGCTGAACTTCAACATCGGCGCGCTCATCAATCAGCAGAGCAAAGGCATGCTCTTCGTCGTCACCTTCGTCGGCTTCCTCGTGCATCTCTACTCGCACGGCTACATGAAGGACGACGCCGCGCGACCGCGCTATTTCGGCTCGCTCTCCATGTTCATGTTCTCCATGACCGGCATCGTGCTCGCGGACAACCTGGCCATGATGTTCATCTTCTGGGAGCTGGTCGGCCTCAGCTCGTATCTGCTCATTGGCCACTGGTTTCAAAAACCCTCCGCCTGCAACGCCGCCAACAAAGCCTTCATGACGAACCGCATCGGCGACTTCGGATTCATGATCGGCATCCTGCTTCTGTTCAGCATGAATGCGGGCGACCTCTCCTTCGAGGGACTCAAATCCAGCTTCACCAACGGCGGCGGCGCTGCCGACTGGCCGGTGAAACATGTGCGCGATGCCTACCCCTGGATGATCACCGCAGCCGCGCTATGCATCTTCATGGGTGCCGTCGGCAAAAGCGCGCAAGTCCCCCTGCACGTCTGGCTGCCCGACGCCATGGAAGGCCCCACGCCCGTGTCCGCGCTCATTCACGCCGCCACGATGGTCGCTGCGGGCGTGTACATGCTCGTGCGTTGCAGCTTCCTCATCGCCGCTTCGCCGTTCGCCGGTGATGTCATCACGGCCGTCGGCGCCGTCACCGCCCTGCTCGCCGCGCTCATGGCCACGCAGCAGAACGACATCAAGCGCATCCTCGCCTACTCCACCCTCTCACAGCTCGGCTACATGATCATGGCCGTCGGCATGGGCGCGAACGCCGAGGGCATGTTCCATCTTTACACGCACGCCTTCTTCAAAGCGCTCCTCTTCCTCGGCAGCGGCTCGGTCATCCACGCCACCCACCACAACCAGGAGATGGACAAGCTCGGCGGGCTCTGGAAGAAGATGCCCATTACCGGAACTACCTTCTTCATCGGCTCTCTCGCCCTCGCCGGCATTCCGCCGTTAGCCGGCTTCTGGTCGAAGGACGAAATCCTGGTCACCCTGGATAAGTCCTGGGGCGCCTGGGCATTGCTGCTGCTTGGCTTCGCCGCCGTGATGACCGCCTTCTACACCACCCGTCTCTTCATCCGCACCTTCATGGGCAAGCCAATGGATCAGGACGTCTACGACCACACCCACGAGTCCGGCTTCGTGATGACTGGCCCCCTGATCTTCCTCGCGCTCCTCGCGATCTTCTCCGGCTTCATCATCTTCCACGATGTTGGCACCGCCCTCGGGTTCCCCGGCGGCATCACGGAGTTCATCTTCTTGCCGGAGGAAGGCCCGCATAAATACCACATCGATTGGGCGTTTGCCGCGGCCTCGCTCGGAATCGGCATCGTTGGCGTCTTCGCTGGAGCCTTCATGTACTGGGGCAACCGCAAAGACCGTTCGACCCAGCTGGCTACATGGAACCCGGGCCTCTACCAGCTCATCAAGAACAAGTTCTACTTCGATGACCTCTACCAGGCCGGCATCGACCGTGGTGTCCTCGGCTTCAGCTACATCGTCTCGTGGTTCGATCGCTACGTCGTCAACGACACCGGCATCGATGGCTCCGCTCAGGTCACCGGCTTCTCCGGTGGAGTGTTGAAACATCTTCAGACTGGCCGCGTCCCGAACTATGCCATGGCGATTGCCCTTGGCGTGGTCGGGCTCGCGATAGCCGGCCTTGTGGTGAGGGGCTAGCCGATGACCTTCGATGAGGGCCAGGGATACGTCGTACTCGCCACAATGGCGATCCCGCTGCTCGCGGCACTACTGCTCGTCTTCGTGCCAGGCCACCAGAAGATGCTGGTGCGCTACATCTCCGCGGTCACGGGTGCGCTCGTCGCCGCGCTCAGCATCTACATCTTCGTCGCCTTCCAGGTGGATGGCGCTGATATCCAGATGCGCCTGCGCTGGGTCTGGGTCGAAAACACCGCCTTCCTCGGCGAAAACGGCATCACCCTCTTCTTTGCGGTCGATGGCATCTCTGCCACGATGGCGCTACTCACCGGCATCGTCGCTTTCGCCGGCGCACTCGCCAGCTGGAAGCTCGAGTACCGCAACAAAGACTTCTACATCCTCTACTGGACGCTACTC
>JANPIW010000184.1:0-6948 GCA_031425215.1 Verrucomicrobiaceae bacterium
CCGTGTATGAGCGCATGGCCGCCAGCATCACTCGCAACGGCGGAAGAGTAGAAACCTCCACGCCCGTGCGCTGCATCATGCGTGAGGGTAAACGCATCACCGGCGTGGAGACGGCGGATGGCAGCGTCATTCACGCATCCCGCGTCATCTCCACGATGCCATTCACGCTCATGGCGCGCAGTCTCGGCGAGGTGCCGGAGCCTGTGGAGCACGCGCTCTCGCAGCTCACGTTTCGCAACACCATCCTCGTGTATCTCCACATCGATCACGCCGACCTCTTCCCCGACCAGTGGCTCTACATCCACTCGCCCGAGCTGCGCACAGGCCGCATCACGAACTTTCGCAACTGGGCGCCGGAGCTTCACGGCGGCTCGCGCAAAACCATCCTCGCCCTCGAATACTGGTGCCACCATGACGATGCCGTGTGGACGCAGCCCGACCAAGAACTCATCGCCACCGCCACCCGCGACATCAAGGCCACCGGCCTGCTCCAAGGCGCGCATGTCGAGGACGGCAAAGTCCTGCGCCTCCCCCGCTGCTATCCCGTGTATGCCAAAGGCTACAAGCAGCACCTCACGCCGTGTGTCGAGTGGCTCAAAACTTTTGAAGGACTGCAAGTCATCGGCCGCTACGGCGCCTTCAAATACAACAACCAGGATCACAGCATCCTCATGGGCATCCTCGCCGCAGAGAACGTGATCAAAAACGCAGGTCACGACATCTGGTCCGTGAACACCGACTACGAGGACTACCAAGAGGCCGCCATCATCTCCGAGTCCGGCCTTGTCGATGTCACGCGTAGTTGACGCGCTTCATGGACAGCAGCCTTCGCAGCACGGCGCGTCCTGATGGCGGGATCGCAGGTTGTCATCGTCGCGCGAGGTCGTATCCTCCGCGCCGCTCATGCTTCACTGGTTCTCCGACAACCGCTTCCCTCTCTATCTCGCCCCCATGGCGGGCGTGACGGACTATGTCTTTCGCGGACTGTGCAAAGAACTCGGCGCTGACGTGATGGTCACTGAGTTCGTCTCCGCCGAGGGCATCATGCAGGCGGATGGACGGACGAGAAAGTACACCGACTTTGACGACACGCAGCGGCCCGTCGGCGTGCAACTCTTCGGCGCGGACGGCGTGCGCATGGGCGAGGCCGCGCGCAAGATCATTGACTGGAAGCAGCCCGATTTCATCGACATCAACTTCGGCTGTCCGGTGAACAAGGTCGTCTCAAAAAACGGCGGCTCATCGCTGCTCAAAGACTGCCCGCTATTGGAAAGCGTCGCGCGCGACATCGTCAAAGCTGTTCCCATTCCCGTGACAGCGAAGATGCGCATCGGCTGGGATGCAAACCAGGTAAACGCCGTCGAGGTCGCCCGTCGTCTCGAAGACACCGGCATCCAGGCCATCGCGGTGCATGGCCGCACGCGTGCGCAAGGCTACACCGGCCTTGCCGACTGGGATGTCATCGCCGCCGTCGCGGATGCCGTGAACGTGCCCGTCATCGGCAATGGCGACATCGCCACCGGCGCTGATGTCGAGCTGCGCCGCGCGCAGACGAATGTGCGAGGCATCATGATCGGTCGCGCGGCGATGGTGAACCCGTGGGTTTTCCAGGAAGCGAAGCACTACCTCGCGCACGGTGCGCAGCCCGCTCCTGCCACGCCCGATGCACGCCTCGCTTTCATGCGCCGCCACTGCGCGCTCTCCGTCGCGCGCGGCCTCACGCACGGCAGCACCGAGTTGCAGACGATGCGCTCCATGCGCTCGCGCTTGATGAACTACACCAAGTCACTCCCCGCCGGCAAACTGCTGCGCATGAAATTCGCCCACATCACCAGCGTGACCGAGTTGGAAGACCTCGCCGCGGATTATCTCGCGCATCGCGAGCCGGCAGTGTGCGCGTAGTCACAGGCGCGCTGGCTCGCGGGATGCTGGGAACCACACCGTGGCGGCCCGATCATTCAAACCCGCCAGTCGCGTTGACAAGTGCCGCATATCCGATGCAGTGGGCGCTCCTCCTCATGCTCATGCTTGCCCTCGCTTCGTCCGGTCATGCCGCGCCATCTGCGTGGATGGTTTTGCCTTTTATCGCGCTGCTGCTCTGCATCGCGTTGATGCCGCTGCTCGCGGCGCATTTCTGGGAGCGGCATTACGCAAAAGTGGCCGTTGGTCTCGGACTCATCACCACCTGCTATTATTTACTGGTGATGAAAAACACCGTGCCGCTCATCCATGCGGCGGCGGAGTACATCAGCTTCATGGCGCTGGTGGGATCACTCTTCGTCATCTCCGGCGGGATCAAGATCGGAGTGAAGGGCGAGTCCACCCCGCTGCGCAACACGCTCTTTCTCGCCTTCGGCGCGGTGCTGGCAAACATCATCGGCACCACGGGCGCGTCGATGCTGCTGATCCGTCCGTGGATACGCTCAAACAAGTACCGCGTCACCGGCCTGCACATCGTGTTCTTCATCTTTGTGGTCAGCAATTGTGGCGGCTGTCTCACACCCATCGGTGATCCGCCGCTCTTCATCGGCTTCCTGCGCGGCGTGCCGTTCTGGTGGGTGCTGGAGCACTGCTGGCAGGCCTGGCTGCTGTGCGTCGGCCTGCTGCTCGCGGTGTTCTTCATCATGGACACGATCAATTTCCGCCGCGCTCCAAAGCAGGTGCGCGAGATCGAGACGGCGGAAGAGAAGTGGTCGCTGAATGGACGGCGGAATTTTATCTTCCTCGCGCTTGTGCTTGCCGCCGTGTTCATACCACCCACGTGGAGCATCGGCGGTGTTGTCACCATCTCCGCGGTGATGATGCTGGCTGCCGCAGTCGCGTCCTACTTCCTAACGCCACGCGAGATTCATGAGGCGAACGATTTCAACTTTCATCCCGTCAAGGAAGTCGGCTTTCTCTTCGTCGGCATCTTCCTCACCATGATCCCCGCGCTGGAGCTGCTCTCCACAGGCAAGGCGCTCACGCTGGACACGCCGATGCAGTTCTACCTCGCCTCCGGCGCGCTCTCTGCCTTCCTCGACAACGCGCCGACCTATCTCGCCTTCCTCGCCGCCGAGATGGGGAACTACCATCTCGACGTTGGCAACGTGGAGCACGTCCGCCAGTTCGTGATCGAGCACGAGTCGCATCTCATCGCCGTCTCGCTCGGCGCGGTGTTCTTCGGAGCGGGCACCTACATCGGCAATGGCCCCAACTTCATGGTGAAGTCCATCGCGGAGAAATCCAAAGTGCATACGCCGACATTCCTCGGTTACCTCTTCAAATTCTCGCTGCCCATTCTCGTTCCGGTGCTGCTCGTGGTCGGGTGGGTGATGGTGCGCTGACCAACGCGTCACTTCCGGCGGTTGAACGCGACGCAGTCCTCGTACTTCACGCCGCTGCCGCCGAAGATATCCAGCGCGCTGCCGATGGTGACATCGACACTGCCGTTGCTGAGTTCATCAACTTTGCGCAGATCGTCGAGCGATCTCGCTCCGCCGGCATAGGTGATCGGGATGCGCGCCCAGGAGCCGAGGAAGCGCACGATGGCCTCGTCGATGCCCTCGCATTTGCCCTCGACATCGACTGCGTGGATGAGGAACTCGGAACAATGCGCCGCGAGATGATCGAGCGTGTCGGTGCTGAGAGCGAGATCGGTGAGGGTCTGCCAGCGGTTCATCGCGACGACCCAGCCATCAGCGGTGGCGCGGCAACTGAGATCGATCACGAGACGCTCGCGGCCGGTTTCGCGCACGAGCGCGTCGAGGTTGGCTTCGATAAAGCGGCCTTGTTTGTCGAAGAGATGGCTGGTGACGATGACGTGGCTCGCACCGGCTTCGAGCCATGACGCGGCGTTGTCGGGACGAATGCCCCCGCCGATGTGGAGTCCGCCAGGAAACGCGGCGAGAGCTGAACGCGCTGCAGCTTCATTGTTCGGACCGAGCATGATGACGTGACCGCCGCGCAGCGAGTCATCGCGATACTTTTCAGCGAACCATGCGGCATCGCAGTCGCTGACGAAATTGGTTTTCAGACTGTCGCCCGCGTCGCTGAGCGAGGAACCGACGATCTGTTTCACGCGGCCTTCGTGGAGATCGATGCAGGGGCGGAAAAGAGTCATCTTGGGATGATGGCTCCTGAGGTAGGGATCGAACCTACGACCTAGTGGTTAACAGCCACCCGCTCTACCGCTGAGCTACTCAGGAGTGTGTCCTTGGCGTGGCAAATTTTGCCGCGCGCGAGCGCTCTACTAGCTTCGTGTTGAGAAGCGCGCAAGTTTTTTGACGGCTCCAGTTTGAAGTAAGGCGCGGCGGCCTCAAGGCACCAGCGCCACAGGCCAGGGCCAGAGCGGATTGAGGATGTCGCTCTCGACCCAGCCGCGCAGATTGTCGGGCGCGGAGGGGATTTCGACGTAGCTCCACGCGCCGCGTTTTTCCAGAAGGCGCAGCGCGCTGCCGGGCGGGAGTTCGATCACGGTTCCGGCAGTGATGCTTGCGGCGGTGTGGCTCTTCGCGCCTTTGTTGGTGACGATGAAGCGGTCCTTCACCAGCTCCGCGCCTGCGGGCCGGATCAACATGCCGGTGATGGCCGCGGCGAGGACGAGCACGCCGATGCAGGCGGCCACGGTGCTCCAGACGCGGAGGTTTTTTTTCGGGATCACCAATGCTCCCGCGATGCCGAGAAGCGCGAGCCATCCTCCGCCGGACGCGATGAGTATCCAGGTGTTGGGCATGAAAAGCAGGCCGAGTTTTTTTGCGGGATCGGTCTCGATGAACTGGAGGTACCTCAGCTTGTCACCCAGATGGCGGAGGTTCTGCCTGATCTCCGGCACGCCCGGTGTGAAGAGGCTGGCGCGCTCGTACCAGAGCACCGCCTTGCCGAGATCGCCCTGGCGGTAGCGCGTGTGGCCCATGATCTCGAACAACTCGGGGCTGAGCACTCCTTCACCCATGATGGACTCCGTCAGCGCCTGGGCACGATTGAAATCTTTTTTCTCCAGCGCCGCCACCACCTCGTCATAGCGCTGTTGCAAAGGCGAGGCCGCATCAGCCGCGCTGGTGAAAATCAGCGCGGCGAAAAACGCGATCATGCGTGATGCAACGGCGGCATTCATGATGAGCGCGTCAGTTGGCTTCTTTTTGGCTGCTAGCAACGGCGCGAGCGCGGCGAGAACTTCGGTGCGTTCGCTCTGAGTCACGCTGGCGGATGAATGAGCGTCGCTCGCGGAAAAGTTCAGAGTTTCATACTTCCGCAAAACCTCGCGCACGCTCTCGGGCGGCGACGCGCCATCGGTCGCGCTCTGGATGAAGCGCGCAGCGCGGCGGTAAAACTCGGACTGCGACGATCCTGCTTCATTCAGCTCCTGCCAGAGCACGCGCAGCGCGGCATGGCGATCATCCTTTGCGGCCTCGACGCGGCGGCGCTGATACGCAATGAGCAGCGCGCCGATGAGCAGCGTGAGCGGCAGCGCATTGACGGCCCAAAATAGCGGACGACGAAGCAACGATGTGCCCGACGCGCCGATGAGCGAGGGCGACGACGGGAGATGCAGGAGGATGTCCGTGATGTCAGCCTCGGGCGGACGCACGACTGATGTGTCCGCGCTCGCCGACGCCGCAACTGCGGTCGCGGCATCGGGCTGCCCCACGCCTGGCCGCACCTGAAGCGTGATCGGCTCGGTGCGCTGCACGACATATTGTTTTTGCGTCGGACTGAAGAAGCTCATCTCAAAGGGCGGGAGCGCTGCGATTTGTTTCTCGGGCACCATCACCTGGGTAAAGCCGATCTGCCGCTCCATGTTCTGCGGCGCGTTGGGATCAGCGCTCGGGTTCGTGTTGTAGCGGCGCGCGGGGTACGTCTTCCATCCCTCGGGCTTGGTGAGCGAAGGCGAGACGAGCGCGTCGAAATTTCCCACGCCAGTGACGGCCAGTTCCACCGTGATCGGCTCACCAACGGCAAGGCTCGTGGGCGATGCGCGCGCGGTGAGTGTGAAATCGCCGACTGCGCCGGAGAAACCGAGCGGCTTTCCCTCCGCTGGCAGTGGCAGGACAGTGACGTTGATCTCCTGGCTGCGCACCTGGAGCCGACGCGGCTCACCGGCCTGCATGGCAAAGCCCGGCGGGAAACGCGGATCATTGCGCGTAATCTCATCAACGACGAACTCCGTCGAGGCAGGGCCGAGCTTGAGCTTGCCTGTCTTCAGGGCGGAGAGCGTGCTGCGGAATGTATAGACGAAGTACTGCTGGTTCCCCACGACCTCGACGGCCTGCTCGGACTGGAGCGGAAAGCGCTGCACGGCAAAGTCGCTCTTCGCCAGATCGATGAGGCCGATGTTGCTGCGCAAGCGCATCGAGGTCGGAACAAAGAGAGTCGCCTTCACCGGCACGACCTCGCTTTGATAAATTTCCGTCTTGTCCACGCTGATCTGCAGCAGCGCCTCGCTCTCGGCGGGACCACTGAAGCCCTCCTTCACCACGAGGCGCACTTCGTTGGTCTTTGCCGGCGCGCTATTGGCCACGATGTCCTGCGCGGGGATGACAAACTCTCCCGGCTCCGTGGCGACGAGAGCCCATGTGTAGCGCGCGACGAGGAACTGCTGGCCGTTGGTGTCAAAACCCATCTGCTGTTGCTGTCGCGCCCGTCCCATCAATTTGATCTGCGGCGGCAAATTGAGGCTGGGCACCGCACCCGGCTGCACGTTCTCGAAAACAATGGAGTAAGACACCTGCTGGTTCGGCCCCACCTCGATCTGACTGACCTCCGCGCGGACTCCAGCGTGGACGGAAGATGCGAAGAGGAAGAAGACAATGAGACGATGAGACAATGAGACGATGAGAGAATGCCGCTTCGCGAATGACTGCGCTTTTCCACTTCTCATAGTCTCATAGTCTCCGCGTCTCATAGTCTCGTCTTCCTCTACCAGTCCTTGCCATTGTGCGGTTCCTTCCGATTGCGGCGGAACTGAAC
>JANPIW010000185.1:0-3510 GCA_031425215.1 Verrucomicrobiaceae bacterium
GCCTCATCTCCATTCGATGCTCGTATCAAAGCTCGCCGTCCTCGTTCGCGCCGAGATGCGACGCTTTCCATCCGAGAGTCCGGCAGGCGCGCTTGCGGGCTGGTCTCTTTGGGCGCATCGTTCTTCATGTGCAATCTGATCCGCTACAAGGCTGAAATTCAGGAGCTGTCTGGCGTGTTTGATGAGATCTCGGATGTTCGCATCACGCCGAAGGTTCGTTTCAAAGTCGCGCCCTCCGAGCCTGCTCCGGTCGTCTCCGTCTCACAGGGGCGTCCGCAGATCGGCATGATGAATTTCGGACTCCGCACCGCCAGGGGCAGGCAGCTTATGGCGCGTGGAGAGACTGCCGCGGAACTGCGCATGTTTCGCGACGCCTTTCGCCATCGGCGCTGCCTCATCATTGCGCACGGCTATTATGACTCGCTCGACATGGGCGCATATCGTCAGCCGTGGCACATTCATTTGAAGGGTGACGCGCTCATGTGCTTTGCCGGACTGTGGGAAAATGCCCCGGACGCGGACAACTTTGTCATTGTCAGCGCCCCGGCCAATGCCGTCGTCGCGCGCGTGATCGATCGGATGCCGGTCATCCTGCCTGCGGCGGCATGGAGACCGTGGCTGGATGCCGGCACTTCGCGCGGGGATCTCCAATCCATGCTCACGTCATATCCCGCCGATTTGATGGAGGCATGGCCCGTGACACGAATGGTCAACAAGCGCGGCTTTGAGTCACCCGAATGCATCGAGCCCGTGGTGCCCGAGCAGGGTGAGCTGGCTCTGTGATGCAGGATCCAAAGGATGGTCAGAGTCGTGAATCAGTGCAAATAAGTATTGCCTCGCGATGTCGGTTTTGATCTACTGACGTCTCGCGCACGATTTATCTCCAATGATCACGACCAAACGACCTGCCTCCGCTGCATCCCGAATCCATGCCATCTCCAGAGCAGTCATGCTCGCAGCCATCACGTCCTGGATCCCGGCGCTGCAGGCTGGCAACACCTGGGACGGTGGCGGCGGCAACGCTCTTTGGAGCACGGGTGCGAACTGGAGTCCCGATGGCGCTCCTGGATACGGCACGCTCAATTTTGCCGGGAACATCATCACGCATAACACGAACGACAGCATCACTGCCATGAATCAGGTGCAGTGGACGGGCTCGACGGCCACGGGCTGGATCATGAACAACAGCGGCGGCACGATCCTGAGCCTTTTCGATAACGGCGGGGTGCAGGCCAAGCTCGAAAACCTCGCCGCCAGCACCTTGGTCGCCATCAATGCGCCCATCACCTTTGCCGCCACGGCGGGGGCGAACTTTGGCGAGATCAACGCGGTGAATGGGAACTTCAATTTCTTCGGCGGCACACTCACGGTGAATGGCTCGGCGGTGAATGGCATCAAGCTCTTCGGCGGCGCGGGCAGGGATGTGAGATTTGCCAGCACGGTGAGCGCGTCGGGCAAGTACTTCGCCTTCACGAACACGAACGGCAGCAGCGTCTCCATCGCCACGGGCGGCAATGTGACGACAGGTGACTTTTATGTGATGAACGGCGGCACGCTCAACCTGGACGGCGGAACACTGACGACCTCGGCGGTGCGGCTGGGTGGCGACTTTGGCACCACGGGAAATCAGAACCAGACCTTCGGCGGCACGCTGGCGCTCACACCCGCTGCGGGAGGCATTAGTTTCAGCAGCCCGATCAACGCAGTGGGAGGCAACACCTCGAACGCGCTCCTCATCGACTCGCAAAACACCAGCGGCACGAACACGCTCACGAGCGGCATTTTCCTCGACAGTAATCTCACCATCCAGCAGAGCGCGGGCGGCACGCTGAGCACATCGACGGGCGTCATCGACGTGAAGAACCGAAGGCTCGCGGTGGACAGCAATGGCACCGTCACCATGGGCCAGGCTCTGACGAGCACCTCGGCTGCTGGTGGTTTTCTCGTGAAGGAGGGCGCTGGCACGCTGAATCTCTCCAGCACAACCAACACCTACACCGGCCTGAACAACGCCACGCTCAACGCCAGCGGCACCCAGATCGCGGAGGGCACGCTCGGCATCTCAGGCGATGGCAGCCTCGGCCTCGCGCCAGCCAGCGCGTATAACAACATCCAGTTCACCACCATTTCCGGCGGCACGCTCCGATCTCTGGCGAGCAACATCTCCCTCAACGCCAACCGCAACATCAGCATCGCTGCGGCCGCGCAGGCCACCTTTGACAGCAACGGCACCACCTTCACCATCAATGGCGTGATCAATGGCGCCACGGGCTACGTGAACATCGCCGGTACAGGCGGCACCGTGATTCTCACCGGCAACAACACTTACGGCGGCAACACCCTCGTGAGCCAGGGCACCCTGCAAGTGAACGTGAACAACGCGCTGGGCACAGCCGGAGGAAACTTCACCACCGTGCTCAACGGCGCGGCGCTCAAGCTCAACAACGTGAACTACAGCACCGCCGAGAGCCTGGACATCAATGGCGTGGGCGTGGGACTGGGCAGCGGCGCGCTCGTGAATGCCGGCACCAGCACCTACGCGGGCCAGGTTTCCGCAGGCAGCAATGCCACCATCCACACAGGCGGCGGCATTTTGAATCTCACCGGCGGCGTCGTGAAAAACGCCGTCACGCTCACGCTCACTGGCGGCGGCACCATCAATGTCACGGGCGCCGGCATCAGCGGCGCGAGCGCCAATAGCGACCTCGTCGTGGACGGCACCACGCTCGTCCTCAGCGCCACCAGCAGCTACAACGGCCCCACCACCGTGCAGAACGGCGGCACGCTCATCCTGGGCAGCAGCGCCGTCATGCCCACGGCTCCGCACACCGCCCTCACGCTCACCGGCAGCTCGTTCTTTGATTTGAACGGCGAGTCTGACACCATCGCCAGCCTCAATGGCAGCGTGTCGCAGGTGACCAACGGGCTGGCTGCCTCCGGGTCCACGCTCACCATCGGTGGCAGCAATGGCAGCGGTTCCTTTTCCGGCGTGATCAGCAATGGCGCGGGTCTCGTGGCCATCATCAAGACAGGCTCCGGCACCCAGACGCTCTCCGGCGCGAGCACCTACAGCGACGGCACCCTCGTCCAGGATGGTGTGCTGAACATCACCAACGCCCTCGGCTCCGGCATCGGCTCGGGCAACGTGCAGATCGACACCAACGGCACGCTCGCGGGCACCGGCAGGGTCGTCGCCGCAGTGAACAATTTCATCAATATCGACGGCGCGCTCGCCGTGGGTGACGACACCCTCGGCTCGCCTGTCGCATCCGTGTTCGAGCTGCAAACCAGCGGCACGGGCAGCACCGTGCTGGGCGCCGGAGCAGCCCTCACCTTCGACCTCTTCACCGGAGCGGGAGGTGGCGACAACACCGGCCTCGCATCCGCGGCCGATTACATCAAGCTCTTCGGCCTGCTCGATTCCACGCTCGGCGGCACGCTCGTGCTCAACAATCCCAACGGCATGAGCGGCTGGGCTGCTGGCGACATGTGGAAGCTCTTCGACCTCAC
>JANPIW010000186.1:0-2359 GCA_031425215.1 Verrucomicrobiaceae bacterium
CACGCGCGGCCAGTGATCGCGTCCGGCGTTCTTGTTGATCGTCGGGCTGCGGCCAAACTCGCCCATCATGAGAATGAGCGTGCTGTCGAGCAGGCCGCGTTCGTCGAGATCGGTGACGATGGCGTGCAGCGTGCGGTCCACGCTGGGCAGCAGCGGTGTGAGACCCTTTTTGATGCCGCCCCACTTCACTTCATCGCCATGATGGTCGAAGTAACCCCAGGCACCGCTCACGGTAACAAAAGTAGAGCCGGCTTCGACGAGACGACGTGCCAGCAGCGCTTTCTCGCCAATGCTGTCGCGGCCGTAACGGTCGCGCATCGCAGGCGTTTCGGCATCGAGATTGAAGGCGCGTTGCGCGTTGCCTGTCATGAGCACTTCGTAGGCCTGCTGCGTGTAGCGATCTGCGGCGGCGATTTGAGCATTGCCATCGACGCTGCGCTTCCAGTCGTCCATCTGCGTGAGCAAATCACGGCGATTGCCGAGACGCTCGACGGTCAGGCCTTCGGAGAGTTTGAGGCGTCCGGACAAATCCTTGCCGCTGACCGGCTCAAAGTCGCCGCCCATGTGGCCGGCGCCCCAGATGTCGGCAGGCAGCGAATCCGCCAGCGCGACGTAACCAGGAATGCCCGGCGCGTTCGCTCCGCGAAACTTCGCCGCGATGGAGCCCATCGACGGCCAACCGCCGCCATCGCGTCCATCATTCGTGCGTTTGGCGAGCGGATTGCAGGCCTGCATGGTGATCGGCGTGTGATTGCTGGCGCTGCAATCAACCGAGCGGATCAGCGTGAGCTTGTCCATGATCTTCGCCGTGAGCGGCAGATGCTCGCATACATGGATGCCGGGCACCTTCGTCGAGATGTGCCCGAAGGGGCCGCGAATCTCGCTCGGCGCGTCCTGTTTCGGGTCCCACATGTCGATGTGACTCGGCCCGCCGGAGAGCCAGAAGAGGATTACGTTCGTTTTGCTCTTCGCTTGTCCGGTCGCGGCGGTCAGCGCCTGCTGCTGGAGCAGCGAAGGCATCGAAACGCCCGCCAAGCCAGCGAGTCCGGTCTGCAGAAAACCGCGTCGCGTGGATCCGACGCGCATCAGATCTCCGCGAGCGGGACTGAAGGCCTGAGTGATGGATGCGGTCTTGGGATTCATGCGCGTGGTCGGGATTTGCACCCAAACCTACGCCGCCACATCGCCTGACTTGCCGTGAGATGCCATAGAGTCAGGGCTTGGCTGCGGGAAACAGCGCCCGCATGGCACGCACGGTTTGATCGACGATTCCCAACTGGTGAGGGTCAAACCACCTTCCACCGAGTGAAGAAGTTTCGCAGTCTCGCGCTGAATTTCACGCCGGAGCCGGTGGAGTAGCTTCAGTCGCAATCGTGGCGTGCATGTGCTCACACGCTTATGTGTTGATCGTGGATCAAGGTGTCGATTGTTAGAGTTAGCGATGGATGTCCGATTGATCCCAAAAGATGTCTGCCGAGTCTGCGCATCGTAGCGTTCAATGACTTCACGAAGAAACACCGAACCATGGTTCACTTCGCACATCTTTTCCTCGCCATGAATATCCGCAAGACCACACTCTTTTCCGCGCTTTTGGGTGCTCTCCCGCTTTCCCTTGGAGCTGCTGATGGGGCGCTGAGAGAAGGGGGTAGTGAAGAACTCGCGCAGAGCAAAATGCAAAGCGACGTGTTGCAGGGGCTGAATGGCCTCGTCGCCGCACCGACGATGTCCGATGCGAAAGGACTGCCGCGTCGGCTCATGGGGGTGGGCGTGGATGATCGGGGGAAGGTCTTTGTGACCGAGACGGTAAGACAGATGAGGGAGGACATCAGCCTCTTGCAGTCCACCTTTCTGCATGAACCGGACATGGCGTTGACGACGGTGGAGGCGAAGGAGAAATGGATTCTCAAGAACTTCTCGCCCCGCATCGCGACGGCGCAGGGGATGCAGGATTTCAATGGCGATGGGGTGATTGATTTGAAGGACGTGACGATCCACAGCGAGAAGATTTTCACGCTGCGTGATGCGGACAACGACGGTCTCTTGGATGAGGCGACGCTTTTTGCCGATGGCTTTAATGGCATCACGACGGGCGTCGCGCACAGCGTGGCTCCCATCGGTGACGCCGTGTATGCCACGATCCTTCCCGATTTGTGGAAGCTGCGCGATGCGGATGGCGACAGGAAGGCAGAGGTGCGGGAATCGCTGGCGCATGGCTTTGCCCCTCACATCGGCTACGGCAATCACGATCTGCACAGCGTGGTGCGAGGCTACGACGGCAAGCTCTACTGGAGCATGGGCGACCGCGGGCTGAATGTGATGTCGAAGGAAGGCAAGCGCTGGGCTTATCCGAACACGGGTG
>JANPIW010000187.1:0-10874 GCA_031425215.1 Verrucomicrobiaceae bacterium
CCGCAGCCGCCACCGGCCTCCGTTGATTACAAACTGTGGTCCGCGCCGCGTCCCGAGCTGCCCGTCATGCGGAAGCAGTTCCACTACGACTGGCACTGGCAGTGGCCATACGGCAATGGCGACATCGGCAACCAGGGGCCGCATCAATACGACGTGGCGCGCTGGGCGCTCGATGATCCCGACACGCTGCCGAGGCGCGTGATGAGCTTTGGCAATCGCTGGGGCTACACCGATGACGGCCAGACGGCGAACTGCCAGCTCGCCTTCCATCCGTATGAGCCGGTGCCGCTGCTCATGGACAAGTTTGGCCTGCCCGCGAAGGACATGAACCCGAAGCTCGGTTCCGCTCCGGTGAAGGGTGTGCGCGACGGCAACGTCATCCACTGCGAAGGCGGCTACGTCGCGGAATCGAAGGCCTACGACAACGACGGCAAGACGATCACGAAGTTCGAGAACTTCCTCACCGGCCCCGACCACATGAAGAACTTCATCGACTCCGTGCGCGCCGGGAAGTACACGAAGGACGTGCTGCACATCCCCCACGGCTATCACGCCGCGGTGCTCGCCCACCTGGCCAATACCTCCTACCGCCTCGGCTCCAAGCTGAGCAACGGTGAAATCCGCGAACGCCTGCAAGGCGACAAGATGGGACAGGAGATATTCGCCTCCTTCCTCGAAAACCTCGCCGCCAACCAGCTCGACACAGCCGCCGAGAAATGCATCGCAGGCCCGTGGCTCGACTTTGATCCCGTGGCTGAGTGCTTCACCGGCGAGTTTGCCGCCGAGGCAAACAAGATGCAGCAGGAGGAATACGCGGCGGGATTTGAGCTGCCGGATATGAGCTAGCGCACAAAGTGGGGCGGCTTGACCTCAAGCCGCCGTATGTCAGCTTCGCGGCGCTGTGAGGACACAGCGCCCTACCTTTTTCCCTGGTCGAGATACTCCAGCGCCTTCTTCAGCCACTCGGCTGGAGGCAACTGATGCGCGATGCCGGGCGCCTCGAAGATTTGCGCGTTGGCAAAGCCCTCCTTCTTGAAGCCCTGCTCCAGCACGGCGCGCGTGTTCGCGCGGTTGAAGTCTTTCTCCGACGTGACGAGCGCGTAGCGGCAGAACTTCTTCGCCAGCGCCGCCACTTCGTCGTCGGGGATGTAGTTGAGGCCGTACTTCTTGCCGTCTTCGCCGACGACATCGGTGTAGAAGTTCACGCCCATGAAGCAGGCCACGCCGCTGAACATCTCGGCGTAAGTGACTCCCAACATGCTCGCCACGCGCGATCCGCCGGAGAAACCGGAGGCATAGGCGCGGCGGCCGTCGATATTGTAGAGCGTGCGCAGATGCACGTTCGCGTCGATGGCCATGCGCATCCGGGCAAAGATGTTGCGCGGGTTGCCTGAGTTTCGCGCGGCGACGAAGATGAGCTTCTTTTCCACCAGCACCGCCTCCCACTCTTTGGGGATCGTGGTGTTCGCGCCCGCGCTGATCCAGATGAGGAGGCCGTGCGGTTCGGTGGCCTTGTAGCCATTGGGCACGAGCACGTCGAACAGCTCCTTGGTCACATCGTAAGCTGGCGGCTCCTCGACGGCGTGGAGGCGTAGCTGGATCTGCTCAGCGCTCGATTGCGCGGGTGACTGCGGGACGGCGATGGTGCCGCGCTCGCCGGGTTTGGGCAGGTTTTGCGCGGTAGCGATGTTTGAAAGGCAGAGCGTGATGCTCGCTGCTAGATGGAAAATCTTCATCATCCGAATCAAGCGGTTGAATCCCAAGATGACAACTGCATGGCAGGCTCATTTTCCCATGACAGAACCCTCGCTGAATTCATCCTGCGCGGCTGCGGTGAAGCGAACGCGGAATCACATGATGAGCACCGGCGCGCCTCACACTCGGGTGAGCTGCCTGCGCAATGACCAGCCGATGGAGAGGAGGACGACGGCGAGGGCGGAGATGATGACGAAGCCGTTGATCCAGAGCGTCTCGAACTCGGTGCCGAAGTAATGTTTTCGCGAGCCAAAGAACACGTTCGGGCTGGCTTTGCGGCGGTAATCGTCGCGCTCCATCTCAGCCTTGGTGATGAGATCGAGCACTTTGCGGTTCACATAAATATCCTCGGCGCTGGTGCCTTTGCCGTCGCGCATTTGGTCGAGCATGGCCTGATCGAGCGTGCCATCGAGTGTGGAGGAGCGGATGGTGGCCAGGTGGTCGGCGACGATGCTTTCGTCATCGGCGCGCAGACCGGAGACGATGGCGAGGGCGTCTTTGGCGTCGTTGAGCTGGGTGCGCTGCTCCTCGGACAGCTCGACCTCGGCGGGCAGCTCGACGATGGCCTGGATCTTGCCTTCGAGGAGATCCTGGTTGCGCGTGAGCGGGTTGAGCTTGGCCTGCGAGATGAGCATGGCCTCGTAGCTCCAGCGCAGGGGCATGAACTGGCAGATGAAGGGCACCTTCAATTTGCTGGGGGAGTCGCCGGTTACTTCTTCCTCTGCTTTCGTCCAGCGCCGGATGGAGTAGGCGAAGTCGAGGTTCTTGTTCATCTCCTCATATTTGATGAGCGCGCCGCCGAGGATGATCTGCGGGATGAGGAGCAGCGGGATGGCATTGAGCGCGGTGCGTGAGTCATGCACGACGCTGGAGATGAAGAGGCCGAGACACGCGCCGGTGAGCGCGGTGAGAAACATCCACCAGAGATGCACGGTGAACATGTCGCGGATTTCGAGGAGCCAGTTGCCGATGAGCAGGTAGATCACGCACTGGAGGAGCGCGAAGGTGGCGAGGGCGAGCACCTTGCCGCCGAGGTAATAGGTGGTGCGCAGGTTGTGATTGCGCTCGCGGTTGAGCATGGCGCGGTCGCGGATGATCTCGTCGGCGCTGTTGGTGAGGCCGAGGAACATGGCGACCACGAGGCTCATGAAGAGGTAGGTCGGGATGTGATAAGCGGAGGCGAAGGTGTAACTCTTGTCGTCCTCGGCCCAGCGCAGCACGCTGGAGATGAGAAAGGCGAGCGCGGGCGCCTCAAGTAGCGTGGTGAGGAGGTTGGCCTTGTTGCGAAGCTTGCTGAGGAAGGCGCGCTTCACAAAGGTGGCAAAGAGGATGCCCTCCTCGCGGAGCGAGTGCTTCGGGGCGGCGGGAGCTTTGCGCGCTTCGCGGCTGCCCTCGCGGGTGTCCTCCTTGGGTTTGGCAATGTTGAAGATGCCGCTCTCGGAGGGCGACATGGATTGCAGCACGATCTGGTTTTGATAGCGGTCGCGCCAGAAGTTCGGCGGAAAACGGCGCGCGGCGACGAGATGACCGTCGGCGCTTTTCTCCTGGATGACATCGCCGCTCACGTCGCGCAGTGGAGTTTCGAGAACGTCGAAGACGTAGTCGGGTGTGAGATTGGCGGGCATCGGCGGGATGTCGCCCGCGCGCGAGGTCTCCTCGTTGTAGGTGCGCCAGAAATACTCGAGCATCCCGTTCGGCGTGCCGAAGAAGGCCATCTTGCCCCCCTTGTCGAGCAGCAGCGCCTTGTCGAACATGGCGAGCAAACGCGAGCTGGGCTGGTGGATGGAGGCGAAGACGATCTTGTTTTTCGCGAGCGAGCGGATGATGGCCAGGACGTGCTCGGAGTCCTTCGACGACAGGCCCGATGTCGGCTCGTCGAAAAGGTACACGTCGCTGATGCCGATCATATCGAGCCCGGCGTTGAGTCGCTTGCGCTCGCCGCCGCTGAGATTCTTCTGCTGAGGCGTGCCGGCAAGGCGGTTGTGCAGCTCGGCGAGGCCCAGCTCGGCGAGCTTGGCGTCCACGCGTTTGCGGCGGTCGTCGATGCGCAGATGCGGGCAGCGGACGGCGACGGAGTAGTCGAGGTTTTCGCGCACGCGCAGCAGCGGGTCGAAGGCATCCTCCTGCGGGATGTAAGCGATGTAACTCGTGAGGCTTCTGAGGTTGGTGTACAGCGGGATGCTGTTCATGAGCACCTCGCCGACGCGTGGTTTGAGTTGTCCCGCCAGCACGCGCAGCAGCGTGCTCTTGCCGCAGCCGCTCGGTCCCATGACGCAGATCATCTGGCCGCGGCGCGCGGCAAAACTGATGCCGTCGAGCGCGGTGTCGCCTTTGACAGCGAAGCGATGATGCAGCTCGCGCACCTCGAGCTGGCGGATGACGTTGCGCTCCTCCTCGATGATGCGGTCTGCAAAATGGCAGCGCAGAAACTGGCCCTCGCCCACGATGATGGTGTCGCCGTCATGCAGCAGCATCCGCTCGCGCACGGGCACGGTGCCGACGTGGATGACACGCGGCGAGCGCAGCACCTCCAGCTCGCCTGTCTTCTGCGCGTAATGACACTCGATGCGCAGGAGGATCTCGCCCTCGGTGTCCTGTGAGAGAAGAATGTCGCCCTCGTCGAGCAGGTCGGGATTGTTCGAGACGAGGTAAGTGTTGCGGCTGCCTTCGAGTCGGAACTGGCCGCCAAACTCGCGCGCGCGGCGGCGCAGATCGAGCAGCGATATTTCCACCTCGCCCTGCGAGATGATGCTGTCCTCGATGGACGCCTCGACCACGACGCCCTCGCGCAAGCGCTGGCCGGTGAGCGTCGCATCCGTGTCGCGCAATGCCTCCACCGTGACGCCGAGTCCGAAGCTCACGCGCAGGTCGGTGCCGCGTGACCGCTGCTCGGTGATCTCCGCGTCGCCGTCATCAGTGAGCGTGAGGTAGAGCTGCGTGCCGGTGACGGTTTTCTTGGCGTTGAAGTAGGAGATGAGGTCGTTGTAATCAACCGTCACATCTTCGAGCACGACACGCTCGCCTTGATATAGGCGCGAGTAATCACCCGGCGGCTGCCGTCTGCTGCGCACGAGAATATCGACCGTGCCGATGTTGCGCAGCAGCACGAGGTTTTGATAGCGGAAGGCGATGACGGAGCAGTTCGGGGAGATGGAGCGCAGCAAAACATCACACGGTTTTTGCGAGGCGATGCGCAGCGTTTCCAGCGGCTGCGCGCCTTTGCCCATCATGGGATCATCCTGCGGCGGCTTGTCCGCGGCAGTGAGCTGATAGACGATGTCGATGGCCTGCGCCCCGATGCCCAGGTTCGTCATGAAGAGATAAAACTCCACCATCTGCCGCCGGTTCGAGGTCGAGCGCGAGATGAGCAGGTAGAGCTGCACGCCGAGCAAAACCTTCTGCTCCATCGTCAGCTTCTTGCCCAGCTCCTTGGCGCGCAGGGTGAGGTCCTGCTCCTTTTGCAGCGCCTCGGCGTAAAGGCGGCGCAGCTCCGAGTAGATCGCCTCGGGGTAATCGTAGCGCAGGTAGCCGAGGCTGGAGTCGATGTCCTCCTCGTCCACCGCGCCGTCCAGTTTGCTGAATGCCGCAAAGACCTCGATGAGCACGGGCAGCATCGAGTTGCGCTTCGTGGCATCACCGCGCTGGGGCCGCAGCTTGTTCAGCGCACGCCGCCAGATGGAGCCGGCCGCCGGAACCCAGTTCGCCATGGAACTGCGCTCGCTCGCGGCATCGAGGCGTTGGGTCTTGGGCTGTGATTCAGTCTTCGGTTCGTTCATTCAGTGCCGTCAGGCGCGCGGAGGGTCGCGGAGTATGAAGCGGACGCGAGGGAACACAACTTTCGTGGCAAATGGCTTTGCTGCAAAAGCTCCGCAGGTCACGCGTTGGTTTGCCCATGCTAACACTTCGCATTCTCACTGTCGTCGTCTCATTGTCATCCGTCTCTCTCGCCGCAGACTCGAAACAACTCACGGGCTGGTATCAATGGCGCGGTGCAAATCGTGATGGTGTTTCAGCCGAGACGGGCTTGCTCAAGGACTGGCCGGCAGATGGCCCGAAGATGCTGTGGCAGACGAAAAACATCGGGCAGGGTATGGGCAGCGTGAGCGTGGGTGGCGGGATGATCTTCGTGCAGGGGAAGCGCAAAGAAGGGCAGTGTGTCATCGCGCTGGACGAGAAAACGCAGGCGGAAAAATGGAGCGCGGTGGTTTCTGACAAGGGCGACCAGCCGAATGGTACGCCCACTTTCGATGGCGGGCGTGTCTATGCGGTAAGCAAGGATGGCAAGCTCCTCTGCTGCGATGCGGCGACGGGCAAGGAGCTGTGGCGCAAAGATTTCGCCGCTGACTTTGGCGGCATCATGATGAGCGGCTGGGGCTTCAGCGAGTCTCCGCTCGTGGATGGTGACCGCGTCATCGTCGTGCCAGGTGCGGCGGATGCGATGGTTGTTGCTCTGGATCGCAAGAGCGGCGCGGTCGCATGGAAGGCTGCGATGCCCACGGATGTTGGTGGTCGCGGCAAGGACGGCGCGGGCTACACGGGCGTGGTGATCTCGAATGGCGGCGGTGTGAAACAGTACATCACGCTCGTGGGTCGCGGCCTCATCAGCGTGCGCGCGGATGATGGTGCTACGCTGTGGACATACAATGCGGTGGCGAATGGCACGGCAAACATTCCGACGCCGCTCGTGTGGGACAATTACGTTTTCACCTCGTCCGGCTACGGCACGGGCGCGGCGCTGCTGGAGCTGAAGAAAGACGGCAGAGGAGTGAAGGCGGAGGAAAAGTATTTCCTTCAGGCCGGCACATTTCAAAATCACCATGGCGGCATGGTGCGCATCGGCGATCACATTTACGCCGGCAGCGGTCACAACAACGGAGTGCCTGCGTGCATCGAATGGAAAACCGGCAAGGTTGTGTGGGAACAAGCGGAGCGTCCCGGTCGCGAGAGCGCTGCGGTCGTCGCTGCGGACGGGCAGCTCTACTTTCGCTGGCAGGACGGCATGATGGGCCTGATCGACGCCTCGCCCTCGGGCTACAAACTGCGCGGCAGCTTCAAGCTCCCCGTGATCAAAGGTCAGTCATGGCCGCATCCGACGATCCACGACAAGAAGTTGTACATCCGTGTGCAGGACGAGCTGGTGTGTTTTGATCTGCGCGGATGACGCGCTCACTTCTTCTCAAAACTCAGCTCCGCGATCACGCCGCCGCCGTATTGCGCGCCGTAGCGTTTCACTGCCTCGACCTCGGGGAAGAAAAACTGCACGGCCTTGATCGCGTCGTTTTTGCGGACGCGCTCTTTGATGAATGAGAGCGCGAAGATGCCGAATGAGAGCGCGACGACGAACAGGATCGCGAGCCAGCGCTCGCGTCCCGGCACGAGGATCTGATTTTGCCTTTGCTGAATCTTTTCCATCTGCACCACGCGGCTCATCAGCAGCCTGGTGGTTTGCGGTAGTGACTCGGCGATCTTTGCATTCTCCTCCCGCAGCTTGTTCGTGATCTCGCGGAAGGTCTCGACGAGCGATGGCGTGGGATAGCGCGCCCACATGCCGTCTGTCGGCGAGACGGCATGAGCGGCGCTGGCGCGATCATAGACGATCACCACGCCGGGGCCGCCCTTTATCCATGCTTCATTGAGTTTGTCGGCGCGATCTCGCGCCGTGGTGTTTTGCAAGAATGTGGTGGTGGCAACAAAGAGCTGGCAGCCAGTCGCGGCGTGAAACTCTTTGATCTCCGCGCTGAGCGCCGCGCGCACGTCGTCCGACACCACGCGCGCGTCGTCGAGGATGAAATCCGGCGGCGCGGGGGGAGGGGCGTCCTGTTGTGCGAGCGCGCTGGATGCCGCGTGTGTAAAGCAGAGGCAGCACAGGAGCAGTCTGAGGTGGATGGGGAGCGAAGATGGCATCGGCGACGTACGCGAAAGTGGCGCAGGTTTTCAAACTGCGCCACTGCTGACCGTCTGCTGCGAAGCCGCGAAGCGAACCCGGGACTACATAACGAGCTGCGATTATGCAAACAGCTTCGTCACCGGCTTCGCCTTCACCAGCTCGCGGGGCTGGTTGAGGTGATTGTACACGATGGTCTCGGGGTCGATGCCGAGGCTGTGGTAGATCGTGGCGAGAAGCTCGGTGGGATGCACAGGGTCTTCCGCAGGGGCGGAGCCGGTTGCATCGGACTTGCCATGCACATAGCCGCGCTTGATGCCCGCGCCGCCGATGACAGCGGTGTAGCAGTAAGGCCAGTGGTCGCGACCATCGGCGCTGTTGCCGTTGCCGGAGGTGCTCACGCCTTTCTCGGGGCTGCGGCCAAACTCGCCGAGCGCCACGACGATCGTCTCATCGAGCAGACCGCTCGCATCGAGATCGTCAAACAAAGCGGCCAAGCCCTGGTCGAGCATGGGGCCGCTCTGCTTTTTCATGCGGTCGGTGAGACCGACGTGGTGATCCCATGAGTGGTTGTCGGAGTTCGCGACCTTGGGCCAGATGACCTCGACCACGCGTGTGCCGGCTTCCAGCAGACGGCGCGCGAGGAGGCAGCTCTGACCGAATGTGTTGCGCCCATATCGATCACGCATCTGCGGCGTCTCGCGATCAAGAGCAAAGGCATCGCGCGCGCGGCCGGAGGCGATGAGGTTCAGCGCTTGATCGTAATAGCTGTCGAGACTCTGCTCCTTCACAGCGGCCTCGATGGCTGGCATCTGGTCGCTGATCGCGGTGCGCAGTTTCGCGCGGCGTTGCAGTCGCACGCTGAAAAGGTCGGGGCGTAGTTGCAGGTCGTCGATCTTGATGCGGTCCATCTTGCCCATGTCGAGGTCATCGCCATCGGGGAAGAGCGTGTAGGGATCGTATGCCTTGCCGAGGAAACCCGCGCCTCCGCCTTTGCCGACGACGTTGGATTCCTGGAGCGGACGCGGCAATTGCACGAAGGGCAGCATCGGCTGGTCCATCGGCTTGAGGCGGATGATGTTGCTGCCGAAGTTTGGGAAGTCCTTCGCGTTCGGTGGTTCGAGCTGGCCGGAGGGGCTGACCTTGTCGGTCGTGTAGCCGGTCATGATCTGATAGATGGCCGCCGTGTGATTGAAGAGACCGTTCGGCGTGTAGCTCATCGAGTTGATCATCGTGAACTTGTCGTTCACCTTCGCGAGATTCGGCAGGATTTCGGTGAAGTGCTTGCCCGGAATCTTGGTCGGGATGCTTTTGAAAGCAGAGCGCACCTTGTCAGGCACGTTTTCTTTCGGGTCCCAAAGATCGAGATGGCTCGGGCCGCCCTGGAGATAAATCATGAGCACATGCTTTGCTTTTCCCCAGCCCGCGCGTCCGGCGGATGCGGAGGCAGTCGAGGCCGCTTGAGCGCGGAACATGTTATTGAGCGTCAGCCCCATGATGCCCGCGCCGCCCACGCGCAGAATGTCGCGTCGTGACTGGCCGAGGGTCGTGTCACAGAGGTCTTTGCCGAGTTGTCCAGGAATGCGGAACATGGTGTGGGTAGGGTTGAGGTTGCGATGTGAATTCTACCTCGAAACGCAAAGCGCAGCCAAGGCAAAATAAGGCACCAGCCCTAAACGCCCCGGCCCCCCGAGGTCTTTCCCTTTCGGCCAATCCGCCGGTTTCTCCATGCGCGGGGCGGGATCGGACAATGGGAACGCGAGAGCGCTCAGGCCAGCTCGGGGTGCTGCTTTTGAATTGCAGCCATCTGCGGGATCAGTTCCGCCATCCAAAACGCGGCTTGTGGCGCGTCGATCTTCAGCAGCCGTACCTCCATCTCCGCATTGAATTCCTCTTCCCATTCTTTTTTGATCTCGTCGAGGCTCTTCTGCCACTGCTGCTCCTTGTCATCGGCGATCTGCATCATGTCCCGAAACATCGTTGCCGCATCAAAGTCCGTGCCCAACGTCTTGCGCGCGATCTCCAGCAGTTTTTCTCGATTCTCAGGCGACACATCCGACAAGGTTTGTTTCATCTCGGCGGGAGCCTTGAGCGCCATCTCCGCCATCAGCCACAGAAAACGCGCCTCCACCAGCTTTTGGAGCGCAATCAGAAACATCAACCGCACACGCGCGCGTCCCTTCTCAATGCCCACGAGCAGGCCCTCGAAGGCTTGTTTCAACAACGGATCCTTGATGCGACCACGCCGCGGCTCCACTTCCTCGTCCCACACCGCGAGGACCATCTTCACCTCATCCGTCTCCAGCCCTGCCTCCGGCGCGCGCCCTGTGCAGAACCACTCAAAGCGCTCCCGATAGCGTTCCAGGGCTTCGAGCAGTTGGTTTTCCTCGGATGAGAGCATGACGTTTAGTTCTCAGCGGTGGGTTTCTTCATCCGGCTGTTGCAACAGCAGTTCCGCCAGCGGGTTTCGATGTTGATGTGCAAGTGAGGATCAAACATTTTTTCGGCGATCAATCGCCGCACGGAAATTTGCAAATTGAGCTTCTTCTATTCGTTCGCGAGGAATCCCGGCTTGGGCAATTCCACCGACAAAACGCGCAAACAGCTTTAGCAACGGCGAAAGAAGCGGCATATCCCTTCCCATGACCCAAGCAGCAATAATCCCAATTAAATAGCCCATGAAGAAGAGCCAAATGCTGTGCCATTTGGGAATCTGTGGACTAAAAAGAAGAATAAGCCATGAAATCAAATGGAACCCAATCGAAACAATCACGGGAGGAAACGCGCCTAATCCCGCACCCCGAAGGCAAAGGAAGCCGGAAATCCCGATAAAGCCGAGCAAGATGAAGCCGATGTATGAAATCGCGGTAATCATCGGTGAATTAATGTCTCGGAATCTCCCACTCACATACATCAATGGCTTTCAGTCGCATCGCGGAATCTCTCCATCATGGCCATGAAGTCATTCCCGTTCATCCAAGTTTTCTCGTTTAGGTGTCCGAGCCACCTAACGATTGAGGTTGGGTCGGCAAAGAAGCGATCAAACTCAATGGCGTAATCGTCTTTCTCGTTCGTGCATTTGCCGGTGAACTTCCAACCTGAAAAGTGGGGCCGCTTCCCTGGATGGAAAAACGTGAACGCAATTGCTGGTTCCTGTTCACAAGCCTCACAAGATGGAGCCTTTTTGAATGCGATATTCGACATGCTAGTTGTGGGTTTAGGGGTTCACTTCTTG
>JANPIW010000188.1:0-5493 GCA_031425215.1 Verrucomicrobiaceae bacterium
GTCAACGGCCTCGACATCATCAACATGTGCCGGGAGGAATTCCCCGCCACCAACGTCATCATGGTCACTGGCCACGGCACCATCGAGACCGCCGTGGAAGCCATGCGTCTCGGTGCTTTCGACTATCTGACCAAGCCCTTCGACCTCGGCGACCTCATCAAGACCGTCAGCCAGGCCCTCTCCAAAGACGGCACCGCAGCCCCCAACCCCGCGATGCCCTCCGCCGTCGCCCGCTCCACGACCTCCTCCAAGCTCATCGGCCACAGCGACGCCATCCAGAAAATCTTCGAACTCGTGCGTCGCGTGGCCGACAACGACAGCCCAGTCCTCCTCGAAGGCGAGTTCGGCGTCGGCAAGCACATGGTTGCCCGCGCCCTCCACGAAGCCGGCCGCCGCTCCGCCGCCCCCTTCAAAGAACTCCAATGCTCCGCCATGCCCGAGGACGTCCTCGAAGCGGAGCTGTTTGGCCCCACCAGCGTTTTCACCCGCGCCACCGGCGGCACCGTCCACCTCGCCGAGATCCACCAGCTACCCCAGCGCATCCAGGCCCAATTCAACACCTTCCTCGACGAGGTCCTCTCCCGCTCCAAAACCGGCCGCCTCGGCTCCCCCGTCCCTGGCCCCGACTTCCGCCTCGTCGTCTCCACCACCATCCCCCTTGACGAAGCCACCTCCGCAGGCCGCTTCCGCGAAGACCTATTCTACAAGCTCTCCGTCGTCCCCGTTAAAATCCCGCCCCTCCGCGAGCGTCGCCAGGATATCCGTCCCCTCGTCGAGCACTTCCTCAAAGACCTCGCCGAGCGCTCCGACGCCAGAGCCAAAGTCATGGACAACAACGCCCACGACTTCCTCGAAAAATACGCCTGGCCAGGCAACATCTCCGAGCTCCGCAATGCCGTCGAGCGCGCGTGCGCCTTCTCCGACAAAGACCGCATTCTCCCCACCGACCTGCCGCCAAAAGTCAGCCAGCAGATCGAAGTCCCCGCCCCCTCCGGCGGCGGCCTCCAGCAGCTCCCCATCGGCTCCACCCTCGACGACTACATCCGCGGCCAGGAGCGCATCTTCATCAACGAGACCCTCAAATACAACAACGGCTCCCGCGAGAAAACCGCCTCCATGCTCGGCGTCTCCATCGCCACCCTCTACCGCAAAATGGGCCTCAACGTCGAGCGCCGCACCACCATCTGACCGATGTTCAAAACCGGCCAGCGCGTCGCCTGCATCGACGACAAGTTTGAACCCTGGGTCTTCGACCTCTACCGCGCCCTGCCCAAGAAAGACCAAATCTACACCATCCGCGCCATCCGCGCCGGACGCTCAAACCCCACCTTCGCCGTCAACGACGACGCCAAGATCACCCTCACTGGCGCCGACTTCGACATCCTCGTCCTCCTCGAAGAACTCCTCAATCCTGACGACCCCCACTCCAGCGTGAAACAAGAACTCGGTTTCCGCGCCGAGCGCTTCGCCCCGCTGCTCGATGAAACCATTGAGGAAGAAGAGCACGAACTCGTCGGCGCCGGAACGGGGCGCGAACTCGAACCGGCGCACTGGTGAATTGCCAGCGCAGAGTATTCCCAAAATGGTGCCTTTCGTGTGTTTCCTGGGCCTCCATTTCCGGTTCTGGATTTACTCATACCCAGCTCCATGGGAATGGCTCCAGCCTGGGCACGAACGATTCTTGCGGCGCGATACGCGGTCAAAAAGCGCTCCTTGACCGCATTGGCCGCAGGCTTTTCAAAACGCTGCTTTGAAAGTGCCACGACTGACAGGAAGGATCTCCGATTGCTTCCCACCGATATAACATGAACCGCGCGCTTCCCCTTCTCATCCCGCTGCTCTGCGGCCTGACATCCTCCGGCAACGGACAAACACCCGGCGCAATCGCGCTGAAAAATGAAATCCAGCAGTCCATCAACAAGGGCATTGCCTTTCTGAGCGCAAAGCAAAACGAGGAAGGCGGCTTTTGGGTCACGCCAGACGAGCCTGCGCTAAGCGCGCTAGCGCTCTCAGCGCTTTCGGGTGATCCATCGCGCGAGCGTGGCGCGGAGGAGAGCGCGCCGATCAGCAAGGGTTTTGATTATTTGCTCAAGAACGTGAAGCCTGACGGCGGCATCTACGGCAAGGCGCGCGCGAACTACAACACGTCCATATCCCTCACTGCACTCGTGCAGCGCGGCAGGCGCCAGGATGAGCAGGTCATTCTCAATGCCCGCAAATTCGTTGTCGGCTCACAGATCGACTCCGGCGACAAGGGAAAGACTGACGGCGTCTTCGATGGCGGCATCGGCTACGGCGAACCCAAGCCGGGTGCGCCAGCAAACGCTGATCTTTCGAACATGACCTTCGCACTGGAGGCATTGTATTACTCGAAGCAGATGTTTGCTGACACAGGCATGCCGGTGGAAAAGAAGGACGACCTGAACTGGGACGCGGCGATCCAGTTTGTGGAGCGCTGCCAGAATCTGCCGAATTCCAACGACCAGCCGTGGGCTGGCGATGACAAGAAAAACCTCGGTGCATTTGTTTACACACCCGCGAACAATCCGGGCGAGGGAAAGAAAAAGGACGGGCGTGTGGCGATGCGCTACTACGGCAGCATCAGCTACGCTGGGATGCTGAGCTTCATCTATGCAGGGCTGTCACCCGAAGATCCGAGAGTGAAGGCCGCGATCCAGTGGCTGGGTGAGAATTACACGCTCGATGAAAACCCTGGGATGGGCGCGGAAGGTCTTTTCTATTACTATCACACGATGGCGAAGGCGCTGAGCACGGCTGATGTCACCACGCTGAAAACCAAAACGGGGAGCGTGGACTGGCGCGCGCCTTTGAGCCGCAAACTCATCAGCCTGCAAGGCGCGGATGGCTCGTGGAGAAACGCCGCCTCGGGCCGCTGGATGGAAAGTGATCCCGTGCTCGTGACGGCCTACACGGTGCTGGCGCTTGAGCAGGTGCATCGCTCGATCAAGTAGCGCCTGACCACGCCCCCTTGTGGCTCCAGACTACGCGGGCTGCTCGGGCACGATCACGCGCAGCCTTTGAGAAATGCTGGCGGAGGTTTGATCACATGCTCGCGCGGCACCATCCCGGGTGATCACGTATCCGCCAGCGAGGTTCGTGTGCCAATTGTCGCAACGCTTGCAGACGACATGCGCTTCAGTTGTGGCCTCATCACACCAGCGCGGTGGCGAGACCGAGGAAGACGCCCATGCTTACCACGTCGGTGGCGGTTGTGAGGAAGATGCTCGACGCGGTGGCGGGATCAGCTCCGCATTTGCGGAGGCCCAGGGGAATGAGCGCGCCGCAGAGTCCGCTGACGATGCAACTGGTGATCATGGCCATCCACACCACAAGGCCGAGCATGAATGGCGAGGGGTTGCCCTGCATTTTGGCATAGATGAACATTCCAATGCCCGCAGAGAGACCGACAAGCGCGCCATTCATCAGACCGAGGAGTCCTTCTTTCATGACGAGCTTGCGCTCGTCGCCGCTTTTCAAATCGCCCAGCGTCATGCCGCGCAGCGCGACGGCTAGAGCCTGGCAGCCGGTGTTGCCGGACTGTCCCGCGAGCACGGGTAGAAAGACGGCGAGGAGGACGATGCGCTCGAGTGTCTGCTCAAAGATGCCGACGACAGCGGCTGCGACGAAGCAGGTGAGCAGATTGATCTGGAGCCATGGGTGGCGGAATTTCAAACTGCGCAGCACCGGCGTGGAAAGGCGCTCCTCTTTCTCGACGCCGACCATGCTACCGGCCTGGGCACTGATCTCGATGGCGCGCGCTTCAAAGAGACTCTGTCCGCGCACGAGTCCGACGAGCGTGCCGGCCTCGTCGCACACGGGATAGACGGGGTAGTGGCGGTTCACCGTGGCCTTCATCGCCTCGGTCAGCTCCATGTCGGGACGGAGCGCGAAGATGGCGGCGAGCATGATCTCGCTGAGTTTCTGGTCTGGCTCCGCGAGCATGAGATCGCGCATGACGAGCACGCCGAGGAGTTTGCCCGCGCCATCTGTGACGTAGCCGTAGGTGATGAATGCCTTCTTCGTGAGCTTGCGCAGCGCCTCGATGGTCTCGCGCACGGTCATGGAGGGACGGAAGACGGCAACCGGAGGCTCCATGAGCCACCCGACGCTGTCCTCGGGGTAGCTTTTATTTCGCTCCCATTGTCGCGCGACCTCGGGTGTGGCGGCGGCGACGAGTTGCGCGCGCCGCTCGTCTTCCATGCTATGAAGCGCCTGTTGCGCGATCATCGGATTCACGAGTTGCAGCGCGGCGAGCGCGTCTTCATCACTCTGACTGGCGATGAGAATTGCCGCTTCGTGCGGAGCTTTTTGTGAGATGTCAGAGGCCAGTTTGTCCAAATCTTCGCGCGGGATCATGGCGCGGAGTTTTCAGGCGAATGCCACGCGCTGCAAGCGCGGAGTGCGGCGTCACTGACTCACGGTTCACCTCGGCGCATCCGGGCAAATCCCGGCACGTTCACCAGAAAAATGAAAGCTGCCGCGATGTGATACTCAAAGTCCAGCCTCATCACCTGGCTGATGGAGAGATGGAGAAGGATGATCGTGAGTCCGCCGATGAAAGCCCAGCGGCGGTTGATGAGAACGACAAAAGCGACCAGCTCGATGAGAAGCCCGGTGCCGAAGAAGAGGCGCGCGAGGTTCGGGTAATCCACGACCAATTGCGTGGCGCGCTCCAGCCACTCGGGCGGGCGTTCCAAAGTGTCGTAGTAGCCGGCCCAGTTGGATTTGAGGAGCTGCAGCGAGAGCAGCGGCACCTTTTTGATCCAGAGAAAATCAGAGTTCACCAGCTTCACCACACCGCTCACGACATACGAGGCGGCGATGACGACGGTGCTGGCATGAGCCGCGAGCCGATGCACTGCGAGGTCCGGCCGCAGCAGCTCCGATTTGCGGAAGCGCCACGCGTAGATGATGAACTGGGCGAGCAGCATCAGCGTCACGAGCTGCCAGGTGTGGTTCACATTTTTACTCTGTGATGTGATGAGCGTGCCGATGCACACGGCATAAAACAACGCGGGCGCA
The DNA here is from genome assembly GCA_031425215.1 of Verrucomicrobiaceae bacterium. Lineage (GTDB taxonomy): Bacteria > Verrucomicrobiota > Verrucomicrobiia > Verrucomicrobiales > Verrucomicrobiaceae > JANPIW01. The sequence goes on from JANPIW010000188.1 coordinate 5,044, forward strand.
AGGCCGAGCAGCGGCAGGCAGCCGAGCGCGTACATGGTGAGGCCTGCGATGGTGATGCCTTTGGCGATCATGCCGGGAGGATGATGTCCGAGCCAGGTGAGATCGACAAGATGAGCAATGCCCTTGGGATATTCCTGCGCGGTGTAGGGCGATGTCTCCCATTTGATCATGGTGAAGACGAGCACGGCGAAGAGCGCGCGCATGACAAACAGCTCAATGCCGCTGTATTCAAACACTCCGGGCTGCCACCACGGACGTTTTTGAAGGGTGGTCGCGCTCACAGGGTTTGCTCGGCTAAAAGTTCAGGCGCGGCGTCGATGAAGCGATCACCCTCCAGCGAGAAGGTGCGCAGATAAAGCCGCAGCGCGGTCGTGCCGGCGGGGACTTCCTTCACGCGCATCTTTTCGATCATCGAGGCGAGCACGGTCTTGCCAGCCTGCGCGCGCTCGG
>JANPIW010000189.1:0-24581 GCA_031425215.1 Verrucomicrobiaceae bacterium
GCCGACCTGGATGAGCACCTGGCCCGTTGTCGTCAGTCCCTTCATGTCCGTGACATAACAGCGCACCGTCCGCGTGCCCACCGTGCTCCAGCTCTTCGCTGCCGTGCTGCTGTTGTTCGCCGTGAACGTTCCGTCACCCCAGTCCCAATGATACCCGAGCGTGTCGCCGTTCGGATCAGTCGCCGTCGCCGTGAAGGTCACGCTCGCGCTGATCGCCGGATTCAAATTCGTGGCCGCCATCGTCACCGATGGTTTCAAATTCCCCGCGAACGCGCCGCGATTCACCGTCACATCGATCCATGTCGTGCCATCGACGTCCGCGCCGCGCAGTACCGGGGTGATGTGAATGCCCGCCGCCGCATCCGAGAACGTGCGGCCTATGAGTACAGGACAATCATCCTTGCTGCTCGTCGCTGGCGCGTTGTCGAGCAGCAGCGGCTTGCCATTGCTGATCGTCACATCGCCCCAGTTCAAAATCGCGCCGTCGCGCATCCATAGATTCGTGTCGGCGTAATCCTGGCGGTAGTCGATCCAGTAATCATTGCTCGTGCCTGCGCGCTCCACCGCGATGGCTTTGTCGCCCACAGCCGCGCTGCGATCAAAGGCGCGGATGCGCGTCGTCGTCGTGCTGTCAGTCGTGATCTTCACCACGTCCGCATCGACGAGCCAGTCGAGATAATTTTTCTGCCGCGCGCCGAAGTGCGCATCCTGCGAGCTGCTCGCGCCACCCATTTGATCGAAGGGATTTCCATATTCCACTGCCGCGCCGCTGCCGATGACGGTGCCGTCGTCCGTGTCCCAAAAGCCCGAGTGATTCAGCCCGAAATTGTGCCCCACCTCGTGGCTGCCCACACCGAGGTTCCACTGCGAGTTTGCCAGCCAAGCGCCACGCGCGCCGACATACGCGATGCCGCCAAAGCTCACGTCCGGTTTGTCACCCGTGACCACGACCTCGTGCGTGTAGTTCGTGTAATTAAAACCAGCCGCCGTCGCCGCCGTGCGCGCCGCCGCGAGCATCGTGCCGAAGCCCGTGTAGCTCGCGTGACCCAGCGGCAGCCGCAGTGTCGGCGTGAAGTCCGATCCCGCGCCGAGAGCCGTCCACGTCATCTTGCCATACGACATCTCCGTCCAGTGTGTGACCATGTTGGCGATCAGCGTCGTCAGCGTCGCATCGGTCACCACCTCGCCGGGTTGGTCGGGGAAATCCACGCGGATGATCAGCAGCTTCTTCGTGCCCTCGGTGCTCGCGCTGTTTGCGACGGGACCGCCAGGCGTCGACTCATCGCCCGCCGCCGCGATCATGACATCGAGCGCATGTTTCGGCCCGCAGAAAAAAGATGGATCAGAGCCATCCCAATCCACCACCACCTCATCACCCGTCGTGCTCGTCACCAAGCCCGAAGTCGGACACACCTGTGCGCCCGCTTTCAAATCCGCCACCTCCACCGGCTCCATGATGCGACCCGGCAATTCCGTGAGCGCCAGCTTCCCGTCGAGCGCGATGCCTTGAATGCCGAGGTTCTCCCACGTCTGCACCAGATCACGCCGACCAAAAGTGTAAGCCTTGAACTCGCGTCCATCCTTCATCGTCACACTGCGCTCCACCGGACGCACTGTCAGCGTCTTCCCCGGCGCCGCCACCGCCGCCACGACAAACAAATCTCCACGCCCAGCCACCGGCTCCTCCAGCAGCGCGACGATGTCCGCAGGCAACACCCGCCGCACTGCCACCGGCACCGCCAGCTCCAGCGCGCGCTGCGGATTCTGATCAATGAGATCCGCCATCTGATTCCGCCGTTGTTGAGCCAGCTCCAAACCCTCAGTCATCATCGACGCCTTTTCCTCAGCCGACTTCGCCTTCGCAAACTCCCGCGTCCAAGCGCGAAACCCCGCAAACGCCGGCTCCGGCATTGAAGCCTCCCAGCGCACATCCTGCCGCAGCGCGAGCACCACAACTTTTGCATCAGGCTCCACGGGCAGCACACGCTGCGGTTGCACGACAGGCAATGCGTTTGAGATCGGAGTCTGCGCGATCACCGGCACATCCGAATTCGCCACCTCGACATGGGCTGATTCGGTGACCCGCCGCGAATCCTCGCGAGGCATCATACGCCAAAGGAGAATCCCCGCGGAGACGAGAAAAAGGGAGAAGACGGTGAATCTGAAACGGGAGCCATTCATAAAAGCGGCCCGATACTGCCCTGAAGCGCCAAAAATGTCGAGCCTTCTGATTCAAAGGCCTCAAGGCAGCATCTCGCAATGCGATTCTCTGCCGCCCGGTTTCTCCAGTCAGCCTCACGCATCCATCTTCAAATCACGCCACGTCCCACAATGGAGACGGATACTCTCCCGCATCGACGAGAGCTTTGATGGAGTTCACGACCTCAATTTTGTCCTCGGGATACGTCACACCGAACCATTTGCCGCTCGTCTCCACCACGCGCACATCGGCCTTGCCGTCGCGGATGAGTGTGTCCACGACCTTGGGCACATAGCACTCTGCTTTCAGATCACCGATGTTTGCGCGGAGGAACTCCGTGAACGCGACGCGCAGGTGTTCGAAGATGTCTGGCGTGAAGCCGAAGAAATTCATGGAGACCGGCTCGCCGCCTGTGAGCTTCACCGGCGCGCCCTCGATCTCACGATTCTCCGCGCCGTCTGCGGTCTTGAAAATTTTCGTCATCTCAGTGAGCGAGGCGAGCATTCCGTTAGCATCACGAGAGCAGACACCGCGCGCCACGCTGCCGTGCTCCGAGAGAGTGTTGCGCAGGAGGAATCCGGCCATTGAGTAGTGCGCTTTGCCGTCCTCAGGGCGCGGCGTGCGCAAATCTTCGGCGATGATCCTAAAAGCGTCGCGGCCGTAGAAGTCATCTGCATTGATCATGAGACACGGCTCGTGGATCACGCCAGCAGCCGCGAGCATCGCGTGCGCGGTGCCCCACGGTTTGTTGCGACCTTCAGGCAGGGCGAATCCGGCGGGAAGGTCATTCAAATCCTGGAAGGCGTACTCGACGCGGATGTGGCGGCTGAACTTGTCACCGAGCTGTTTTTTGAACTGCTCCTCGAAGTCGCGCCGGATGACGAACACCACCTTGCCGAAGCCTGCGCGGATCGCGTCAAAGACCGAGTAATCCATGACCACCTTTCCATGCGGCCCCATCGCGTCGAGTTGTTTGAGGCCGCCGTAACGACTGCCCATGCCGGCAGCGAGAATAAGAAGAGTGGGTTTCATCAGGTGAAAAAGAGGGCGCAATAGATGGATGAGTCCGTGCGAGGGTCAACGGACAAAAAGCACACTACGCCCGCGTCCAGCGCTGGAAGCTCTCGATGGCCTCATACTCGGCGAGGCCGAGGGCGTCGTATTGTTTCGCGTTTGCTCGGTTTTGTTCAGCGGCGTTGCTCTCCAGTGATGACAGCGAGGCGTAGCGGGAGAGCGCGAGGGATTTGCGTTCGAGCTGCACGGGGCTCATCGGCACAGCCATGTCGATCTCGTGGGGTTCGAGCTGCTTTTCTTTGCCGCGATAAAACCAGAGGCTGCACGGGCTGGCCCATTCTTCGGTCTCGCAGGTTTTCAACGCGGACTCGATGAGGCGGAGGGTGAGCGCGGCGACGCTGGATGGGTCGGCTGCATCGCCGGTGGCGTAGATTTGGTGCGGCTTGAAATCCTTGAGCAGTTTGATCACAGCCTTGGCGTCATCGTCTCCGGTCACGAAGCGGCGGTAGCGGCCTTTTTCATAGAACGGCAAGTCGAGGTAGATGACGTGATCGTTCGACACGCCGACGGAGTGCGCCGCGTCGCGCAGTTCGCCGCGAAGGATGAGACCCTTGAGGTGGCGGAGCATTTTTGGATCCTCGCCGAATTCGCCTTTCTCGGCGAGCTGACGCAGCACTTCGCGCGCGTAGTTCGTCTGGTGGCCCCACGCGGCGGGGTTCGACGCGGTGGAGGCCAGCTCGAGCAGCGTGCCGGCAAATTTTCCCGCCTCGGTGTCTGACACACGGAGGCTGCCGGAGGTGAGCGCGACAACGCGCACGTCGTGCCCTTGCTCGACGAGACGATCAATCGTCGCGCCCATGCCTACGATGGCATCCTGCGGCTCGGGGCTGAAGACTAGCGCGCGCTTGGGATACGGGCGCGCGCGCTCGGGGCGGTAGGTGTCGTCCGCGTCGGGCTTGCCGCCGGGCCAGCCGGAGATGGTGTGCTGGAGCTGGTTGAAGATGCGAATGTTGAGCTGGTAGGCGGGACCTTGCTCGCTGAGCAGGTCGGAGAGGCCGTGCTCGTTGTAGTCCTCGTCGATGGTCTTCAAAATGGGCCGCTTCATTTTGAAGCTCTGCCACACCACGGCGCGGCGTGTCTCGCGTGGCGTCCATGACACTGCGCCTACGAGCCAGGGCAGCTTCACGCGTGTCAGCTCGCGAGAGGCGCCCTGATCGATGAAGAAGCGTGCGTCGTCATGGTCTTGCAGAAACGAGGCCGAGATCGCTTCCGTCACCGGACCTTCGATGGCCTTCGCTGTGATGTGCGCCTTGCCCTCGCCCCAGGCCATGAGGACAATTTTCTTCGCGCGCAAAATGGTGCCGCAACCCATCGTGATGGCAAAGCGAGGCACATTTTCCTCTCCACGGAAGTCAGCGGCGGCGTCCTGACGCGTGACGCGGTCGAGCGTGATGCGGCGCGTCATCGAGTCGCGGCTCGATCCTGGCTCATTGAAGCCAATGTGACCGGTGCGACCGATGCCGAGGATTTGGAAGTCGATGCCGCCCGCCGCGGCGATGGCTTCTTCATAGGCGCGGCAATGCGCAAAGACTTGATCACTCGGCACCATGCCACTGGGGATGTTGATGTTCTCCGCCGGGATGTCGATGTGATCAAATAGCTGCTCGCGCATGAAGCAGGCGTAGCTCTCAGGATGATCAGCGGGCAGGCCGCAGTATTCGTCAAGATTGAAGGTGATGACCTTGGCGAAGCTGAGCTTTTCTTCTTTGTGCAGGCGAATCAACTCGCGGTAAAACGGCACTGGCGTCGATCCTGTCGCGAGTCCGAGCACGGCGTTCTTGCCTGCTTTGTTTTTCGCGCGGATCAGCTCAGCGACTTCCCTGGCGAGCGCGGCTGCGGCCTCGGCGCTGTTTTTGTGGATGATGGTTGGCGCTTTCTCAAAAGCCTCGGCGTGTGTGCGTGCTGACATGGTTGGAGCGCGCAGTATTGTGAGCATCCGCCGTTGGGCAAATCGGTTTTGCCATCCTCAATGGCGGATGAACTCGCTCGTCTGCCGGCACGCGTCCTCGATCATTCCGAGGCGGCCTGCGGTGATCCATTCGCGCTTCACCATCCAGGTGCCGCCGCATGCGAGCACGGCTGACTGTGCGAGATAGGTGGCGATGTTCTCGAGATTGATGCCGCCGGTGGGCAGGAATTTCATCTCGGGGAACGGTCCGCTCAGCGCCTGGATCGCGGGCAGTCCGCCGAAAGCGTTGCACGGAAAAAACTTTACCAGTCCGAGGCCGAGATTCTGTGCGCGCATGATCTCGGTGGGCGTGACCGCTCCGGGAATGATGGGCACGCCACGCTGCTGGCAGAAGCGAACGAGGTCTTCGTCGAGACCTGGCGTGACGACGAATGTCGCGCCCGCATCAATCGCCTCGCCCGCCTGCGCGACTGTCGTAACCGTGCCAGCGCCGACGCACAATCCGCTCACCTGCGCCATCGCGCGCAGTGATTCCAGCGCGGCAGGAGTGCGCAATGTCACCTCGGCAATGGGCAATCCTCCAGCCGACATCGCATGGCCGAGCGGTGCGGCGAGTTTTGCATCGTCAATGACGAGAGCGGGAACGACGCGGAGACGGGTGATGATGTCGAGAGTTGTGTTCATGGTTATTTTCCAAGGCTCTTCGTCTTCGCCCGCGATTCGCGCGCTTGCTTTGCTTTGAAGGCGATGACTTTCTTTTGCAGCGCGGCATCGGAACTGGCGAGGATTTGCACGGCGAGGAGGCCGGCGTTTTTGCCAGCGCCGATGGCGACGGTGGCGACGGGGACTCCGGCGGGCATCTGCACGATGGAGAGAAGCGAGTCGAGTCCGCTCAACGCTTTGCTTTGCACAGGCACACCAATGACAGGCAGCGGGGTGTGACTGGCGACCATGCCGGGGAGATGCGCGGCGCCACCAGCGCCGGCAATGATGACACGCAGGCCACGGCGATGCGCGGTGCGAGCGTAGTCGGCCATGTCGTCAGGTGTGCGGTGCGCAGAAACGACGAGCGCCTCGTAAGCGACGCCGAACTCGGCGCAGACATCGGCGGCGGGTTTCATTGTGGGCCAGTCGGAATCGCTGCCCATGATGATGCCGACGAGTGGTTTGGTGGTCTTTGTTTTGCTCATGATTTGTCTCCAAAATGCAGCGCGGCGGCGGCGCGCGCGGCGGTTTCGTGTGCTTCCTTCACAGTGGCGCCGAGCGCGGTGATGTGGCCCATTTTTCTGCCGGGCTTGGAGAGGGCCTTGCCGTAGAGGTGCAAATGCGCGCCGCTGACTGCGAGACAATCCGCGACTCCATGCGGAGCACCTGGGCCGTTCGTGTGACCGAGGAGATTCACCATCACGGCGGCGGGTGCTCGCATCGCGGTGCTGCCCAGCGGCCAGCCCATGACGGCGCGCACATGATTTTCAAACTGTGAGCACACGCACGCCTCAATGGTGTAATGGCCGGAGTTGTGGACGCGCGGCGCGAGTTCGTTCACGAGCACGGCGCCGTCTTCGCGCAAAAACATCTCGACGCCGAAGCTGCCCGTGCCGCCCACGGCCTCTACCGCGCTGCGCGCGATCTCTCCGGCCTCGCGTGCGAGTGCATCGCTGACAGAAGCGGGCGCGGAGACGGTGTGACAGATGTGATCGCGCTGCACAGTCTCGACGAGAGGATACACGGCGGAGCTGCCATCGGGAGAGAGCGTGATGATGATCGCCAGCTCGCTGGTGAAAGGGCAAAACTGCTCGACGAAAAGCTCATTATGATCTCCATCGAGCCGCGCCCATGCCGTTGCGGCGTCGGCGGCGGAGCGGACAGTCGCGTTGCCTTTGCCGTCGTAACCATTGCGGCGTTTTTTCAAAACAACGGGCCACCCGTGGCGCTCTCCAGCTTCGAGGATCTCAGCCACGCTGCTCACAGCGGCGAACGCGGGCACGGGCAAACCGGCGCGCTGGAGCGTGGTTTTTTGGATGAGCTTGTCCTGCACCAACCGCATCGTCGCGGCTGTGGGCAGCACGCGATGACCGTGATCTTCGAGCGCGGCGAGGAGTTCGGCGTCGATGAATTCATTTTCGAGCGCGACGACATCGACGGACTCTGCCAGCTCAAGGAGCGCGTCGAGGTCGTTGCCGGGTTTCCGAATCCAACGAGCTGCAGGCGTGGATGCGGGCGCGTCCGCGTCATTGTCGAGCACCACGACATCACATCCGAGCGAGAGCGCGCTTTGCGCCGTCATCCGCGCGAGCTGGCCGCCGCCGATGATGCCGAGGGCGGGCCGGGCGCGATGGCGGGTTGTGGCGGGCTTGGTTGGGAGATCGAGCACGGGAGGCATCGCTGTCTTTTATCAGAGGCAGCGCGCGGTGGCAAGGTGAGGATAGCTGGTCACCCGAAGACATCCCGCCGCAGATCGCGCAGGGCGTACATCTCCGCTCCTGGTTCGAGTCCGCGAAGTCTCCGCGCGCCGTCGTTGCGATTCTCGCCGAATCGTTTCCGCAACTTGCTGAACACGGAATCGACAAACGCTCTGCCGCCGATCACCGCGCCGGCTGTGAAGTAGCGCACGCGGCAACGCAGCAGCGTCGCCATCGGGAGCTTCGCGCCGCGCCCCAGCTCTTTGGCCGCGCGCTTGCGGTCGAACCCGCGCTTCAATGGACTGCCATCCGTCTTTGCTCCCCGCTCCTGGCCCCAGGTGAGCAACAGTTTGCGGTACTCAACAGGCGCCGCATTTGCATTCACTGCCCGGCCTCGCCGCGCCTCCACCGCCACCTTGATCCCGCCCTTCGCCATCTTGACACCCGCCACCGACTCCGCGTAGCCGCTCCAGCGGTAGTCCTTTGGATCTGACACGATCCCCGCGCGCACTGGATTGAGATCGATGTAGGCGGCCATCATCGCCAGCGCATCGCCCCCGCCCTCCACCAGCACGCTGCCGAAGCGCTCCTCCCAGAGCGTGCCTTTGCGCTTGTGCGTGGTGTTAAACCACTGGGTAAAGCGCTGCTTCAGAGTCTTCATGAACTGGCTCACATCCCACATACGACCCAGCCAGCCTTCAATCACCCGCGCCGCCGCGTCATGCGCCCCGGCCAGGCGGAACTCCTCAAGTTCCGAGCGCACCAAATGCGCCCGCACTTTGCCCAGCGTTTTCTCAATGAGCGCCAGCAGCTCCTTCTCCGACGGCGAAACAGCAGGTCGCTTCGGCACCTCGACGAGCACATGAAAGTGGTTCGACATCACGCAGAAAGTCACCACCCGCAGTCCGCACAGCCGCTCGTACATCCGCATAAAGTGGACAAACATCTCCTTCTCCACCGTCCCGAATGCAAACCGCCGCTCCACCACACGCGAGATGCAGTGGTAATAAGCGACATCAAAATGTCCCGGAGCTTTCAATCGAGGCTGACGCATGCCCGAGGGTGCCAGGCCAAATGGCAATGTCAATAAAGGGACAGACAATTTATTTGGTAATCGCTTCTAGCGCTGCAGTTGGCAGCCGTGGGCTGAGAAGCCTGCGCCGAAGCTGGTGAGCCACCAGGCGCGGTCGGCTTGGGTCGCGGACGCGAGCGCTCGCTCGAGGGCCATGAGGACGGAGGGACTGCTGCAGTTGCCGTGATCGCGCAAGACGGCGGCGGAGTCGGTGAGATTGTATTCGGGGAGCTGGGACTTAATCGCGGTGAGGACGTCGCGGCCTGCGGCGTGGCTGATGATGCGGTCAATGCGCGTGCCGTGATTGGGGAACAGGGATTTCACAGCGGCGGCGGCGACTCCGGGCACTGCGCGATGGAGCTGGTTGCAGAGTTTTCCGTCGCGATTCACGAAGCGGATCTTCTCGCGCTCCTCGGGCACATGCAGTGTGCTGAAGCTGCCGAAGCGCCAGCCTCCGTTCCCTTCTTCGGCATCAACTATTACGGCCGCGGCGGCGTCGCCAAAGAGACACAGGCTGATGAGAACGCCGGGGTCATCGCTGACGTAAAAGGCGGCGGAGCAGACCTCGACGGCGATGACGGCGACGCGGTGCGAGGGATGCGCGGCGAGATGATTGGCGGCGGCGCGCAGGGTGGGGATGGAGGCACCGCAGCCTGCGCCGGTGTTGTCCATGAGATAGGCGGTGAGCGGCAGGCCGAGCGCCTCGGCGACGTGGCTGCTGAGGCCGGGGCAAAGGAATCCGGTGCAGGTGCAGATGAAGAGCGCGTCCACTGCCGCGATGTCGGCGCGGAGCATGGCTTTGCGCGCGGCGCTGGCGGCGAGGCGCGTGGCTTCGCGCTCGAAGGTCTCATTCAAATCCTGGGCGCCGCGCTCAAAGATTTGCTCGATGCTGTCAGTGGCAAAGTGCCGTTTCTCGATGCCGCTGTTGCCGAGCAGCACTTTTTCCATCAGCTCGACGGAGCGTGGTTTGAGCGCGCGGATCGTGGCGGAACCACGCAGCGCGTCCCAGCACTCGGCTTGCGTCCACGAGCGCTCCGGCACGGAGCTGGCGATGCTGACGAGACGCATGGTTTTAGCGGACGGTGTGATAGAGAGATTCAAAACGGATCAGGTGCGCGCGCATCAGAAGCGCGACGAGACGGCGGCCCGCGCCGCGCATGAGCACGGACTGCATAACGCGCGCGGAGAGCAGCCGGCCACCAAAGAGTGTGCCTTGTGCATCAGCGATCATCTCGCGCGTCTCGCGCCATGACATCTGGCCCGCGCTCCAGGCGCGCAACGGCTCCACGGCGGCGAGTGCTCCTTGCAGCGCCATGGTCATGCCGTTGCCTGTGAAGGGCGGGATCATCGCTGCAGCGTCGCCGATGAACAGGCGATCTGTCTCGGCAGCCTGCCAGCCGAGGGAAAAATGGCTCACGCCTTTGATGGAGCCGGCGATCACGCTCGCGCCGCGCAGACGTTTCATCACGCTGGTGAAGCCAGCCTCCTGCGTGGCGACGAGCAGCGCGTTTCCATTTTGCTCGGATCGCGTGATGGCCTCGCTGCGGCGGAAAAGCCCGCAGACATTGACACGTCCGCCCTCGATGCGCGTCATGCCGATGTAGGCGCTGTCGCCGAGATGCACTTCGAGATCTGCGGCGAGATCGAGCTGCTCGTAGTGGGCCTTGAGTCCGAGCCATTCGCTTTCACGCTTGTGCCGGCCCGATGCCCACACCACGCCATCGCCTTCATCCTGCCAGCGCGTGCTGGTTCGCAATTCGCCACCGAGGTTTTCGAAACGCCGCGCCAGCTCCGCGTCGAGAAAGTGTCTGCTGATGCCGAGCGCTTCCACCGGCAGATGCGCGCGGAGCATTTCTTTCTCGCGGTCAAACCATGCGGTGCTGCTGTTGCGCGCGGCGTTGGCGAAAAGATCGCGGATGCCGAGCGCGTCCAGCTCCTCCACTTTGATGCCGGATATGAACTCGCCGCAGACGCGATGCCGAGGATAGCTGGCGGCCTCGATGACCCGCACCGGCACATCACGACGGCGAAGCGCAATGCCGAGTGACAATCCCGCGAGACCGCCTCCGGCGATGGTGATGGTGCGGTTCATGCGGATGCGGGGTTCAATGCAACGAGACGATACGCTCCCAGGAGCGTGGTGGAGACGGAGCAATTCCACCCAGCCAGTCCGAGGAAGTCTGGCAACTCGGTGCTGAGAAAGCCAGCGCGGATGCTCACCCGCATGTCGTGGCGCGTGACGTGATTGAAACCCGCCAGCGACGCCAGCATCGCGCCCTGCACGATGTGCAGCGACCTGCGCGCAGGCTCACAGGCGATCACGACGCGACTGCGGCGGGTGCGATCACCTATCTCGCGCAATTGCTCCGTGCTGAAATGATGCAGAAAGAGATTGGCGATCACGACATCCGCAGCAGGCCATTCTTCATCAAAAATGCTCCCGCAAATCCACTTCGCGTCATCTGGCCAGCCCACAGGAGGCGGCATGAAATCGATCGCGTGAACACGCTCCGCAGAGCACACGCCGCCATCGATCAGGCTGCGAGCAAACGCTCCGTCACCCGATCCCAGTTCCAATACTGCGCCTGTTTCCCCGAGCTGCTCGCGCAGCATGCGCAGCATCCAGCGATGGTTTCCCATGATCGCGTTGATGAAGCTCAACTCACGTCGGCTGCGCACCGCATCTGGATGCACGGCATCAAGATGATCGAGGATTTCAGGTTCGAGCGCGCGAAGCATGGGCGCGGTGCATCGGCTCGCTTCATGCGGACTTCAAGCATGATGCGTCATCCAAAGAGTTGTGCGGGACGCGTGCTGGTTTAACCATTCCGCTTTCATGCTCCTGCCCTCACCTCTCGATCCCGGTATTCTCGTGTGCGTGTCCGCTGCCATCGCGCTGGGACTGCTGGCTTATGCGGCAGGCTGCGCGCTCCTGCCGCCCAAAGTGGCGGGCGATGACTGGCTTACGCGTTGCGCGACGCGCTGTGTCGCGGGGTTGTTGTTCATCGCGGGGATCGCCTCAGTGTTTGTGCTACAGCGCCTGTCTTATGTGGTAGTGATGCCGGTTATGCAGCTCGCTTTTGCGGCATGGTCTTGGAAAAAACAGGGACGTGATGGCGGCGCGATGTTTTCGTGTGGCATGGATCGCGGCGGCGCCGCTGCGCTGGTGGCGGTGGTGGCGGGATGCGTTGCGTTTGAATGGTGGCAGACGGGTTGGGTGCTGCCGGATGGATCGATCCGCGCCATCCATTCCGACCTGGGTTACTTCGCGATGCAGGTGCGTGGTGTGATCGAGGCGCGCAGCACTGATTTGTGGGCCGCCACTCTCGGAGCGCAGGCTGGCGCGCGAGAGGGCAGCGCGGATGTCTGGTATCACTGGAGTCCGGTTTGGCTGGCGGCATTGATCACCAAGACCACGGGGAGGATGCCGCTGGCGGCGCTGATGCATGTGGTGGCGATCGTGCTCGACGTGCTGCTGGTGATCGTGACGGGCGCGATCGTGAGGTGTCTCACCGGGATGCGCGAGACGAGGTGCCTGCTCATCGGCGCGGCGTCCATCGTGAGTGTGCAACTGTTGCGCGAGCTAGGGCTGCGCTGGTTTGATCTGAGCGGCGCGACGGATTCTTTGCAGCTCCAGCGCATGAGCCTGGCGTTCGCGTTCAGTTACAAGTTTGAGGGCGCGGTGCTGCTGCTTGCGCTGCTCTCGTGGTTGCGCAAGGAGCCGGTGCTGGCGGTGGTTTTGCTGGCCTGCGCGGCTGTCAGCTCCCCTCACGCCACGGGCTGCTGCGGGGTGACGGCGGGCGTGCTGGGCGGCATCGGCCTGCTGATGAGAAAGAAGCAGATGTGGCTCACGGCTGCGGTGATGATCGGCATCGTGGCTGGCGCTTGGGGTTGTCTGGAGTTTCTGCTAGGTGCGAGCCTGCCCAAGGCGGAGGGCAAGGCGCTGCTGGTCTTTGACATCAAGACGATGCTCCTCGCTGTGCGCGCGGGATTGTCGGAGGCTTGCACGGCGCTGCTCCTCGGCGCGCTTTCGCTTCCGGGCATTTTGCATCTCATCTTCTCGCGGGATGAGCGCGCGACGGAGGATGGGCGGATACTGGGCTGGATGGCGCTCAGCGGCATCATCGGCTCGTTCATCGGCTTTCGCCTGCTGGGCGGCATGGCGGACAATTTGCATTTCATCATGATGACTCATGCGGTGCTGGTCATGCCGGCTGGCATCTGGGGCCTGGCGCGCATGGTGTGCTGGTGCTCGGGCGCGGCGCGCTGGACGGGCGTGACGCTCATCGTCGTATCCGCCGCAATGGGAGCTGTTGATCTGGTACAGCGCCGTTCCACCTCCGACCGGACACCTTGGAAGGAATCCGATCTGGCAGGGCTGAAGCAAGCGCTGCATGGCCGCCCCTTCGGCTACGTCGCAAAAAAAGACCGCTCGTGGTGGATCCCCTGGCACAGCACGCTGGCGGCCATGCTGGACTGCCGCTGCATCCGGCTGCACGAGATCAGGGCGCCAGGCGCGGCACAGGAAAACACAGCCGCCAGCTACTACGGCGGCAGACGGCCCTTCGCCCTCGTGCCGCCCGTCTGGGGCAAGGAGGATGAGATCACCTGGGCATTGCGCTTTGCCAGACACGCCGGCATCGAATGTTTTCTCGAGTTTGGCACGGACAAGCTCCCCGCTGAAATCAAATCGAGGTGTCGCGAGGTGAGCAGAATCCCGCTGATCACGCTTTATGAGCTGATGCCGGACCAGCAGGGGCAGTGATTCCCATGCACGTCCCGCGGCTGGGTATCAGAGCGCTTGCACGGTTCATCCGCAAACTGGCCTGCTCTATTTCGCGGCGGGAGCAATCTCGGGATTGTCAGCGCCGTGTCTTTTGATAGGATGAAAAATTGTCAGCCCGGATATGCGGGCGGGCGTAAATTTGATTCAGGTGATTGTTACTCTGCCGAGTGTTCAGATTGGAAAGGTGCTGATGGATGGCACGGGACCTGTGTTTATCCTGGGACCGTGCGTGATCGAGAGCGAGGGCTTCATCCGCGATATGGGACGGCGCATCGCGGAGATCGCCTCGGGCCTGGGGCTGAAATGGATTTTCAAGGCCTCGTATGACAAGGCGAACCGCTCCTCGGGCACATCGTATCGCGGGATGGACTGCGCGGATGGCTGCGCGCTGCTGGCGGATGTGGGGCTCGCGCTCGGAGTGCCGGTCACGACGGACATTCACACGGCGGAGGAGGCGGTCATCGCAGCTAAGCACATCGACCTTTTGCAGATCCCGGCGTTTCTTTGCCGGCAGACGGACCTGATCGTGGCGGCGGCTGAGACGGGACGGGCGGTGAATGTGAAGAAAGGGCAGTTTCTCGCGCCGTGGGATGTGAAGAACATCGCAGAGAAGCTGGAGGCTGCGGGCTGCAAAAAATTCATGTTCACCGAGCGGGGCACGACCTTTGGCTACAACAATCTGGTGGCCGACATGCGCTCCTTATATTGGATGCGCGAGCTGGGCTACCGTGTGGTGTTTGACGCGACGCACTCGGTGCAGCGCCCTGGCGGGTTGGGCGCGACGACGGGTGGAGACGGGAAGCTCGCGCCGGTGCTGGCCCGCGCGGCGGTGGCAGCGGGATGCGACGGGGTCTTCATGGAGACGCACCCCGACCCGGAGAAAGCATTGTCAGACGGGCCGAACCAGATACCATTGGACAGGCTGGCCATTGTGTTGAAGCAACTCGTCCGAATTCATGACATCTCGCGTGAAAATGACTGAGCGCCGGGCAAACGCAGCCCGCTGGTGCCTCGTGGTGGCTGTGGCCGCCGCGTCGCTGGTGGCGCATGGCGCGGATGCGGAGACCAAGTCGAAAATGAAGGGCAAGGCCCGGACGCAGGAGCAACAGGCGGCCACGCCTGCGGAGCTGCCGAACAAAGGACTGAAAGCCTTCGGCGACATGATCCCTCTTGGCAGGCAGAGCAAGGGCGTGCGCATCCCCGCCTTTGAAGATGGGAAGCCGAGCACGCTGATCGTGGCCGATTCATTGATCCGGGTGGATGACAACCGGCTCTTTGCCGAGAAGCTTTCTATCAAGATGTTCGGCGCGATGAAGGAGCAGGATGTGAAGGTCGATCTAAAGACCGGGACCTACAATATGGATCACCAGATCCTCAGCAGCACGGAGCGCAGTCGCGTGAGTCGCAGCGACTTTGAGATCGAGGGAGATGGCATGGTCTTCGACACCAAAACCTCGCAGGGCAAAATGGTGGGCAACGTGAAGATGGTGATTTTTGACATGAAGAAAACGATGTCGTCAAACCCGGGTTCGGGACCTGCGACAAAGCCTGCTCCTGCTCCAGAGGCGGCACCGGCAACATCAACCATCCCCAAGCAGTAAATGAAAAGAATCCCAGTCACAATCATCGCGCTGGCGCTTGCCTCGTCAGGCATGGCGCAGGTGAAGACCAGGACGGTCGAGAGCGATGCAAAAGAAGCCGCTTCACGTCTGAACAAGGCGCGAGCCAACGGCACGGCGGAGAGCACGCGCAGGAAGGACGAGGCAGCCAATGAAGAGTCCCTGGCCAAGCGTGCGGCAGCCGCGGCGGCATCGGAGCTTTTGCGCGAGGGGGATGAAAAAAGCAAGGCGGTGGGCGAGAGCGGACAGAAATCGCTCGACGCGGCGGTGAAGAACGTGACGGCACAGGGGAGGGAGCTGCTGTCGAAGGGCGCGAAGATCGGCGCGACGAAAGCGCCGCCTAAGCCCGAGATCGTGCAGGAGCCCCTCTCCGAGGTGAAGCCGCAGCCGCTCACACCCGCACCGATCGAGAAACCTGACGACAAGGGCGACAAAGTCGTGATCACCAGCACGGGCGCGGCTTTCTTCGATGCGGACACGGCGATCGCGCTATTCACCGACAATGTCGAGGTGCATCACCCTCAGTTTTACATCCAGAGCGATGAGTTTGAGATTCACATGATCAAAGAGGAGGAAGGCGCGAAAACGGAAACTGCCACAGCGAAGAAGGTGGCCGATCCTGTGAAACCCAAGCCCGCGCCGCAGCAGGGCACGGCGCTTTCATTCGCCGCGCCCGGCTCCGTTTTCAGCCAGCCGCCGACTGCGCCACCGCCTCCGGCAGCGAGCGATGACACTGCGCCCGAAGGCACGACAGACAGCAGCATCAAGGAAGCCATAGCGCGCGGTCGCAAGGTGATGATCGAAAAGCTAACCGAGACTGGCGACATCCAGGTGGGAACTTGCAGGTACGCCAAATTCGTCGGCAAGACGGGTGAGACAATCATGCGCGACATGCCGCAAGTGCAGCGGGGGCGTAACTTGCAGGTCGCCACCGATCCCTCGACGTACATGATCATTTATCAGAACGGCGCGATGAAGACCTTCGGCCCCAGCCGCACGGAGATTCTCCAGAACGCGCAGCCCAAGGGTGGCACGCATTTCAAACCTCAAGGACAGGCCACGCCCGTCGCCAAACCCCTTCCCGTCCAGCAGTGAAAAAATCAGGCAAACAACCAGGCAGGGGCGCCGCCGTGGCCGAACCACCCGCCGTCTTGAAGGAGACCGTGCCGCACGATGATGCGAGCATTTACTGGACGACCCAGCACCCCGAGGAGCTGGCTCACGCCAACGACGAGGAGCCGCTGCTCTACACGCGCGGTCTCGTGAAGGTCTATGACGGTCGCGCGGTCGTGAACGGCGTGGACATCGAGGTGCGCGCTGGCGAGATCGTCGGCCTGCTCGGGCCGAACGGCGCGGGGAAGACCACGACGTTTTACATGATCGTGGGTCTCGTGCGGCCCAATGGCGGGCAGGTGATGTTCGATGGCGCAGACGCCACGCATCAGCCGATGTACAAGCGCGCGCGCCTGGGCATGGGCTATCTTCCGCAGGAGGAGTCCATTTTCAGAAAGCTCACCGTGCGCGATAACATCCTCGCCGTGATGGAGACGCAGCGTTTCTCCAAAGCCGAGCGCGAGGCGCAGTGCGATTCGCTGATGGAAAAATTCGGCATCGACCACGTCGCGGACAATCTCGCCCTCACGCTCTCCGGTGGTGAGAAGCGCCGCCTCACCATTGCGCGGTCGCTGGTCACGGAGCCAAAGCTGCTCATGCTCGACGAGCCTTTCAGCGGCGTGGATCCCATCGCCGTGAGCGAGATCCAGGAAATCATCCGCATGTTGCGCCAGGCCGGCCTGGCCATCCTCATCACCGATCACAACGTGCGCGAGACGCTCAACATCGTGGACCGCGCCTACCTCATTTACGAAGGCCAGGTGAAGCGCCACGGCTCGAAGGACTTCCTCGTGAACGACCCCGTCGCCCGCCAGCTCTACCTCGGTGAAGGCTTCACCATGTGACCCATCTTCAAGTCAACCGAACCAAACAATAGAAAACAAACACCATGCAAGTACACAACGTGAACCTGCCCATCACCGTCACCGGCCGTCACATCGACGTGACCCCCGCCATGCGCGAATACGCGCAGAAAAAAATCGAGGGCCTGCACCTCGACTACCCGCGCATCATCGATGCCAAGGTTATTCTCGACGTGCAAAACCACCGGCAGCAAAAGGCTGAGATCATCCTCCACTGCGCCAACCATATCGTCATCGAGGTCGATTCCATCTCCGAGGACATCTACGCTTCCATCGACGAATCCGTCTCGAAGCTCGCGCGCCGGATGCGGAAGTACAAGACGCGCATGCTTAAAAACCACCGCCCGCGCAAAGGCTCCATCAAGCACATCGAGGAGCACATTTATCACGAGACCGCGCTGGAGGCCACGGACGAGCACATCGAGGCCACCTACGTCCACAAAGAGCAGTACAAGATCCGCCCACTCTTCGTCGATGAGGCGATGATGGACCTCGCCATGAGCGGCCGCTCCTTCATCGTCTTCTTGAATCAGAAGACTCACAAAATGGCCATCCTCTACTGCCGCGACGACGGCGAATACGGCCTCATCGAGCCGGATGGCGTGCCGATGAACGGTGCTGCGTGACCCGAGCAAGTTAGTTTATGAGTCAAATGAATCGCCGCGACTTCATCACGGGCACCTCGGCTATTGCAGTCGCGTCTGCCTGTGGCTCAGGCCCGCCCGCGACGCGGATCATCGACACGCACACGCATTTCTATGACCCGACGCGGCCGCAAGGTGTGCCGTGGCCGGGGAAAGGCACGAAGCTGTTCCGCGCGGTGCTGCCCAAGGACTGGCTAGCGCTCGCCTCGCCGCATGGCGTGAAGGAAACCGTCGTCGTCGAGGCCAGCCCTTGGGTGGAAGACAACCAGTGGATTCTCGATCTGGCGGTGACGGAGAAGTCGATCATCGGTTTCGTCGGCAATCTTGATCCGAAGGACGCGAAGTTCGCTGAACACCTCTCGCGCTTCGCGAAGAACCCGATCTTTCGCGGCATCCGCTGGCGTGGTGATCTGGTGAAAGTGGATGCGGGAGATGACACGGTTTTGAAAGCCGCGAAGCTCCTCGCTGATCACGGACTCGAACTCGATCTCAACGGCCAGCCAGCGATGCTCCCGCACGCGGCGAAGCTCGCGAAAGAAATCCCCTCGCTGCGCATCGTCATCAATCACCTCGGCGCGTCTGGCGATCCGCAAAACCTGCGGCCTGAGTGGAAGGAAAACATCCGCGTCGCCGCCGCGCAGAAGAATGTGTTCATGAAAGTGTCCGCGCTCGTCGAGCAGGTGAAAAGCGCGGAGGGCCAGGCGCCGCGCGACACGAGCTACTACGAGCCGGTGCTCGATCATCTCTGGGGGACTTTCGGCGAGGATCGCGTCATCTACGGCAGCAACTGGCCCGTTTCCGACAAAGGCGCGCCGTATGACGTGGTGTTCAAGGTTGTGAGCGAGTACTTCACCGCGAAAGGCAAAGAGGCGGCGGAGAAGTATTTTTGGCGCAATTCCAAGGCGGCGTATCGCTGGAGCTAGCAGCCGTCCATGCGCGTCGTCATCCAGCGGGCCACTGAGGCTTCCGTCATCATCGACGGCCATGTCTTCTCCCGCATAGGCGCCGGGCTTCTCGTCTTGCTCGGGATCGAGCACGACGACACGCAGGAGGATGCCGCCTGGCTTGCCGGCAAGATCGCGCAGATGCGCATCTTTTCCGACGCTGATGGCAAGATGAACCTCGCCGTCAGCGATCTGGGCGGCGATGTGCTCGTGGTCAGCCAGTTCACGCTTCACGCCAGCACGACGAAAGGCAATCGCCCCTCTTTCATCCGCGCCGCGCGACCCGAGATCGCCATCCCGCTTTACGAGACGTTCATCGCCACGCTCGAAACCCAGCTCGGAAAGCGTGTGCCGCGCGGCGTCTTCGGAGCCGACATGCAGGTCGCGCTGGTGAACGACGGACCGGTGACGATCTGCATGGACTCGAGAGGAAGGGAATAAGTGAAACTATTATACCAGCTCCCGCTGGTTTAAGCCATTGCACAACAATTGCTCTCGGTTACTGTCGAAACTCCCAACGCCTTCCCCACCACCGGCGCGGGGCGAACCACACATGAGGTCATCACTGATGAGCAAAATCGAAAGACGCGTGATCTGGACAGCTTGGCTGATGGCCGGATCCATCGTTGCAGGCAGCGTGCTCCAGGCCGCAGAGGAACCAGCGGCGGCCAAGGAGAAGAAGAGCGGATTCTTTGGCCGCGTGCTCGACATGGTGAAAAAGAAAGAGGACGCGCCGCCGCCCGCGCCGCCGCCGGAGGTGAAGACCACGCCGAAAGCCCCGGATGCAAAGCCCAAGGCAAAATCCACTGCCAGCACCGCAAAAAAGAGCACTCCCAAGAGCGCCGTCGCCAGATCCAAGGCAGCGCCCAAGAAAGAGCCGGCCAAAGAAACCAACACCGCGGCAACAGCGCCCAAGCCACAAACCACATCGCCAGCCGATCCGAAGAAGGACACGGCGGCATCCGACAAACCGGACTTGGGACATCACATCAAAGTCGATCAACCGGCCGGAGCCAAGCCAATGGCCGCCGCAGATGCAAAACCTGAGGAGAAACCCGTTGCCGCGCCGGGCACACCCGCCACCGCTGAACCTGCCAAAACACCCCCCTCTCCAACCCCCGCCGTCGCCGCCGCGACCACAAAGTCAGCCGATGTGTCGCCCAAGGATGAAGAGAATCGCCCCATCGACGTGACCAAGTCCGGCATGACCAGCACCGTGACGTCCGTCTCCAAGCAGCTCACTGAATCCTCCGCAGCCAGCACCTCTCTCCCTCCCGCCAAAGGCATCGGCTGGCAGGTCGTGAAGCTCGGCGGGCGTGACTACATCACTGCGCAGAGCATTCAGAACTTCTATGCTTTCGCCTCCCTCAAGGTCGATGGGAATCAGGTCTGGCTGAAATCCAACAACCTCATTCTCAAGGCCACCATCGGCAGCCAGGAACTGCTCATCAACAACATCAAATTCATCCTCAGCTATCCCGTCGCCGAGTCTGGGGGCAAGGCGCTCTTCTCCCGCCTCGATCTCTGCAAGCTCCTCGACCCCGTCCTGCGCCCCAGCTACATCACGGGCGACGAGCCATTCGACACCGTCGTCATCGACGCCGGCCACGGGGGCCACGACGCGGGCGCAAAGGGTGTCTATGGTTACGAGAAAGACTTCGCCCTCCAGATGGCGCGGGCCGTCAAGGCAGCACTGGTCAAGCGTGGCTTCAAGGTCGTGATGACGCGTGACTCCGATGTCTTCATCTCGCGCACAGGCCGCGTCGCCATCGCCAACAAGACACCGAACAGCATCTTCCTCAGCTTCCACTTCAACTCCGCAGGCTCCGCCGCGACTGGCATCGAGACCTTTGCGCTCACACCCCAGGGCAGCTCCGCCAGCCTCGAGCGTGGCGGCGGCTACAACGCCTCCGGGCGCACCGGCAACAAGCAGGACTCCGAAAACATCGCCCTCGCCACCGCCGTCCACGCCCTCGTCATCCACAAATTCAAACTCATCGACCGCGGCATCAAACGCGCCCAGTGGACCGTGCTCACCGGTTGTGACCGCCCCGGCATTCTCTTTGAAGGCGGGTTTGTCACCAATGCCACCGAGTGCCGCCTCATTGCCTCCACCACTTACCGCACCGCCCTCGCAGAAACCGTCGGCGATGCCGTGCTGAATTATCGCCGCGCACTCTCATCGACAGGCATGGTCAAGAAGGACAACCCCTACAGCAAGTGACGATCAAAAGTCACCGGGTGCGGCGGGACGCGCGGTTGATGCCGTGATGAGAAAATTAGCGTGGGCGTCAGCGTCACTCCACCGCCTTATTCACAGCCGGAGTGTTCACTGTGCTAAAACGCGCTTCATCCAGAATCGAACCCAACCCTGACGGACTGTGTCAGAACCGTTGCCATGATGATGAAGATTATTTCAATGAGTGGAAATAAGTGCTTGCCGGTTTCTCCCATTTCTGTTCACATTGTTTACGTCTTGAATTACTCGACTCTCCACACCCCGCGCAGAGGGGCCTTGGCGCACTTGATGCCGACCAAGGTATGGATGGAGTCCCCCAGCGATGAAGGAATTTCCCAGGGCGGTCACGCTCGCTCTTCTTCTGGATGCTCATGCGTCCAGCCGCAGCCTTCCGTCCGCCATCGGCCTCCTGATGACGGCGGCGTCTCACCTTAACAACCCCCAACATGGACCGCGACGATCAATCCCCATTCGCAGCATCAACCCTCACCACTGACCCGGCTCCCGCAGCCAGTGCCAGACCACGAAAAAAGACCGCCCCCGGTGCCAGCGGGGCCAAATCCGTGCTGACGAAAACTTTCGTCATCGACACCAATGTCCTGCTGCACGACCCCGGCTGCATCAACCGTTTTGCCGAGCACGCACTGTGCATTCCCGTCGATGTGCTCAGCGAGCTGGATCGCTTCAAGAACGAGATGACCGAGCGCGGCGCGAACGCACGCGACGTGCATCGCGCTCTGATGAAGGCTTTCTCCACACCCGGCGCGTCCGTGATGAATGGTGTGCCCACTCCCGGCGGCGGCAGCGTGCGACTCGTCATTTACGATCCAGCAAAGTCCGAGCAGGTGCCGTGCTTGCGGGAATTCCAGCGCATTTTTCCGGACCAGGAGAAAACCGACCACCGCATCCTCGCCTGCACGCTCTGGCTGCGCGAGCAGGTCGGCGGCCAAGTCGTGCTCGTGAGCAAGGACCTCAACATGCAGCTCAAAGCCCGCGCCGTGGGCATCGACTGCGAGGACTATCAGCATGACAAGGTGGCGCCTCGCGAGGTGTCCAACTTTGACATCGCCCGCGTCGAGGTCACCGCGCACGAGCTGCAGCGCTACGCCAGCACCGGACGGCTCACGCTCGACGCGGCGAGGCGCGAATCTCTCGTCACCAATGAATATGTGCTCCTCTCCGCCGGAGAAAAATCCACGATGCCAGCGCGGCTCAGCGCGCTCGGAGACTTCGAACGCCTGCGCGTGCCCGAGGTCATCCGCCTCATGAATGGCCGCGCCATCAAGCCCATGAATCTCGGCCAGATGTGCCTCCTCGACGCCCTGCTCGATCCCACCATCAGCCTCGTCACTTGCTACGGCCAGGCGGGCACGGGCAAGACGCTCCTCGCCGTCGCCGCCGGGCTGCATCAAGTCTTCGCTCACACTTACGCAGGCATCACCGTCAGCCGACCCATCGTGGCGATGGGACAAACCGTTGGTTTCCTGCCCGGCACCTTGCAGGAAAAAATGCGCCCTTGGCTGCAGCCCGTCTATGACGCGCTCGATCTCCTGCTGCGCCCCGTCCACAACGAGCAAGGCCCCGCACGGAAACGCAATCGCTTCCAGGCCGATCCCTCGCCCGCCACCGAGGCCGCCACGCCCTACGACTCGCTCATCGCGCAGGGCACGCTCGAGATCGAAGCCCTCTGCTACATCCGCGGTCGCTCCATCCCCGACCGTTACTTCGTCCTCGACGAAGCCCAGCAACTCACGCCGCTGGAGGCCAAAACCGTCGTCACCCGAATGTCACGCGGCTCGAAGCTCGTGCTCGTCGGCGATCCCGCGCAGATCGACAACCCGTATGTGGACAGCCGCAGTAACGGTCTCGTGTACACCCGCCAGCGCATGCGCGGCCAGGCCTTCGCCGCCCACATTCCCCTGGTGAAAGGCGAGCGCAGCCCCTTGGCTGAGGCAGGCGCAAGATTGCTGTAGCTTTGAGCGGCATCGCGTGGAACCAGGCCGCACGGGTGTCTTCTCGCGTGGAAACGACACGCAAAAAAAGTCCGCACTTTTTTGAAACTCACCTGCAAGCCCCGCGTTAATCAGTCCCACGCGCCAAGGCACACCCTGCTGCGGCGCACTCAAACAGAACACAAACACACACTGACAATATGAAATCGATCATCACACTCGTCACCGTCCTCGGCGTCGCATCATTCAGCCTTGCCGCTGACGATGCCGCCAAGAAACCCGAAGAAGGCAAGGGCAAGAAGCCCGACATGGCCGCCGTCTTCGCCAAGAAGGACGCCAACAGCGATGGCAAAGTCTCCAAGGAAGAATTCCTCAAGGGTTCCAAGGACGCCGCCAAATCCGAGAAGCAGTTCGCTTCCAAGGACAAGGACAGTGACGGCAACCTGACCAAGGAAGAGTTCACCGCCGCAGGCAAAAAGAAGGACAAATAAGTCCTGAGCCGCGCTGACGGACAACCGTCACGAATCACAGCACCGCATCTGCCTCCGGGCGGATGCGGTGTTTGCGTTTTGATGAGTTGAGAGATGCTGGTTGCGTATTGAGAGTTTGATAGGACAGCGCCGCAGACTCTCGACACTCAGCCCGCAATTCTCAACCCCATGACCACCCTCATCCGTCACGAAGGCCGCACCCCGCGCGAGCGCAGCACCTGCGGCTGGCGCGACCGTCTCATCAGCCGCGAGGATGCCGCATTGTCTCCCGCCGCCTGGGCGCACGCTGTTGATATCGACGGAGCGCGGCTGCACTATCACAAGCGCTCCACCGAGCTTTACTACGTCCTCGAAGGCGGCGGCACGGTGATGCTTGATGGTGTGGAGCATCCCGTCAGCAAAGGCTCGCTCGTCCACATTCCGCCCGGAGTCGTCCACGGCGCGCGCGGCCAGATGCGTGTGCTCGTCGTCGGCATCCCCGACATCGCGGAGGATGATTACTTTGAAACCTGCTGACCACTAAATGCGCGACCTCATTCCATCAAATCGCCCAGCACTCTTTCTCGCACCAATGCAGGACGTGACAGACCTGCCCTTCATGCGCATCATCGCGCGGCACGGCGGGCCAGATGTCTTTGTGACTGAGTATTTCCGCGTCACCGCAGATTCCAAACCCGACGGCACCATCCTCCGCTCCATCACCGAAAACGAAACCGGCATCCCCGTCATCGCGCAGATGATCGGCCAGGACGTTGCTGCGCTGGTGCGCACCGCGAAGGAACTTCAGCACTTCCCCATCGCCGGCATCGACCTGAATCTCGGCTGCCCCGCCCCCATCGTCTGCCGCAAAGACGCGGGCGGAGGCCTCCTGCGACATCCCGAGCGTGTCGATGAAATCATCGGAGCGCTGCGAGGGGCTGTGACCACGCGCTTCACTGTCAAATGCCGCGTCGGATTCCACGACAAAGCCGAATTCCCACGCTTGCTGGAGATTTTTCAAAAACACGCCATCGACGCGCTCACCATTCACGGGCGCACCGTGCATGACGGCTACCGCACACCTGTCCATGCAGAATGCGTTGCAGCAGCCGTCGAGGTGCTCCCCTGCCCCGTCATCGCCAATGGCAACGTCGTCGATGTCGCCACCGGCCTAGGCTTTCTCCGCCAGACACGTGCCGCCGGGCTGATGATCGGCCGCGGCGCCATTCGCAATCCGTGGCTCTTTGATCAACTGCGCGCCGCATGGTCCGGCGCCGCCCCGCCGGCGCCCACA
>JANPIW010000190.1:0-2229 GCA_031425215.1 Verrucomicrobiaceae bacterium
ACGACGCACCGCTCGATCAGGCCGTGGAAGGAATCGTCAACGGCATCTTCTTCAATCAAGGCCACGTCTGCTGCGCCGGATCGCGATTGCTCGTGCAGGAAAGCGTGGCGGACACAGTGCTGGCGAAATTGAAGCGCCGCATCCAGGTGCTGCGTGTCGGCGATCCGCTCGACAAGAACACCGATGTGGGCGCGATCAATTCGCGCGAGCAGCTCGGCAAAATCAAAGAGCTGGTCGAGAGCGGCACGGCCGAGGGAGCGGAGATGTATCAGTCGCCATGCAAGCTGCCGCCGAAGGGTTTCTATTTCCGTCCCACCGTGTTCTCGAACGTGACGATGAGCCACCGCATCGCGCGTGAAGAAATCTTTGGCCCCGTGCTCAGTGTGCTGACATTCCGCACGCTCGACGAGGCGGTGGAGAAGGCGAACAACACCGCCTTCGGTCTCAGCGCAGGTGTGTGGACCGACAAAGGCAGCCGAATTTTGAAAATGAGCACCGAGCTGAAAGCCGGCGTGGTCTGGGCCAACACCTATAACAAGTTTGATCCCACCAGCCCCTTCGGCGGCTACAAGGAAAGCGGCTTCGGTCGCGAAGGTGGACGGCAGGGGGTGCTGGATTACTGCAAGGTTCAGTGATGAGGAACCACGAATGGACACGAATAGACACGAATTACTGAGGAATGAGGGGCTGCTTCATGGCGAGTTGGTGTATTCGATTGTGGGTGCGGGACTTGAGGTCATAAAGGCGTTGGGACATGGGCTGCACGAGAAGCCTTATGAGAACGCGCTCGTGGTGGAGTTTCGGCTTCGGGAGCTGAAGCTGGATCAGCAGAGGCGTTTCAATCTCAAATATAAAGGGGTTCAGGTCGGAGAGTTTGTACCAGACCTGGTTGTCGATGACGCAGTGATCGTGGATGCCAAGGTCATCACGCAAATCACCAACCACGAGCGAGGACAAATGATCAACTACCTCCGCATCACCGGACTCAAAGTCGGAGTCATTCTCAATTTCCAACACGCCCGCCTCGAGTGGGAGCGCATCGTCCTGTAAATCCATTCGTGTCTATTCGTGTCCATTCGTGGTTCAACTTCATTCTCTCCATCCCATGTCACGTCTCCCCATCACCAAGACCCCCAAATGCTTCGTCGGCGGAGCGTTCATCCGCAGCGAGAGCGGGCGCACGTTTCCGCTCGCTGACTCGCGCGGCGTTTTCTTCGCGCACATCCCGCAGTGTACTCGCAAGGATCTGCGCAACGCCGTCGAGGCCGCCGCGAAAGCGGGGCCGGGCTGGGCGAAACGCTCGGGCTACAATCGCGGGCAGATTTTTTATCGTCTCGGCGAGATGATCGAGGCGCGTGGCGTGGAGATGGCTGCTGCCATCACTCTCGGTGGTGCCAGCGCGACAGATGCGAAGAAGGAAGTGACCGCCACGGTGGACCGCTTGATTCACTATGCAGGCTGGGCTGACAAATATGAGCAACTGCTCGGCAACGTGAACCCGGTGGCGTCACCACACTTCAATTTCACCGTGACGGAGCCGACCGGCATCGTTGGCATCATCGCGCCGGATTCAGCGCCGCTGCTCGCGCTTGTCTCGCTCATCTCTCCGGTGATCACGAGCGGGAACACGGTGGTCGCGTTCGCCTCCGAGACGCAGCCCTATCCGGCCATCGTGCTCGGCGAGATGCTGGCCACGAGCGATCTGCCCGGCGGCGTGGTGAATCTGCTCACGGGTTTCCGCAAAGAGATGATCCCGACATTTGCCACGCACACGCATCTGCGAGCGATCAGTGGTGTGGCGAATGCGGACGACAGAAAAGCCATCCGCCTCGGCGCGGCGGACAGTGTGAAGCGCGTGCGGCTCGCGAAAAGCGAAGACGCCATCGACTGGTATGGCGATGCGGCGCAGGGACTCTACGAGGTGCGTGACTTCGTCGAGTACAAGACGACATGGCATCCGATCGGGGCGTGACTTGGAGTTAAAGCCTCGTTTCACCACCGGCTTGTTTCTACCCTCTTGCTCACTGCCGGGAGCTGGCATCATCATGTCGAGAAGTTTGCTTGCGGTGTCCGACGAGTCACTCTAATCCCGAACGCCGCGATTGAAGAGGGTCGTTTTGCGCGGCGGAGTCGGTGCGATGGGTGTTTGTGAACACAACCCCTACTCCGCCCACCGCACAAAACGATGCCGTTGATTTTGCACCCCTTGCCGGTGCTCGCCAGTTACTT
>JANPIW010000191.1:0-2432 GCA_031425215.1 Verrucomicrobiaceae bacterium
GCCAGCACGCCCATGCTGACCAGTTCGCGGATCGCCTCCCTCACCGGAATCGCGCTTACCCCGAATTCCTCCGCCAACCGCGCCTCCACAATGCGCTCGCCCGGCACCAGCACCCCATTCCCAATCCGCTCCAGCAACGCCCTCCGCACCACCTCCCGGCAGGATGCGTTTCGATTGGCTGCGGGTGCGATGCTGCTCTGAATCATATATGATATACGATGTGCCGCCACCACCCACGTGGTCAACAGTTTTCTTGAGCCTTCAGGGCTGCAACTCCCGCCACGCAGCCATGGTTTTCTCCAGCACCGCGCGCGCGTCGCCTGGAATCCCGTAGCCTTGGAACCCCACGGGACCGTCGTAGCCGGTCGCCCGCAGGCTTCGCAGGAAGGCGCCCACGTTGTAGCTGCCTTCGCCGAGCGGACGGATCAGCCGTTCCCAACCCATCGTTTTGGTGTCGCCCGTGTCGGCGCCGTTGATGGTGACAAACATGAGCCTTGGCTGCGCCATGCGCAGCACGGGAGCGGGGTCGCGCTGGGAACCCTCGACTTTCAGCCAGTGGCAGAGATTGAAAGTCACGCCCACGGCGGGGTCGTCCACCTTCCCCGCCAGCCGGATGCCGTCCTCCACACGCTCCAGCCAGAAGCCGGTGTGTGGATAAAGCGCGATCTTCACTCCGCGCGGCGCGGCGTGGGCGGAGAGTTCGCGCAGCTTGGCCACGGCGGTTTCGTCCGCCTCGGCGGAGGAAACCGTGAAAGCCACACCGTCGCGTTGCACCACTGCCACCGCCAGCCAGAGCGCTGAACCGGGCATGGCTTCGATCAATTTCCGCATCGGCTCATCCAAGGCGGGCCGCGCGGCATCGAAGGTGATCGTGTGATAACCATTAAAATACCGTAGCCCCGCCGCAGCAAGCGCCTGGGCCATCGCGGCATCGCCGGGGGCGCCACCGAGGCCCGCGTAGCCCAGCTCGCGCAGCATAGGCACCACCGCCTCCGGCTTGCCCCGGGCGATGGTGTCCATCGCAAAAAACGGGTTCTTCTCCCCCGCCTGCGCCATCGTGGAAAGCACCAGCAGGGCAAGAGTTTTGGAAAAAAGTTTCATGTTTGGAGAATGACTCGGATAAAATCCCGTGCCTACTTCGTTATGCGGACGGTGGTGCGCTTTTCCGGCGTGCTGGAAGCGGGCAATCGCATGGTGCGCCGGATCTTTTTCCCCCATCCGTCTGCGGCGGAAAATTGGACGGGAGGATAGTCGGACGGGGCGGCGCTGGCAGGCCCGAAACCGGCAAAACCCAGCGTAAACGCGAAAGTCCCGATCATCCGACTTTTAGTTAGGTAATTGATTGGGTTCATCGTGGGTCGTTTTGCCGGGCTTGCTTTTCCATCCTGCACGGGTTGTTTCATCAGTTTAAAGCAATCAATTCATCTGCCAAAGGTGTTATCAATTTCCTCCTGCTTATCAAGAACCTCAAGCCGTGGAAGCTGCTCCAGCAGCGGCTCCTTAAATTTTGCTGCATCTGCCGCTGCGATGACCCCATGGCGAAGACGCCCAAGGCCGGCCTGCTTGCCGCAGGATCATGGCGTTTCCCCTTCTTTGAATAACTCCATGCCGGCTGATGAACTTAACGTTGATGTGCTGATCATTGGCGCAGGGGTCGCAGGCCTCATCGCGGCACGTGAAATACAATGCGCTGGCCGCAGCGTGATCCTGCTCGATAAAGGGCGGGGTCCCGGTGGCAGGTTGGCCAGTCGTCGTATCGGGGCAGCCACCTTTGATCATGGAGCGCAGTTCATCACCACGCGGGATGCCCGTTTTGAAGAGATCCTCCAACAAGGCGCGGAAGCGGGCCTGATCGCAGAATGGTGCCGCGGCTTCTCCCCGGCAGCGGACGGACACACGCGCTGGCGTGGCCAACCAGCCATGACCGGCGTCGCCAAATTTCTGGCGCAGGGTCTGGACCTGCGGATGGAAAAGCAGGTCGTGGCGCTGGGACGTGCCGGTGACGTCTACTCAGCAGAGACCAGTGCCGGGGATTTTTACTCAGCGGCAGCCGTGCTGCTTACCCCGCCTGTCCCACAATCTCTCGCATTGTTGGCAGCGGGTGGAATCGAACTCGATCACACGATGCAGACACGCCTTGAAGGCATCGCCTACGAACGCTGCCTCGCCGTCATGGCCGTGCTCGAAAAGCCGTCTTTGATTCCTCCCCCGGGAGGACTGATGCAGACCACCGGCCCGGTCTCATGGATTGCCGATAATCAACTCAAAGGCATCTCGAGGGAACCTGCAGTCACCATTCATGCCCATCATGAATTCAGTCTGGCGCACTGGGAGGAAGATCGCATGGAGAGCGGGCGGCTGATCCTCGATGCCTCCCGCCAATGGCTGGGTGCCGAAGTGCTCGATTATCAGGTCCACGGCTGGCGCTATAG
>JANPIW010000192.1:0-6452 GCA_031425215.1 Verrucomicrobiaceae bacterium
GGCACCAAAGGCTTCATTATCGCCGACTTCGACTCCCGCATCATCATCCCTTACGGCGACGACGCGGACCTGAGCTACTTCAAGCCGCGCAAAAAGGAGGAGCAGTTCGCTGACGTGGGCAAGGGCAACTTCCAGAAGCAGTGGTTTGAAGCCTGCCGCGATCCGAGCAAGCCCACCGCGTGCGACTTCGGCTACAGCGCGAACATGATCGAGACCCTGCTCCTCGGCCTCGCCGCCTACCGCGCGGGCAAGAAGATCCAATACGACGGCAAAACCGGCACCAGCCCCGACACACCCGAGGCAAACCAGTTCATGACAAAGGCGTATCGCGAAGGATGGAAGATTGACGGCTGAGAGGCAGCGCCTCGATCCGCAGTGTGAGAACTGCCACGCAGCCGTCGTTCCCAGCGGCCATGAAACGGCTGCTCGCTCTCTGTTATCTGCTCATCGGCTCCACCGCGCTCGCGGTGGAGAAGCCCAACGTGCTCCTCATCATCGCTGATGATCTGGGCTACGCGGACGTGGGATTTCAGGGCTGCAAAGACATCCCCACCCCGAATCTCGACGCGCTCGCCGCGAGAAGCGTGCATTGCACCAGCGGCTATGTGTCGCATCCGTTTTGCAGCCCGACGCGCGCGGGTGTGATGACGGGGCGTTACCAGCATCGCTTTGGTCACGAGAACAATCCGGCCTGGCTGCCGCAGGACACCGTCGCGGGATTACCGCTCGATCAGATCACGCTGCCGTCACTGATGAAGAACGCGGGCTACACGACTGGCGCGGTGGGCAAGTGGCATCTCGGCGCGCATCCGCAGTTTCATCCGAACAAGCGCGGCTTTGATGAATACTTCGGCTTTCGCGGCGGCGGTCACATTTATCTCCCAGGCGGGAAGGGCGGCGAGGAATACAATCTCCCAATCGAGTTCAACGGTGAGGCGCGACCCTTCGACGGCTATCTCACGGATATCCTCGGCCGCGAGGCTGCCGCGTTTGTTGAGCGTCATCAAAAGCAGAGCTGGTTTCTCTACCTCGCCTTCAACGCGCCGCACACGCCGTTGAGCGCGCCGCCGGAGTTGCTGGCAAAGTTTGCGAGCATCATCGATGAAGGACGGCGCACCTACGCGGCGATGGTCCACGCCATGGACGCAGCGGTGGGCGTTACGCTCGCGCGGCTCGATGCGACCGGTCAGCGCGACAACACGCTCATCTTTTTCATCAGCGACAACGGCGGGCCGAATCTACAGGGAAGGACGGGCAATCCCTGCTTCACTGACAACACACCGCTGCGTGGTCACAAAGGCCAGGTCTATGATGGTGGCATTCGCGTGCCCTTCCTCGTGAGCTGGCCTGCAAGGCTGAAGCCTGGTGTGTTCGCGCAGCCCGTCATCGCTATCGATTTTCTTCCGACAGCAGTAGCCGCCGCTGGTGGAAAGCTTCCGGAGGATAGCAAACTCGACGGTGTGAACTTGCTGCCGCATCTCACTGGCGAAAATGCTGGCGCTCCGCATGAGACACTCTTCTGGAGATCAGGCGGCCCCGGCGGAAACTACGCGGCGCGCAGCGGCACCTGGAAGCTCGTGCGCCTCGGCAATGCAGCGCCCGAGCTTTTCGATCTCGCCTCCGACATCGGAGAGACGAAGAATCTCGCCACGGAGAAACCCGAGGTGCTGGCGAAGCTGCAAAGCGCCGTCGCTGAATGGGACAAGGGTAACATCAAGCCGCTCTTTGAAAGCCCGAAAGGCGGCAAAGCGAAGACGAAGGTCGCTCCAAAGAAACGCGAGTGAGCTGCCGCCTGTAGATTGCATCGCAGTGAAACACGGGTTTCATCCATCCATCATCGAACCACTCCAATCACCCATGAACTCGACCATCAGCACCCGCCGCCATTTTCTTCAGCTCGCCACGTCCACTGCCGCAGCCGCGTTTGCTGGTGCCGCCACAGCCGCGCCGGGCAAGGAGCCGCTCTTTAAAATCTCGCTCGCGGAGTGGTCGCTCAACAAGGGCATGTTTAAGAAGAACGGCGCGGAGCCGTTGGAGCATCTCGACTTCGCGAAGATCGCGCGCGGCCTCGGCATTGATGGCATTGAGTATGTGAACCAGATGTTTTTCGAGAAGGCAGAGGACGAGGCATATCTCGGCGAAATGAAAAAGCGCCAGGAGGGCGAGGGCGTGAAGGGATTGCTCATTATGTGCGACCGCGAGGGCAATCTCGGTGATCCAGACGAAGCGAAGCGCAAGCTCACCGTGCAAAACCACCTCAAGTGGCTCGATGCCGCCGCATTCCTCGGCTGCCATTGCATCCGCGTGAACGCAGCCAGCGATGCGAAGCTGACATGGGAAGAGCAGCGCAAGCTGGCAGCCGACGGCCTGCACGCGCTGTGCGTCGAGGGCGAGAAGCGCGGCCTTGATGTCGTCGTGGAAAATCACGGCGGCCTGTCCTCGCACGGCAAGTGGCTGACCGAGGTGATGAAGGCTGCCGATCACGCGCGCGTGGGCGTGTTGCCGGATTTCGGAAATTTTTACACGAACCGCGACAAGGCCGAACTGTACAATCCATACCAAGGCCTGCGCGAGTTTATGCCCTGGGTAAAGAAAGCCGTGAGTGCGAAGGCCTACGATTGGGACACGGGCGCGGGCAAGTTCTACACCGAGGACCGCCGCGAGCCGCGCGAGATGACGCTCGATTTCGAGCGGCTCATCGGCATCGTCGTGAAGGCGGGCTACAAAGGCTACATCGGCATCGAGTACGAAGGCCAGAAGCACAGCGAGATGGAGGGCATCACGCTCACGAAGAAGGCGCTCGAGGAGCTGCGGGAAAAGTTTGCCGCAGTGTGATGCCGGTTCAGCTCACCACTTCACTTCCACTTTTTGCGGCCGCCCGTTGCGGTCGTTGAACTTCACATGGCCGTGCTTCACGCCGTACTCGTGGACGCATTTGGTCACCTTCACATCGAAGGCGCAGTATTCGGCGATCTCGGCAACCTTTCCCTGCTGCCACCATCGGATAGCGTCGAGGCCGTCGGCAGTCTTGCCCGTGCCGAGTGTTGCGGAGGCGATGGCGTCGAGCTTGAGACGGTGGCCGAGTGTTTTTTCGATATCGACCATGAGGTCGAGGCTGCGGAGCTGGTCGCGAAAATCAAAGATCGCGTGACCGAGGAGCACCTCGTAGTCGAAGCTGATCTGGTTGAAGCCGATGACGAGATCAGCGCGCACGAGCTGCTGGATCAGCTCCGTGGTCTCGTGCTCCTGGTAGATGCGGTACTCATTCAGCTTCGTGCTGAATGTCACGGCGATGGAGATGCCCATCTTGTGCTTGTTCCCCCAGCCGCCCACGTCATTGGCGGTGCGCTGGGTTTCGAGATCGAAATAAACGATGTCCTGGCTCATGGAGACGCGTGTAGCCGAACGCGTGAGCGTTCTTTCAAATCAACTACATGCGGTAAACGATGCGCGCCTTCTCCGTGTCATAGGGCGACATTTCGAGCTTCACTTCATCACCGACGACGAGGCGGATGAATTTCTTCCGCATCTTGCCCGAGATGTGCGCGAGCACGAGATGCTCATTGCGCAGCTTCACACGGAACATGGTGCCCGCGAGCACCTGGGTCACGGTGCCCTCCAGCTCGACCGAGCTTTCTTTGTCCGCATTTTCGTCGATGCGCGGCATCGGCATTGGCATCCGGTTTCTTGGCGGAGCATTGTTTCTGCGGGGAGGAGGTCTTCTTTTGGGTGGGCCGGCCATGCGTGTGAGTCAGAGTTAAATTTGGGGCGGAGGATGCTCCCGTGAGTTCGTTCTGGCAACAGACATTTTTCCCGAGACCGGCACCTCCTTGCCGCCGTTTCTCCGTGCGCGAAAATGATGGTCAAAGGCAAAATCGTCGGCCACCAGCGCGACGTTCTGCCCGCTGCCCCAGCCTACCGAATGCATGGAGCGGCATGGACTGGCGATGCGCACATCATGACGGTGGACATCAGCGACGACGACGGCGCGACGTGGCATGCCGCCAAGCTGCTCGGTTCGTTCGTGCCGAATGCATGGCAGCTTTGGGAGCACACCTGGCAGACGCCTGCGCAGCCCGGCAGGCGGAGGATCATGGCCCGCGCCTCCGATTCACGCGGAGAAACACAACCAAGCCAGAGTGACGCTGACTGTGTGGCAGCTACCTGGTGAATCATTGCCTGCCTATCAAGGTCGAGGTGCGATGAACCGATGACATCACCATGGGTATGAATGCCCATTACTTTTCAGAAGACGCGCGCCGTCATTCCTCATCAATGGCAGGAGCGATGCAGGAGACGAGCACGCCGCCGTCGGCGTTGTTGGTCACCGTCAGGGATGCCTGAATAATCCGCGCGCGATATTGCAGGATGCGCAGTCCCATGCCGCCGCCTGACCTGGCATCATCCGGCAGGCCGATGCCGTCGTCTTTGATGGTGAGCAGCCATGCGCCGTTCTGCCGGCCGAGGTGGATGAGGATGTTTTTGGCTTGCGAGTGCTTGGTGGCGTTTTGCACGGCCTCTTGCGTGATGCGGAAAAGCTGGACCGCCCTGGCGCCGTGCAGCCGGGAGGAGAAATTCGCATCGGCCTGCACGGTGCAGGCGATGCCGTGCTGCTGCCGGGCGCGCTGGGCGATGCCTTCGAGGGCGACGAGCAGACCGTGCTGCTCGAGTTCCACGGGATAAAAATTCTTGGCCAGGTTGCGCGCGTTCTCCTGCGCTTGCTCTATCATGTGGCCGAGTCTGGCGGCCTCGCCGGCAAATTCGGGCGCTGGCTTTTTCATCTGCCGCTCAAGCACATGGAGCATCATGCCGATGCCTGTGATCTCCTGCACCAGTCCGTCGTGCAGCTCCTGGCCGAGCCGTTCCCGTTCGCCCTCGACGGCGGCGGCGATCTCGGCCTCCAGCCGTTTGCGTTCCTCGGCCTCGGCCATCAGTTGCGTGTGCGCGGCGCTGAGTTTCTCGGTGCGCTCGGCCACGAGCACTTCGAGCTGCACGGCGCGGTCGGCGAGTTGTGACTCGGCGTCGATCAGTTCCTCCTGCGCGCGCATCATGTCGTCGATGTCCGTGTTGGAGCCGATCCACATGGTGATTTTTCCATCGGTGTCCCGCATGGCGTGAGCGCGACTGAGGTGCCAGCGGTACTCGCCATCCGTGCGGCGGAACCGGTGCTCGAGCTCGAAGTAGTCACCGGTGTCGATGCAGTGCTGCCAGTGTCGGGTGTTTTCCTCCAGATCGTCCGGGTGGACGAACTCTTTCCATCCCCTGTCTTTGAGTTGCTGATAGGTCAGGCCGGTGAACTCGGTCCACCGCTGGTTGAAGTAATCGATGTCGCCAGCCGGCGTGGCGGTGCAGATTTTCTGCGGCATGGACTCGGCCAGGAAACGGAACCGTTCCCCGGCGGCACGCACCGCCTCCTCGGCCCGCTTCCGCTCGGTGATGTCGCGCACTGCCTGCGAGGTGCCGATGACCTGGCCCGCCGCATCCTTCAGCGGCGAGACGGTGATGGAGGCGGGAAACTCCCGCCCGTCCTTGGTTCGCCGGATCGTTCCAAAGGTTCCCCCGCGCTCCCCGGCGGCGAATTTTCGCTGCGTCCCATGCTCTTCGGCCTGCCGGGCCGCGGGGATCAGCCGCAGGATGGACGTGCCGATGATCTCCTCCGCGCGGTAGCCGAAGATTTCTTCCGCCCCGTGATTCCAAGTGGTCACGATCCCGTCCAGGTCCTCGCTGAAAAGCGCATCGTGGGATGACTCGACGATGGCCGCGAGCCGCGCCACGGCCTCCTCCGCCTCTTTCCGCTCGGTGATGTCGGAGGAGGTGCCGATGATTTCACGCACGTTGCCTTTCGCATCGCGAGAGAACGGAGTCTTGCGGCCACCGAACCAGCGCCAGGTGCCATCGGGGTGGCGCAGCCGGTATTCGATTTCCACCAACTCGCCATCGCGCGAACGGGCGAGCTGCTCGAAGTGCGGAGGCATCCGCAGAAGGTCATCCGGGTGCATGGCACGCGGCATGAAGGCGGGCCCCAGCTCAAGCACCTCCTCCACCGAATACCCCATGACGGTGGCGACCTGCGCATTGACCCATGTGATGCGAAGGTCCGCCAGGTCCATAATGTAAACGACGCTCGGCGAGATGGTGGTGACGCGCTGGAGGAAATGCTCCTTTTCGCGCAGCGCCTCCTCGGTTCGCTGGCGCCCGGTGATGTCGCGGGAGACCGACAAGACCCGCACCGTGGGCCCGTCGGCGGCATCGCGGATGGGGCTGACCATCACGTCCCACCAGCGCGGCGTTCCCTTCGCCGTGGGGCAGAACGCCTGGAAAGAGTAAGTGTGGCCGCCGCGGGCCGCCGCCAAAGACCGCTCGATGTCCTCCCGCGCTTGCGCCGGCCACGAGGCGGACCAGTGCTGACCGCAGAGCGGCCCGAAGTCGTCAATCTCCATCAGGCAGCGGCC
>JANPIW010000193.1:0-2058 GCA_031425215.1 Verrucomicrobiaceae bacterium
GTCATGATGCGGTCATTGCCGCGGCGGCTGCCGTAGCTGTTGAAGTCTTCGAGCGCGACGCCGTTCTCGCTGAGGAAGGCGCCGGCGGGGCTGGTCTTCTTGATCGCGCCGGCAGGCGAGATGTGATCGGTGGTCACCGAGTCGCCGAAGATGCCGAGCGGGCGCGCGCCTTTGATCTCGGTGATGTGGCCGGGCTCCATGCCAAAGCCGTCGAAGAACGGCGGCTCCTGGATGTAGGTGCTCGCTTCGTCCCACGCGTAGACTTCGCCAACGGTGCTCGGGATTTCGTTCCACTTCGGATTCTGCGTCGCGAAGTCAGTGTAGAGCTTGCGGAAGACTTCGGGCTTGAGCGCGCTGGACATGGCGTCGCGCACTTCGGCGAGTGTGGGCCAGAGGTCTTTGAGATAAACGTCGGCGCCGTCTATGCGTGGGACGACCAGAGCACCTATATCCAGGAACCGCCCTTCTTCACCGGCTTCGGCATGGAGGCCGGCCACATTCACGAGATCAAGGGCGCGCGCCCGCTCGGCATCTTCGGCGACAGCGTCACGACCGATCACATCAGCCCCGCCGGCAGCATCAAGAAAGACAGCCCCGCCGGCCGCTATCTCACGGACAACGCCGTCACGCAGGCCGACTTCAACAGCTACGGCTCCCGCCGCGGCAACGACCGCGTGATGACACGCGGCACCTTTGCCAACGTGCGCATCAAGAACCTCATGGTCGCGCCGAGAGAAGGCGGCCTCACCCGCTGCTTCAGCGCTGAACACCTGGAGAATGAAACCTCGGAAGGAAGCGGTGGATCCTTTGCCGCAGCGGTGCCGGTTTCCGCCGAGGCCCCGGATGTCGTTTCCATTTATGATGCCGCAGTCAGTTATCAAAGCTCGGGAGTTCCAACCATCGTCATCGGCGGCGAGGACTACGGCATGGGCAGCTCACGTGACTGGGCCGCGAAGGGCACGCGCCTCCTCGGTGTGAAAGCCGTGATCACCAAAAGCTTCGAGCGCATCCACCGCAGCAACCTCGTCGGCATGGGCGTGCTGCCCTGCAATTTCAAGGACAAGGCTGACTACGACAAAGTGAAGGGCCTCTCCGACGCCACCTTCGACATCCTCGGCCTGAGCAACGCCTTCAAACCTCAAGCCGAAGCCACGCTCCGCGTTCACAAAGCCGACGGCAGCACCCTCGACATCCCGCTCATCGTCCGCATCGACACGCCAGTGGAGATCGACTACTACCGCGCCGGCGGCATCCTGCCGTATGTGCTCGCGCAGATTTTGCGGGCGAATGGGTAAAAGGGATGCAAGCGCCGCGTTCTCTCATCCCATGACCACCCGCCTCTTTCTACCTCTCCTCACCGCCGCGCTTTGCGGCATTGTTGCTCTTGCCGCTGATGACAAACCTGCTGAGAAACCCAAGGCGCTCAGGGTGCTGATGGTCACGGGCGGGTGCTGCCATGATTACGCGAATCAGAAAATGATCCTCTCCGCCGGGATCAGCGCGCGGGCGAATGTGGAGTTCACCATCGTGCATGAGGGCGGTGAGGCGCGCGATCACAAGGTGAGCATCTACTCGAATCCCGACTGGGCGAAGGGCTACGATTGCGTGCTGCACAACGAGTGCTTCGGCCAGGTCACCGATGTGGCCTTCATCGAGGGCATCGCGAAGCCTCATCACGACGGCGTGGCGGCGGTGATGCTGCACTGCTCCGCGCACAGCTACCGCGCAGCAAAGACGGACGAATGGCGCAAGTGCGTTGGACAAACCTCGATGAGCCACGAGAAGAACCGTGACCTGCATGTGAAAAATATCGCGCCGGAGCATCCGGTGATGAAGGGCTTCCCGATGGAGTGGCTCGATGCGAAGGACGAGCTATACAAAAACGAAAAGCTCTGGGAGAACTTCAAGCCGCTCGCCAAAGCCTACGGCGAAGACACGAAGAAGGATCACCACGTGATCTGGACGAACGAATACGGCAAAGGAAAAAACTTCGCCACCACGCTAGGTAACAACAACAGCACGAAGGAGGCCGACATCTATCACGATCTCGTCGCGCGC
>JANPIW010000194.1:0-2709 GCA_031425215.1 Verrucomicrobiaceae bacterium
TACAAAATCGCGGTGCTTCCCGGCGACGGCATCGGACCCGAGGTGATGACCGCGGCTCTCAAGACGTTGGAAAAAATCGCAGCGAAATCAGGTTTCTCTTTTGAGTTTAATCACCAGCTCGTCGGCGGCGCCGCCATCGACGCAAAAGGCAAGGCACTTCCCGCTGACACTGTCGCGGCTTGCGAGGCAAGTGATGCGATTCTCTTCGGCTCCGTGGGAGGACCCAAGTGGGAGAAGCTCCCTCCCAACGAGCAACCCGAGCGCGGCGCTTTGCTGCCGCTACGAAAACACTTTGGACTCTTCGCCAATCTGCGCCCCGGCATCTGCTATCCCGCGCTCACTCACGCATCGCCCGTGCGTGCTGATCTCGTCGAGGGCGGATTCGATGTGCTCTGTGTGCGCGAGCTGACTGGCGGCCTTTATTTCGGCCAGCCCAAGAGCCGCACCACTTTGCCCGACGGCGACATCGAAGTCATCGACACGATGGTGTACAAAAAGAGCGAGATCGCGCGCATTGGCCACATTGCCTTCAAAGCCGCGCAAGGCCGCCGCAAACATCTGACCTCCGTCGATAAAGCCAACGTGCTCACCAACTCCGTGCTCTGGCGCGAGACCATGAACGAGCTGGCAACGGAATATCCCGACGTGACGCTCGCTCATCTCTACGTCGATAACGCCGCGATGCAGCTCATCAAGGCGCCGCGCTCATTCGACGTGCTCGTCACTGAGAATCTGTTTGGCGACATCCTCAGCGACGAGATGGCGATGATCGCGGGCAGCCTCGGAATGCTCGCCAGCGCCAGCCTCGGCAAACCCAAGGGCGACGGCCTTTACTTCGGACTCTTTGAGCCAAGCGGCGGCACCGCGCCCGACATCGCGGGGAAGGGGATCGCCAATCCCATCGCACAGATTCTCTCTGCCGCGTTGCTCCTGCGCTTCTCACTCGGTCTCGAAAAAGAAGCTCAAGCCATCGAGGCTGCGGTCAAATCCGTGATCGACGCCGGCCTCCGCACCGGAGACATTTTCACCGGCGCGGCTGGCACAAGAAAAGTGAACACAGCCGAGATTGGCGAAGCCGTGCTGGCGGCGCTTGCGTGAGATGAGCCAGACGAAGCCGCCGAGCCAGATGCGATGCAGATTCCGTCTTCTTGTCGGTCTCGCCTTTCTAGTGCCAGGGTGTTCGACTCAAAAGCCTGAGCGCGACGAAAAAATCGTCGCCACCTATTCCATCGTCGCCTTCGATCCGGTCACGGGAGATCTCGGTGTGGCGGTGCAGAGCAAATTCTTCGGCGTGGGCATCGTCGTCCCTTGGACGAAAGCAGGCGTCGGCGCTGTGGCCACACAGGCCTCGGCCAACATCACTTATGGCACCAAGGCGCTTCGTTTGTTGGAGCAAGGTAAAGGCGCTGACGAGATCGTGACACTCCTCACGGCCGATGACGAACGCCGCGAGACACGACAGTTCGGCGTGATCGACGCCAAGGGGAACGCCGCCAGTTTCACGGGGAAAGAATGTCTCGCATTTGCCGGACACATCGTGGGGAAGAACCACGCGGTGCAGGGAAACATCCTCGTCGGCGAGGCAGTCCTCAAAAATATGTCCGCCGCATTTGAGGCAGCGAGCAAGCTCGAGGGATCACAGCTCGCAGACTGGCTCACCGCCGCGCTGCAAGCAGGCGAGGATGCTGGCGGCGACTCGCGCGGCAGGCAGTCTGCCGCACTGCTCGTCGTGCGCGACAAAGCAGGATACGGCGGCGAGAGCGACCGCTTCATTGATCTGCGCGTCGAGGATCATCCTGATCCCACGCGCGAGCTTTCGCGTCTGCTCGCGCTGCACAAAGAATTCTACGCAGGCAAACACCGCACAAAGCCAGTCCGCGCAAAAGAATAGGCCGGCTTTGTGCTTCCCTGTCTCCCATCTTTCATGACACCCAAACGCTCAGCAGGAATCCTCGCCCCCGTTTTCGCCCTTCGCCGCGAGGATGATCTCGGCATCGGGGACACGCGTGCTCTGCGCGAGCTGATGGACTGTGCCGCTGCGAACGGCATCGGCTTTGTCCAGCTCCTCCCCATCAACGAGACCGGTCCTGACAACAGCCCTTACAACGCCATCAGCTCCGTCGCCCTCGATCCCGTGCTCCTCGATGTCTCGCCTGATGCGATCCCCGAGCTGGATGATCTCGATCTCGTTGAGGCGCTCGCGGGAGAAAACATCGCCACATTGCGCGGCCCGCTCGTCGATTTCCCCGCCACGCGCCGCATCAAGACGCGGCTCTTGCGCGCGGCCTTCGCGCGGTTTGAAGTGAGCACGAAATCACGCCGCAATGCCTTCGCCAGATTTCGCAAAGCCGAGGCCGCATGGCTCGTGGGCTATTGCGTCTTCCGCACCCTCATCGACCGCCACGGCCACGAGTTGTGGGACCAGTGGCCCGCCGACGCGCGCGTATCCGTCGATGCAGCCGGCCCCGAGGCAACCTATCACGCTTGGGTGCAATGGATCGCCTTCACCCAATGGCGCGCGCTCAACACCCACGGCAAAAAAATTGGCGTTCGTCTCATGGGAGACATCCCCATCGGCGTGAACTTTTACAGCGCCGATGTTTTCGCGCAGCCGCATCTCTTTGATCTCGCATGGTCGGGCGGCGCACCACCCGAGCGCATCTTCAAAGACGATCTCTTCGTGCAAAAGTGGGGCCAGAACTGGGGCAT
>JANPIW010000195.1:0-7107 GCA_031425215.1 Verrucomicrobiaceae bacterium
CGAGCGCGCGCGGCAGATCGTCGAGCGAGCCGTCGGACTCGTCGATGATCATCTCCGGTCCGTCGGCCACGGATTCATCCAGCGCGTGCGCGCGATGCAACGGCTGCTCGATGAGGACAAGGTTGTCGAAGAGCGGCCGCAACTTGGCATCGCTGGCAAGCTCGGCATGGAAATCGCGAAACGCGTCGAGGTCGTGGAACTGCTCGTTGCCATCCAGCGTGGCCTTAAAGCCCGCGCCGCAATTCTCCGTGATGACCGCTGTGATCTCGCGCAAGCGCGGAAGATCGACATCACGTTTGCCGCAGACCTTGAGTTTGAAGTACGTCAGGCCGTAAGCGCGGATTGACTCGTCGAGCGCGTGAGGCAGCCCGTCATGCAAGCGCGCCCCCTCGGGAATGTCAGCCGCGCGCAAGGGATCGCCCAGCCCGACGGTGTGCCTCGCGTGAACGGAGCGTAATGGAGTGGCAGGAAGGAAATCCGCGCACGACATGCCGCGAAGCTCCGCTCGCACATTGCCAAGGTCGATGCCGAGCACATCGCCGCGCAGCAATTCGTGCAGCGGTTTTTCTGCCGCGCGACAAAGCCCGCAGAGAACGGCGCGCTCGATGAGGCTCACGCCGAGGTTTGCCAGCAGCGGCGCGATCTGTTTGTGCTGCGACCAGGTTATCTGCTCGTCGTAAAGCGCTCGCCAGAAGTCGAAGAAGCCCGCCGGTTTCTCCGTGGCATTGCGTGCGATGCGCGCGGCGTTCTGGATGACGGCGAGCATCTCGGCCAGATCGGTCTCGAAGAGCGTGGTCGGATCTTTGGTGAACCACTTCGGCGGCAACCCCTCGGAGGCGATGCCGGTGACGGCGCGCTCATCGATGATCATGTCGGCGCTGACAAACAAATGCGGCAGCGCCGTCATGCTGGCGATGCCGTACTGAAACGGAAAACGCGTGCGCATCGGCAGCACATGAAAGCGGATGGATGAGATGGAGAATCGCATGGGATGAACATGGAACGCCGACGACTCGTCGGCCACATGGAATGCCGATGATTCGTCGGCTCTCCACAATCAAATAATGCCAAGCTTCCTCAGCGTAGCCTCAAGCTCCTTCGTTTTTGCCGCGTCCATCTGCGAGAGCGGCGCGCGCAGCTCGCCGTCACAATGGCCAGCGAGCGCCATCGCGGTTTTGATCGGAATGGGATTCGTGGACATCTTGAGGAAGGCGGAGAGCAGCGGGTAGTATTGCTCGTGGATTTTCAGCGCGCCGGTGAAGTCGCCCTTGAGCGCGAGCTTCACCAAGTCGGAAATCTGGCGTGGGATGATGTTGGAGGCGACGCTGACGACGCCGACCGCGCCGACGGCCATGAAGGGCAGCGTGAGGGAATCGTCGCCGGAGAGGATTTCAAACGTGTGCGGCAGCTCGGCGCGCATCTGGTTCACACGCTCGGGTGTGCCGCCTGCTTCCTTCATCGCGCGCACATTCGGGCAGGCGGCGATGAGCTTGGCGACGGTGTCCACGCCGATGTCGATGCCGCAACGGCCTGGGATGCTATAGAGCATGATGGGCAGCGAGGTGCTGCGGGCGACTTGCTTGAAGTGCTCCAGCAGTCCGTCCTGCGGCGGCTTGTTATAATAAGGCGCGACTTGCAGGATGGCCGTTGCACCTGCGGCCTCGGCCTCTTGCGTGAGTTGGACGGCCTCTCGCGTGGAGTTCGATCCCGTGCCAGCCATGACGATTCCCCTGCCCTTCGCGAACTCG
This sequence comes from Verrucomicrobiaceae bacterium, assembly GCA_031425215.1. GTDB lineage: Bacteria > Verrucomicrobiota > Verrucomicrobiia > Verrucomicrobiales > Verrucomicrobiaceae > JANPIW01. The sequence continues at coordinate 1,749 of JANPIW010000195.1, forward strand.
GCGGTGAGCTTGATGACGCGCGTGTGCTCGTCGTGATCAAGCGTGGGCGATTCCCCCGTGGTGCCGCAAGGAACGACGCCCGAAACGCCGTTGTCGAACTGGAAATCGACAAGCTTCTTGAGCGCAGGCTCGTCGATCTGGCCGTTGCGGAAGGGAGTGATGATGGCGGTGTGGGTGCCGGAGAACATGGGGAATGAAATGGGGGAATTAGGAATGGGGGAATGGAAAATCGGGAATGGAAAGGCGATCAGCGACCGGGTGATGCTTTGCCCTTGGAAGCGCTGGCTGTCACGATGGATTTGCCGGTGATCTTCATCAGCTCGGTGCATTCAGCGATCAACGACCTCAGCCGTGTGGCAGGCATGCATTTGCTGCGAATGGAAAGTTTGAGCCAGACGCGTGTTTCACGAAGCTCCTTGGGCGCGATCCTGAGGTTGTGGATGAAATCAGCGCGGCTCTCGGCAGCGCATTCTTCGGAATAATTAGGCGCGGGAGATGTTCCCGACCGGACCATTTGCCCGGCGATGTGCTTTCCCATCCTGTCTTCCGGTAACGCGTTGACGACTTCCCCGACCCTCGCAGCGAAATCAATCATGCGATCCTCCATCGCATCGGCCCAATCCAATGCCGACATCCTTCCCGAGTCGCTTCCCTTTTCCATTCCTAATTCCCCCATTCCAAATTCCTCCATTCAGAAAGTGTCGCTCACAGAGAAACCGTCCCCTCAAACACAAAATCCGCCGGACCAAACAGCGTCACATCCGCGTATTGATGCGGTTGCGTCTCCCTGAATCCGATGAGCAGCGTGTCGCCTCCTCTCACTTTCACGGAGACGGGAGACGGAGCGGCGGAGAGTTCGTGGTGGATGAGACCGCAGGCGACCATGCCGGTGCCGCAGGCTAGGGTTTCGTCCTCGACGCCGCGCTCGTAGGTGCGGATGGAGATGCTGTCGGGACCGATGACTTTGACGAAGTTTGCGTTGGTCCCTTTGGGTTTGAATGCCTCGTGGTAACGCAGCGCCGCTCCCCATTCACGGACGGGGACGATTTCGAGATCATCGACGAAGACAACGGCGTGTGGCACGCCGGTGTTCACGGAGTGGACGGTGAGTTTTGCTCCGGCGACATCGAGTGTCTGCGCGAGCTTGAAGCTGTGCGGCTCGCTCATGTTGATGCAGACCTGATCGCCCTCGAACTCGGCAGAGATCATACCGGCGAGCGTCTCGAACTTGATTCTCGTGAGCGCGCCGTTGTGCAGATGATTGACGAAGCGGCCAAAGCAGCGCGCGCCGTTGCCGCACATCTCGGCCTCGCCGCCGTCTGCGTTGTAGTAGCGCATTTTGAAGTCGCCACCATTCGTCGCCGGCTCCACGAGCAACGCGCCGTCCGCGCCGATACCGCGATGGCGGTCGCAAAGACGGGCGATCTGATCCTGGCTCAGTTGTAGGGACAGATCGCGGTTGTCGAGCATGACGAAGTCATTGCCCGCGCCGTTCATTTTGGTGAAGGAGAGTGTCATTCGAATTCGGAGTTACACAGCCTTCACCGCATCGACAAGCGGTTTTACAAACGCACCGACGCGCTCGGCGAGATCGGGCGCATTGCCGTGCTGCCCGATGAGTTTCACAATGGCGCTGCCGACGACGACTCCATCGGCCATGCGGGCGACTGTGGCGGCCTGCTCCGGCGTGGAGATGCCGAAGCCGACGCACACAGGCACCTTTGTCGCGGAATGAATGAGCGCGACCTGGTCGTCGATACCGGTGGCCACGTCGCTGCGCGCGCCGGTGACGCCTTCGCGCGAGACGTAATAGACAAAGCCTTCCGCGCGGCGCGCGATGGCGCGGATACGCTCGGGCGATGACGTGGGAGCGATGAGTTGGATGTGGCGCAGCTCTGCCGTCGGTTTCAGCTCCGGATTTTCATCGGCCTCATCAGGCGGGAGGTCGAGCACGAGCACACCGTCGGCACCAGCGGCGGCTGCGTCTTTGTGAAAGCGCTCGTAACCGTAGGCATAGACGGGATTGAGATAAGTGAAGAGCACGATGGGAATCTGCGACACGGCGCGCACCTCGGTGATCATGCGCAGCGTGCCGGCCATGGAAGCTCCGGCGCGCAGCGCGCGGTCGGCGGCCAGTTGATTCACCACGCCATCGGCGAGCGGATCGGAGAAAGGAACGCCAAGCTCAATGATGTCGGCACCTGCGGCCTCGAGCGCTTTCACGATCCCGACCGTGGCTGCGAGCGTGGGATCACCAGCGGCGACGTAGGCGACAAACGCTTTTCGTCCGGCTGCTTGCAGGCTGGAAAAACGGGCGTCGATGCGATTGGCGGGCTGGGACATGGTCGCGCTATCTAGCGCGAGTTGGTTTCGAATGCAACGACACGCGAGCGAAGGCGATGCCAACACGAAGAGCCCGACTGAACTTTCTCACGCGGTTCAGCTACACGATCGTGGGCTGTAGCCGATGGCGTGAGCCTTCGGTCAGTGAACTTCGGGTTCAATGTCCGCCTGACTGAACGCTCACGCGATTCAGCTACGCACTCGCGCGATTCAGCTACATCCGCTTCACTTTGAAGCTGCGAAACTCCACCGGATCACTGTGACCGGCGAAACCGATCAGACCTTTGGTGCGATCCAGGCCCTTCGGCGGATTCTTGATCTGGCTGCGGTCGAACGTCGCGATGTCCGCGTCCAGAATCTTGGTGCCGTTGAGCGTGATGGTGATGCGCTGGCCTTGCACCTCGATCTCCTGGAAGTTCCACTCGCCCGCCGGACGCAGGTAGCCGTGCTTGGCTCCGATGCAGTGGTAGATCGAGCCATGATATTGATAAGGCTCCAGCCCTTTCTTGCCCGCCGCTGCCTGTTTCTCGTTGTAGCCGTCGCTGTCGATGACTTGCAGCTCGAGACCGTCCGATGCGGAGTGACCGCCGAGGGGTGTGCGCAGCGCGATGCCGTTGTTGCCAGCTTTCGGGAGTTTGAATTCCACGCGGATTTTTCCGTTCTCGAATTCCTCTTTCGTCAGCAGGTCGCCGCCCTTTCCTGCTTTGCAGCGCACATTGCCGTCCACGACTTCGTAGCTGTCCAACTTGCCCTGCCAGTTGCTCAAGTCTTTGCCGTTGATCTGCTCGACAAATCCATCCGCATCGCGCGCGGCGAGTTCCTTGTTGGCTTCCTCGGCGCTGATCTCACGCACGAACACATTGCGCCAGCGGATTTCGCTGCCGTGTGTTTGCAGTTGGATCGGGCCTTTGGGAAAGGCGGGGTCCTTCATCCAGCCATTGGGTTTCTTTTCTTCCTTGGGCGCCTCGCCAGCCTTTGGCTTTCCGTAGGCGATGTAGCCGGCCTTTTTATTGGCGAAGAAGTTTTCCAGCACCGCGTTGTCCACGACGATCTCGCCGTTGAACACGATGGTGACGCGCTCGCCGATCATGCGGATTTTGAATTGGTTCCACTCGCCGAGAGGCTTGTCCATTTTCTTGCTCGGATCTTTTCCTGGCGCGCCCTTGCTGTTGTTCCAGAGACCGCCGGAGCCTTTCGCACGACCGAGGCCTTGGGGGTCAGCCTCGGCCGGATCCCAGATCTGCACCTGCGGGATGCCACGCAGGTAAACACCGCTGTCGCCTTTCGGCAGAGCTTTGTATTCGACCCAAAGTTCAAAGTCACCGTAGTCCTTGTCCGTCGTGAGGTAGAGTCCCTTGCCGTCATTGACCAGCTCGCCGCCGTCCGCTTTCCAGTGCGCGTTGATGTGATCTTCCGCAGCCTTGCCCTTGGCATCGACCGCGCCGCCTTCGACGGATTTCTTTTTATACTCGGCGCGCTGCTCCGGCGTCATGTTCCAAAGCTCGGTGGGATCCTTCGTGCCCCAGCCATACCAGCCCGAGAGGTCTTTGCCATTGAAGAGGGCGGTGAAACCTTCCGGCGGCTGGTTTTGCGCGAAAGCTAAACTGGCGACGCCGAGCAACGAAGATAAAATGAGAGTGCGTTTCATGGTTGGAGATGTGGTGATGAGAGTCGGCAGGCGCGTGGAGAATCTTTCAAAGCGAAGAGCGCGAGCGAAGTGCCTGCATCAGATGATTGTGCTAACATCGCAGCCATGACCACCAATCTAGTTTTGAAATATCTCCTCTCCGCCGGTGTGATCACGCTGGTGAGCGAGATCGTGAAGCGCAGCGACAAGGCGGGAGCGCTGCTGGCAAGCCTGCCCTTTGTGAGCATCATCACGCTGCTCTGGGTTTACCACGAGAGCGCCCAGGATGTGCGGGAGCAGAAAGCGGCGGATCACATGTGGTACATCTTCTGGTATGTGCTGCCCACGCTGCCGATGTTTTTGCTATTCCCGTGGATGCAGCGCCAGTGGGGCTTTTACGGCGCGCTCGGCGGCAGCGCGGCGCTCGCACTGGCGCTCTTCGCGGTGCTGCGCACGGTGGCCGGACGCTTCGGTGTGATGCTGTGAAGTTTCGGATTTGAACCACGAATGGACACGAATTCACACGAATGGGTGAGCGGCCGGACGAGTTCACGTCCAAGCGGCGGCGAAGTTGCCTTTTCATTCGTGTAAATTCGTGTCCATTCGTGGTTCATCGAAGCTGGTCTCACCCCCTGATTTCAGCCCGGATTTCTGTTTGCAATCCACACGAAGTCCCCCATACTCCGCGCCCTTCCGCGAGTCCCCTCACACGCCGTCGGTCTCCTGGCCCGGTGCCTCATTTGATGCATCGGGATGCTCGCCCTGGAGGTAACCCGGCAACAGAAATAAACACATGTCAGTACGTCTAGCCCGATTCGAAATGCCGAGTCGCCTCGTGAAAAACGAGGCCACCGCCACCGACACCTATTCTCAGTTCTTCGCTGAGCCATTCGACCGCGGATACGGTCACACCATTGGCAACTCGCTCCGCCGCGTGCTGCTCTCCTCCCTCGAAGGCGCCGCCATCACCTCGGTGAAAATCAAGGGAGCGGAACACGAGTTTGCCACGCTCCCTGGCGTGCTTGAGGATGTGACGCAAATCGTTCTTCAGCTCAAAAAGGTCAAATTCTCCCACAACAGCGAGCAGAAAGAGCCGAGCCTCCTTTCGATCTCCGTGAACAAGGAAGGCGAAGTGACCGCTGGCGACATCAAGGAAGACCAGCGCTACTCCGTCATCAACAAAGACCTCCTCATCTGCACGCTCGACCGCAAGACGAGCTTTGAGTGCGAGTTCGAGGTGCGCGTGGGCCGTGGCTTCTCCACCTGGGAAGACAACAAGCGCGCGGACACACCCATCGGCGTCATCCCCATCGACTCCATCTACTCGCCCGTCACGCGCGTGAAGTACGGTGTCGAGAGCACCCGCGTCGGCCAGAACACCGACTACGA
>JANPIW010000196.1:0-3807 GCA_031425215.1 Verrucomicrobiaceae bacterium
CAAGTCCAACGCCTTTGCCCAGGCTGCCGCACTGGCCGATGCCGCGCAGGATGGCACGCATCCCGAACAGGTGCGGCTGGACTACATTGCTGACACCGACTCCGCCCCGTGGGGCTCGGATGACGATGGCGACGATGATGATGATACCACTCACGAAGTCAGCCTTCCTGACGACGAGGACGAGGACGGCCTGCCCATTGATGAGAGCGGCACCTGGACGGGTGACTCCGTACCACCGCCACCGCGCCGTCATGAGATCGTCATCCCCGATACCCTGCCCTACATCGTCGTCATCATTGATGAGCTGGCCGACCTCATGCAGACCGCTCCGGCGGACATTGAAAGCACCATCGCGCGCATCACCCAGATGGCGCGTGCGGCCGGCATTCATTTGATCGTCGCCACGCAGACGCCGCGCGCCGAGGTGCTCACGGGCGTGATCAAGGCGAACATCCCGACCCGCATCGCCTTCCAGGTGGCGTCCGCTCTCGACAGCCGCGTTATTCTTGATCGCAAAGGCGCTGAAAACCTCGTCGGCAAGGGGGACATGCTGTACATCCCGCCCGGTGGTGCGCAGCCCATCCGCAGCCAGGGCGCGCTCGTCACCGATGACGAGATCCACGCCATCGTCAGCCATTGCAGCGCGCAGGGCCGCCCCGTCTATGACGTCCGCGTGGACGACGAAGGCGGCGACTTCCTGGGCGATGACGAGGACGATGAATCCGGCGGCGTCAGCAGCGAGGAAGAGGAGACTCTGGAAAAGTGCCTGGAAGTCATGCGCACGGAGAAGAAGGCTTCCACGAGCCTCTTCCAACGACGCTTGCGGTTAGGCTACGGCCGTGCCGCCCGCATGATGGACATCCTCGAAATGCGCGGCATCATCGGCCCTGGAGACGGAGCGAAGCCACGGGAGATTTTGGTGTCGCTGGATATGATTTGACGGGGGGACACCGTCCTCAAATGGCTGCCGTCTAACGATACACCAGCTTTTTCTTCATTCAGAGATGGCTGGTCAGACGCTGGGGTACCATTTATGCCAAGGCAGCAAGAACGGAAGTGAAAAGTGCCATGCCTCAACCGCCGCACACAGCCATGAGCAAAGCCAAACGAAGCACCATTGAAGTTCAAGGAGGCACTGTCACCGTGCTTTCACAGAACCAGCAGGACGTCTTTTGTCTGACAGACATTGCTAAATTCAAGAATCCGGATCATCCGGACGACGTGATTCGGAACTGGCTGCGCAGCCGCAGCACGGTGGAGTTTCTTGGAGTCTGGGAGCGGCTCAACAACCCCGGTTTTAATCCCGTCGAATTCGACGGGATTAGAATGCAGACCGGTTTGAACAGCTTCGTTTTGACTCCTAAGCAGTGGATCGAAAAAACCGGAGCCGTGGGCATCACCTCCAGCGCAGGCCGCTACGGTGGCACCTATGCTCATAAGGACATCGCCTTCGAATTCGCTTCCTGGGTCTCCGTCGAGTTCAAGCTCTACCTCATCAAGGAGTTTCAGCGCCTCAAAGACGAGGAGAACGACCGCCTCCAGCTCGGCTGGAACCTCCAGCGCACCCTGGCCAAGATCAACTACCGCATCCACACCGATGCCATCAAGGAAACCCTCATCCCGCCCTCCATTACCAAAGCCCAGACCGCGCTTGTCTATGCCAATGAAGCCGACCTCCTCAACGTTGCACTCTTCGGCCAGACTGCGAAGCAATGGCGCGATGCTCATCCCGAGGCCGAGGGAAACATCCGCGATCACGCCCCGCTAGAGCAGCTCGTCGTCCTGACCAATCTCGAAAGCCTCAACTCTGTCCTCATCCGCCAGGGCCTGCCCCAGCCCGAACGCCTGCTCAAGCTCAACGAAATCGCCATCACCCAGATGCGCACGCTTCTTTCGAGCCCAAGCATCAAGCGGATGAAATGATGATCGCCAACATCCTGCGTATGACGTTCGATAGCGAGCGGCCCGGCGACCATGCAGGAAATCGATAAGCACGGCTTTTTTGGAAATCGCACTTCCAAAGGAAGGTTTTTCGCAGATACCGAACTCGGGTGAAAGACGGCAGCGTTGAGCCGAGTCAACGAAGCATGCGTTTTGTCTTTGTTTTTGCTTTGCTGATACTGCTTGAAGTCAGTCATGGCTCTTTGAGAGCTGAGCCACCTGCCCGAAAGCCGAACATTCTCTGGCTCATCGGCGAGAATCTTTCGCATGACCTCGGCTGCTATGGAGCGAAGAGCGTGCACACGCCGAATCTGGACAAGCTGGCGAAGGAGGGGGTGAGGTACACGCGGGTGTTTGCGACGAATCCGGCGTGTGCGCCGAGCCGGTCGGCGTTCTTTGTGGGGATGTACCAGACGACGACGGACACGCATCCGATGCGGTCGCATCGCACGGATGGGTTTCGGCTGCCGGAGGGGGTGCGGCCGGTGACGCATCGGCTGCGGGACGCGGGGTATTTCACGGCGAACCTGAAGACACTGGACGGCCAGAGCATTGGCACGGGCAAGCTGGACCTCAACTATGTGAATGAAGGACCGATCTATCATGAGAACTCGAGCGACTGGTCCTGCCTGAAGGCCCAGGAGCACGCGAGCGCGCCGTTTTTCGCGGTGGTGAATGCGGAGGAAAATGAGTACGACATCTATGATCGCAAAAGCTGGGAGAAGCCGCGCGTGGAGTGGGTGGGCGAGCGCATTCATGTGCCGCACGCGAAGCCGGAGACGGTGACGCCGCCGCCGTATTATCCAGATCATCCGGTGGTGCGGGAGGAATGGGCGCGTTATCTGAATTCGGTATCCGGCATGGACCTGCGCTTTGGCAAGGTGCTGGACCGGCTGCGCGCGGATGGGCTGGAGGATGACACGATCATCATCTTCTTCGGCGACAACGGCCGGCTGGAGCCGCGTGGCATCCACTGGTGCTATGACAGCGGTCTGCGCGTGCCACTGATCATCCGCTGGCCCAAGAACTTCCCTGCCCCGGCCCAGGTGAAGCCGGGGATGGTGGATGACCGGCTCATCAGCCTGCTGGACGTGACGGCGACGACGCTGTGGATGGCGGGACTGCCCCAACCACCTTTGCTGCAAGGCCGGGTGTTTCTGGGTGACCGCGTGGGTGCTCCACGCAGGTATGTGTTTGCGGCCCGGGACCGCATTGATGAGGCGGCGCAGCGCATCCGCTCGGTGCATGAGGAGCGCTATCACTACATCCGCACGCTCTCCAGCGGACCGACGTTTGCGTCGCTGAACCGGTACAAGGAGAAATGCTTTCCGATCCTGCCGGTGATGCGGGAACTACAGGCGCAGGGGAAGCTCAGCGGACCGGCGCTGGAACTGATGCAGCGCACGGGACCGTGTGAGGAACTCTACGACACGGAGGCGGATCCGCATGAGGTGCGGAATCTGGTGGCGTCAGAGAAGGCGGAGGATCGTGAGGCGCTGACGCGGCTGAGGGCGGCGCTGGACACGTGGATGATCGAGACGCAGGACAAGGGCGAGTTTCCAGAGCCTGCGGAGGTGGTGGCGCCGTTTGCGGCGGAGATGCATCAATGGTTCGGCACGCCGGGGTGGGTGAAGTGAGGGTCAAGCAGGTCAAGGCGTCAAGGAATGGTCAAGAGGGGACGTTGGGGCTTGTGCGGACGCTTGATGATGAGAGTCGCGATAGCGTCGTGGAGTGCGGTGGGAAGCTTCAAGCGCGACACCGCTGTGTGCGCAGTGGAAGCTTTTGATTTGCGGAAGCAATGCGTGCGCACGAAAGCGGTGTCGCCGAGGCAAGGGTGCCCTTGCCTCTCTGCCACCCGCACTCCAC
>JANPIW010000197.1:0-7201 GCA_031425215.1 Verrucomicrobiaceae bacterium
AGACGCGCAGGTCCACCTGACGCCCGCTGATGGTGATCTTGATGCGGCCGTCCTGCGGGATGCGGCGCTCGGCGATGTTCAGATTCGCCATCACCTTGATGCGCGAGATTACTGAGATGGCCAGGCTCACCGGCGGCGGCGCCATTTCATAAAGCGAGCCATCGACGCGGTAGCGGATTTTGAATTCATGCTCGAATGGCTCGAAGTGGATGTCCGAGGCGCGCTCCTTGATCGCCTGCTGCATCACCAGATCCACGAATTTCACAATCGGCGCGGAGTTCGCCTCCTGCTCCAAAGACTTCGCGTCCATGCCGGACTTGAGTCCGAGCTGACCGAAGATCTCCTCGATGCTCGGCGTGCCCGTGCCGTAGCATTTGTCGATGAGCGCCTGCACCTGGCTGCGCTTGGCCACCACGGGCACCACATCTTTGCCCAGGGCGAAGCGCAAATCCTCCACGAGCTGCGGATTCAGCGGATCCGTGAAAGCGACGTGCAAGCTGCTCGCGTCCATCGTCACCGGCATCGCGCCATACAGCCGCGCCATGCCGCCGGGGATCAGCGCCAGCAACTCCGGCGACGGCTCAAAGGTCGAGAGATCAAAGTGCTCCGCCCCCAGCTCCTCCGCCACCGCCTGCCAGAACTCGTCCTCATTCGTGTAGATGCCGTAATCCACGAGCAACTGCACGACATCCTTCCCGCTGCGCGTCGAGTCCTGGGCAATGTCATAAGCCTGCCCGTCATCGATGACTCCGCGAGCCACCAGCATGTCCACCACGTTTTGCGCCGTCATATTTCAGATTTCAAATTACAGATTTTCAAATTTCAAATTCTAATCCGTGTCCGCCATCGTCGCCTCAATGACCTCCGCGGCCGCCGTCATGCCGGCCAGCACCTTGCGCACGCCGTCCTCGCGCAGGGTTCTCATGCCCAGCTCGCGTGCGCGTTTGCGCAGTTGCGGCGTGGTGAGCTGCTCGTTCACCATGTTGCGCACCTCGTCATCCATCTGGAAAATCTCCACCAGCGCCAGACGGCCCCGGAAACCGCCCTGGCGGCACCGGTTGCATCCACGCGGCTCCATGATCGTGGCTTCCAGCACCTGCGAAGCCTCCAGGCGCAGGCCGCGCAGGTCCGCCTCTGTCAAAATGCCCGGCGCCTTGCAGTCCACGCAGAGTTTTCTCACCAGCCGCTGCGCCTGGATCGCGCGCACGGCAGAGGCGATGAGGAAGGGCTTGATGCCGATGTCCGTGAGACGGGACACCGCGCTCGGCGCGTCATTGGTGTGCAGCGTACTAAATACCAAGTGTCCCGTGAGGCTCGCATTGATCGCGATGCCCGCTGTCTCAAGGTCACGAATCTCTCCGAGCATGATGATGTTCGGCGCCTGACGCAGCATCGCGCGCAGCGCGGCGGCGAAGGTCATGCCCACATCCTCGCGCACCATGACCTGATTGATGCCTGCCAGCTCGTACTCCACCGGGTCTTCCACTGTGATGATCTTGCGGTCAGGCCTGTTGATGTAATGCAGGCAGGCATAGAGCGTCGTGGTTTTCCCTGATCCCGTCGGTCCCGTCACCAGGATGATCCCGTCGGGCAGCGTGATCAGTTTCTCGAAAACCTCCTGGTCATCGGAGAGGAAACCCAGGTCGGCGAGGCCGAGACGCAGGCCTGATTTGTCAAGCACACGCATGACCACGGACTCTCCGTTGTTCGTCGGAATGATAGAGACGCGCAGGTCCAGATCCTTGTCATTGAACTTCATCTGGATGCGCCCGTCCTGCGGCAGCCGCTTCTCATCCACGCTCATCGAGGTGGTCATGATCTTGATGCGCGAAATGATCGCCGCATGGATGCGCTTAGGGTGATGCTCCACGTCCTGCAGCACGCCATCGATGCGGTAGCGCACCCGCACATCCTTCTCCAGCGGCTCGATGTGGATGTCGCTCGCCCGCGTCTTGAATGCCTCCGTCAGTGTGTTGTTCACCAGCCTGATGATCGGCGCGTCATCGACCGCGGTGCTCTCTCCCAGGCCAAAACCCACGCCCGCCTGCTTCACCATCGCGCTGCCCATCACCGCCTCATTGCCGTAAATGTTCGACATCAGCGTCTTGATCAGCGCGGGCGTGCTGCAAAAATACTCGATGTCAGGCTGCAAAACGTGAGGCAGCGCGTCGAGCGTCTCAAAGTCATACGGGTCCGCCACCGCGATCTGCAAGCGCCCTTTGTCCTGGCCCAGCGGCGCTATTTTGTACCGCAGCGCCGTCGCCACGGGCACCAGCTCCTTCAGCTCGGCGTGCGGCTCGAAGCCGGTGAGATCGACGTACTCCATCCCCGAGTTCACCGCCACGGTCTGCGCGACTTGCTCGTCACTCACAGCCCCCGTCTTGATCATCGATTCAAGCACCGTCTCATGCGGTTTCTTCGCTCCGCGCGCCAGTTGCAGCTCACGGTCTCCGATGAGTCCTGACTCTTGCAGGAGTTCGATGAGGTATTCTTCGTTCGAGTAATTGGACATGAAATCAATCGCGGTTCAAGCGGAGCGCGGGAAGTCAGAGTAGAACAAGACGACAGCGCGTGTCAACGAACCAGTGCGAGCGCGACGCGAGAACTTCGTCACGCCTCGGGCAGTGAGAACCCCTGATGCGCATCAGCGGACGCGCCACCGTCCCCGCGTTTCATCATGCCGCGCGTTTTGTCCGTTGAGCCGCGCTGATCCGCTGCCATGATCGCCACGCGATGCCTGCCGAGAAAAATTCTGTTTTGTCAGTGAGCCAGCTCACGCGCGACATCCGCGCGCTGCTGGAGGGACGCATCGGTGAGGTGTGGGTGGAGGGCGAGGTGAGCAACCACCGGCTGCAAAGCAGCGGGCATCAATACTTCACGCTCAAGGACGCGGAAGCGCAGCTCTCGTGCGTGATGTTTCGCGGCATGGCTTCGCGCTCGCAGGCGCGGCTGGCGGACGGGGTGCAGGTGCAAGTGTTCGGACAAGTGACCGTGTATGCGCCGCGCGGCCAGTATCAGATGGTGGTGCGCATGGTGCAGGAGAAAGGACAGGGATCACTCCAGGCGCGCTTTGAAGCGCTCAAGCGGCGGCTCAATGAGGAGGGTCTCTTTGATCAGGCACGCAAGCATCCGGTGCCGAAGTATCCGAAGATCGTCGCACTAGTGACCTCCCCCACCGGCGCGGCGGTGCATGACATGCTCAACATCCTGACGCGGCGCGCGCCGTGGATCCGCGTGCTGGTCTTCCCCGTGCGCGTGCAGGGCCAGGGCGCGGAGGTGGAGATCGCGCGCGCCATCGACACGCTGAACCGCGCTGAAAGCTGCGGGCTGCCGCGCGTGGACACCATCGTGGTGGGACGCGGCGGCGGGAGCCTGGAGGATCTTTGGAATTTCAACGAAGAGCGCGTCGCGCGCGCGATCTTCGCATCGGAGATTCCGGTGATCTCGGCCGTCGGGCATGAGATTGATTTCACCATCGCGGATTTCGTCGCCGATCTGCGCGCGCCGACGCCGAGCGCCGCAGCGGAACTGCTCGCCCCCGACATCACGGAGATGCGTCGGCACTTTGACGCGCTGGAGCGGTCGCTGCGGCTGCGCGCATCCTCTTTAATAGAGCATCAGGCGGAGATCATCGGCCTCATCGCGCGCGGCGCGCTGGCTCGCGAGCCGCGGCGGCATCTGATGGAGGCGGCGCAAAAGGTGGACGAGATGGAATCCGCGCTGCCTGCGGCCGTGGAAAGCCGGCTGCGGAATCTGGGCGATGTGCTGGTGACGCGCCAGCAGGTGCTATCACGCTACCATCCCGTGAAAGTGCTGGCCGATGCGAATGGCCGCATGGAACTTTTTGAGCACCGCCTGCGCCAGGGCCCGGTGCAGCGCCTCGCGCGGCTGGCAGACCAGATCAAATCGCGCGAGGACACGCTCCGTCACTTGGGCCCTGATGGAGTCCTGGCGCGCGGCTTCTCCTGCACCACGGACGCGAGCGGGCGCGTGCTGATGGATGCAGCGGCATTGTCCGCTGGCGACGAGATCGTGACGCGTCTGGCCCGTGGCAGCGTCAAAAGCGTGGTGAAGTAAGGCTGGTTGGTTTTCAACTTTTCCTAACAAAGCTCGCGGTGGATTAAACCATTCCGTCGCGGTAAATTTTCACCGTGAATTCATTTCGCTCATCCCATCAAGCAAACGGTCCCTCCTCCGACGGAAGGGACGCGGCTGCTGCGACGCGGAAAAAAAGATGGCGGCGCATCAAAGAAGAAGACCGCCACAAAGAGCTGGCCGGGGGCGCCACCATCCGGCGCGTGAAGAAGACGCGGATGAACTCACCCGAACTCGCCCTTGGTTTCAGCCGGGGCACACGTCAGACGGCGCTGCTGGGGACGCTCGCAGTCATGGCCCTCATGGCGGCGCTGCTCGGCCTGTTGTTTGCGCAAAAGCTCCCCGCCCTGCCTGCGGAACCCATGTCCTGGTTCGTGCCCACGACCATGGACATCCAAAACGCCACCATCGCCGTGGTGCCCGAGCCATCGCGCACCACGCTCACCCTCCTCGCGCTTGCGGCCACCGTGATGCGGCGTCGGCGGTGAACATCTACAAAAAGAGGCGCGTGAAGTTTTCCCCGATCTGCGCTGCGATGTTTGCAAGCGGGATGCCGCGCAGCTCGGCGAGGGCGCGGTAGCTGATTTCGATGTTGGCGGGATGATTGAGCGGACGGCCTGCGCTGTCGTGCAACGGGCGCGGATTCATCTTATCAGGCGGCCACATGTCGGGCGCGTCACTCTCGGCTAGGAGACGATCCAGCGGCACGGTTTTGAAGACCTCACGCTGCGCGGCTTTGCGCTCGTGACAGAAGTAAGGCGACATGGAAAAGTAGGCGCCCAGCTTTGCAAAGCCTGCGATCATCTCCGCCGGTCCGCCATAAGAGTGCAGCAGAAACCCGCGACGCGGCAAGGGCACGCAGCGCAATGTCTCATCAAGCAGCCCCCAGGCGCGCAGGCAGTGGATGCTGGCGGGGCGGTCGAGTTCCACGGCGAGCGCGAGCTGTGCGCGGAAGACTTGCTGCTGCGCGTCGATGTCCGGAGTCTCGATCCAGCGGTCGAGACCGATCTCACCGATGGCCGCGTTTGGAAATCGGATGAGCAGCGCGCGCATGTTCTCCAACCACGCAGGTGTGCGCTCCTTCACATACCAGGGATGCAGACCAAAGGACGGGATGATCCAGTCATGCGCCTCTGCGAGTTGTGCCACGCGATCCCAGTCATCCTCACACGAGCCATTCACAACCGCGCGCGCCACGCCACATTGTGGGAGCGTCTGCACCAGATCACCGATCCAGGGCGCCAGCCGCTCGTCCTGAAGATGATTGTGCGCGTCGAAGAATTGCATGGGCCGTGATTTGCCAGACGATTACGAGCACCGCTTTTCCCGAGGTGACAGAGATGCCGAGGCGCTGGATCGGCAGCATCATCTCCACTCGGCGGCATGACGCTCAAACGCCCTGCCCGCTTTCACCAGCGCCTCGTCGATGTCAGTCTCGGTGTGTGCGAGGCTGATGAACCAGAGGCCGCGCTCGATGGCGCGCACGCCTTCTTCGAGGAGACAGCGGCGCAGATGCGCCCAGCGCGGCGCGTCGTGGCGTTTGGCGTAATCGCGGTAGTCGCGTATGGGGCCTTCGGAAGCGCTGGGTTTCAGCATCGCGCAATGGAACACGAGACCAGGGCCTTGCGGTCGCAGCGGGATGTTGTGCTTCTGCGCGAGACCGGACAGCCCGGCCATGAGATTGTTTCCGAGGCGGATCACCTCGGCGGGATGTTTGCCGCCTAGCGCAATGACTTGATCGAGACACCACTTCGATGCGGCGAGGCAGAGCGGATTGGCATTGAGCGTGCCAGCGTGGACGACCCCGCCGCTGATGATCTTATTGAATGCTGCCTCCTTGCCGACAAGCGCGGCAAAGGGCGTGCCGCCGCCGATGGCCTTTCCTAGAATGGTCAGATCGGGCGTGAATCCGAGGTGCGTCTGAGCGCAGCCCGCGCCGAAGCGGAAGCCGGTGATGGTCTCATCCGCGATCATCAACATGCCATCGCGATCGCACAGCTCGCGGATCATCTCGATCATGCCGGGCACCGGCTCCATGCAGCCGGTGTTGCAGAGCACCGGCTCGAAAATGATGGCCGCGATCTGGCCGCGATGCTCATCCACGCGGCGACGCAGATGCTCGGGATCATTCCAGCGCGCGACGACGAACGCGCCAAGAACCTCGGGGATCACGCCCTGGCTCGGATGCAGGCGCGTGGGGTTTTCGTCATCGCCCCATTTGTCCGGCGGCGGCGCGAAACCGACCAGCCCCTCATCTGACCAGCCGTGATAGTGCCCCTCGAATTTCAAAACCAGCGGCCGCCCCGTGTGCGCGCGCGCAAGTCGCAGCGCGGACATCACCACCTCCGTCGCTGAGTTGTTGAAACGCACCCGCTCCGCGCCGGGAATCATCTTCTGCAACCGCTCCGCCACCTCGATCTCCAGCTCAGACTGCGCGGCCCAGTGCGTGCCCTTGCGCGCCTGGTCAGCAATCGCATCCGCCATTCCCTCAGGCGCGTGACCATAAAGAATCGCGCCCTGGCCGATCTGGAAGTCGATGTACTCATTGCCATCCACATCGAAGAGCCGCGAGCCTATGCCGTGATCGAAATAGAGCGGCACAGGTTGCTCCATTTTGCGGATGCCGCTGTTCACACCGCCCGCGATGCTGCGCTGGGCACGCTCAAACAGGGCGCGGGATTTGGGAAAGTCGTAGGGCATGGCGACACGACAAAAGGTTGTTCTCTCCGAAAAACAAGTTCATCGTGGATGTCACATTCCCATCACCGCCGCCCATGATCATCGATTGTCACAACCACGTCGGAGCCGACATCTTGTTTTACCTGCACGGCGACTTTCCTTACGCGCAGCATCTCGTCGCCATGCACGACGAGGGGCGCGCGCTCGGCGTGGATCGCTGGATCGTGTTTCCTTTTGTCTCGCACACCGCGCTCGACACCAAGGCTTTCCTCAACAACGAAATCCGCGACGAGCACAACCGCCTGCACGATGTGCCTTACGCCTTTGAGAACCGGCGCCTCATGCGCGAGATTTACCAGCTCTTTCCCGACGAGGGAAAACGGATGCTGCCTTTCGTGATGGTTGATCCCATGCGCAACACCGCCGC